>JAQICJ010000144.1 GCA_027858615.1 Deltaproteobacteria bacterium
ACGCATTTCTAATTGACGTATCCTGCATTTCTAATTGTCGCATAACAATGAAAGTAATTATTTTTTAGAAGTTTTCAATTATTTTTTAAGGTTCTAAATCAAGATGATTTTGATTCCACCAACGAGTGTAGTTTGTGAGAGTATTGAATAAACTTTATTTTGTTTTTTTGAAGGGGGTTTGAAGAGGGTAAATTTTGATTCCTTTCAGTTTTAGACCGGAAAGTTGTTGAAAATGGTTTTTGATTTGGAGGGGGTTTTGATGAAGGATGGAAAAATCGAGTATAATTAGTTTGATTTTATTGAAATCACTCAGGGCCAGTATTTTGCCGTCAGGAGTGAATTTTAAGCCTACACTAACTTTGGTTTTGAAAGAAAAGAGCAATTCTCCGGTTTGTGTAGACCAGATTTTTACACTTCCATCGTCTGAAGAAGAAGCCAGGTGTTTGTTGTCTGGAGAAAGAGCAATTCGGTTAACCCACTGGTTATGTCCTGGGAATTTTTGAACTGCTTTCAGGGTTTTGAGGTTCCATTTTCTAATGATTGGATCTTTGCCACAGGTGTAGATGAATTTTTGGTTTTCGGAAAGGGCCAGTCCGGTAACCCAGTCTTTGTGTTTGAGAGTGCCCATTATTTTTCCCGTTTTAATTTTCCAGATGATTACTTTGCCATCCAGGGAAGAAGAAAAGAGGATTTTTCCGTTTTTGCCAAAAAGTATCTGAGTGATTTTTTTGTCATGTCCTTTCAGAACATTGATTTTTTTGCCATCATTAGAAAAGAGTTTGATCTTTCCGGTAAAGGACCCGGCAGCTAGAATTTTTCCGTCTGGTGATAGATTTGTGCAAAGAATTCTTCCTTTGTAGATGGAAGTTATTTTTCCAGTTAAACCATTCCAGTGGACAAGATTTCCATCTCTGACCACATATAGATTGGAAAGAGAGTTACCTCCAAAACGATGACCGGTAATGCAGGAGACTTTTTTATTATTCTCAAGGGAATAAATGCAGGTTTGATGATCATTGCTGCTGGAAATTAGAAATCGGTTGTCTGAACTGAAGGCAACATCAAGAATGGAATCTTTGTGGTGATTGATTATTTTAATTTTTTTCGGTTTTGACAGATCCCAGAGTTTGAGATTTTTGTCATAGGATGCAGTTACCAGTTTATTGTTGTTGTGGGAGAGACTCAGATCATGAATAAGATCTCCATGGGCTTCTAGAGACAGTTCCAGGTTGTTTTCTGCCAGATTCCAGATACTTATGTTTTTGTTTCCTCCTCCGGAAATTATCCAGTCTTTATCGTTGTAGAAAATAATTCTCCAGACTGGTTTGCCTTCACCTCTCAGAATAGAAACAGGTTTGTCATTATTTAAATTCCAAACTCTGATATTGCCGTCAAAACTTCCGGACACGAGAAGGTTTGAAGTTTTGCTGAAAGCAAGGGACCAGACAACCCCGCCTTGATCTGCATTGAAAATTTTGAGCAATTCCCCGGTTTTAAAATTTTTGACGTGTATTTTGCCATCGATACTTCCGGTGGCCAGATAGTTTCCGTCTTTACTCAATGCCATGGATACGGCAGTACCAATTCTTTTTCCTACCGGTTTTACTTTTTCAAAATCCTGATAATTAACTTTGGTTACATAACCTCTGGTGCTCGAATAGATGAGCCATTTGTCATCCCGAGACCATTTGAGGCAGGGATATCTTTCCATCATCAGAGAAAAGCTTTTAATAAGTTTACCTGTTTTTAATGCATAGACGAGAATTTCCATCCCGTCCCCTGATACAGCGACTTTATCACCTTTATTATTCAAGCTCATTGCCCAGACAGCATTTAGAGAGGTTTTGATTATCTTCTTTTTGTTGTTCGCATAATCAACGAAAACTATTTTGCCGTTGAAAAAACCGGCAGCCGCGTATTTTCCGTTATGAGAGAGCACTACGTTGTTGAGTGTAGAATTAAACCTGTCAGAAGCAAGCAAACCAGGTGGGGGATTAAGATTAGCCAGCAGAATTTTACCTCTAGCCAGGGAGTTCAAATGTTTGCCTTCCGGAAAATTTATTGAAGCCGAGGAGTTGAAAAAGGGACTTTGTTTGGATACGGGGTTATGATGAAGGGAAGCTGAAGCAAAGATAGCTGAAGCCGCAGTGTCGTTTTTTTTATCTCTTTTGAATGATTTTTCCATCAAAGCCTGGGCTATATGAAAATTTGATTTTCTTCTTTCAATTCTCATCTGTTTATTGGCAAGTTCCATCTTTTGCTTGGCTTTGTCAGTTTTGATTCTGGCAGCAGCTTCTTGTTTTTTTGCTTCTCTTTCCCGCCGGTATGACCAGGTTGTGAAAATAAGAGAGATAATGATAATGATTGTGATGGTGCTGAGGGTTCCTACCAGTGCTTTGTTGCGTTGAATGAAACGTTTGAGCAGGTCCATTGAAGTGTAATCGTGGGCAGCTACTTTTTCTCCTGACATGTAGGATTCAATGTCATGAGCAAGCTCACTGGCAGATTGATAGCGGTTATCGGGTTTTTTTTGCAGGGATTTGAGGGCAACAGCTTCTAGTTCCGAAGGAATTTCCTGATGAATTTCAGTTGGAGAAACCGGCTCTTTTTCAACTACATTCATGAGAACAGTTTGAACCATTTTGCCCTGAAAAGGTGGTTTGCCTGTAAGGATTTGATAAAGGACAGCTCCGAGAGAATAGATGTCTGAGCGATGATCAATTTCGTCTATCTTGCCCAGAGCTTGTTCCGGTGGCATATAAGCAGGTGTTCCCAAAGTAGAACCCTGTCGTGTTTTTTCGGTATTTTCAAGATTGAGAGGTTTGAGGTCCTGAATTCCTTTGGCAATTTTTTTGTCCTGACTGCTCTGTCCTTTAATTTTGGCAAGTCCCCAGTCCAGAACGACTGTTTCGCCAAATTCACCTATCATGATGTTTCCCGGTTTTATATCCCGGTGGATAACATCTTTGTTATGGGCAAAGGCAATCGCCTGACAGAGATCCCGGAAATGAGGCAGTAGCAGTAATCTGGCTTTCAGGGAAGATGCCTCATCAATAGCTTGTTTCAGAGTTTTTCCCCGGATCAATTTCATGGTGTAGTAAAAAGAGCCGGAATTTTCTTTTTTGCCGATTTCGTAGACCGGAACAATGGAAGGGTGTTCAAGTTGACCGGTTATTCTGGCTTCTCTGAGAAAACGGGTATTGGCATCAGCTGTAAGTTGGGTTCTTTTACGTCTTCTTTTTCCAGAACTGGTTTTAGTTTCTTTAGCATTGATCAGTTCTTTAAAGGCAATTTCTCTGCCAATGTGTTTGTCGAAACCCAGAAGTACTCTGCCAATGCCTCCTTTGCCAATTTCGCCGGTGATCCGGTAGCGTCCGCTTTCTTCTTTACTGACCCCCAGACCTGATTCTTGCAGATTCAGGTTTTTTTGGGGAGCATCTGTTGATTTGGTCAAGGGAGGTTCGTCGGATTCCAAAGTGGGCATTCGGGCCAGATCCAGCTCTTGAGGAGCTGCCAGGGTTTCGGCCTGAGCAATTGATTCCTCCTTATCAGCAGGTGAAGTCGCCACAAACATTTGCAATGTAGCTTGAAGGTTGCCTTTGTTGTCTTGGAGGGTTTTATCAACCAGGCTATCCAGCTCCTGTTTCTCTTGCAAAGACAGTGTATTTTCGATTTCTTCCCATTTCCCAGATACAGTTCCGTCTTTGAGACCTCCCTGGATTTTATCCAGTTGTTCATTTGAAATCATTCCGTTTTTATGGGCAAAATATGCATAGAGCAACTGCTTGGACATTATTTCTCCGGTTAGATCTGTGCTTGATACTGGCAATAAGACCATTCCATATTAATTTATGGATAGCTTTGATGCAACAATTGTTTGGTAATTTAAACAATTCCCCGTTAGTTAGTTCCCATCCCAAAAATGGATGTAATCGTCTGGCGATGGAATTTTACCTCATCTGCTTTGTCATAACTTCTTGAAATAGTTGTGGCTATATCTTCGCAGTTATTCCGCGCATCTGAGGCAAACTTCTTCACCAGTCAAAAACCCCACTTCTGGGATGGGAACTAGTTAGTTTCTTGTTTGTTAATGAAGATGTGTTGGTTCGGGAAATCAGGGTTAAGGGGTGAATTTAAATTTATGTTTAAAAGAAATTTCCTTTTTCAGATTGGGAAAATTCCATTGTTCGGCCTTTTTGCAGATACATTTACCGGTTTTTTTGTTTTGCAGAGGCTTGTTAATTTGACATGAACTAATTTTGCCACCTGGTTTGAAGGTAAAAGTGATCTCCACAGTTTCGGGAACTCTTTGTTCTGCCTCATCCTCTTTATAATAGCAAAGGCGACATTCTTCATTTTTCTTATTCATGAATTTTCTGATTTGGCGGGGATTGATGACACTGAAGGTTGTGATTGAAGAGGAAAGGGCAACAGGTGATTTTTGATCTGTGCCGATAAATCTTTTTTTTTCTTTTTTGAGAGGAGAGGGAGTTTGCTTAGTGGCCACAGCAGATTCTGCACTCCCTGTCCCTGCTTCATCTGCAAAGATTTTTTTGTCAACGTCAAGCTTGTCGGTAACTGTGACCGTTTTATCTTTCTTTTCAGAATTTGATTCAGGTTTGGCTACTTTTGATTTTTGTTGTCCCGTATCTTCGGTTTCCTCAACTTCTGGTTCTGTTTGTTCAATGGTTTCCTGGCTTTTGCTTTTTTGTTTTTCTTCAGATTTTTTCTGACAGGAAAAAGTAAAAAGGAACAAAATAAAAATAGTGAAAAAATGGATAACTCTTTGTTTCATCAAAAAAATCCTTTACTTAGTTTTATTATTTGAATTTCCAAAAATAAGTCAAATAGTATTCTTTGGATTTGGCGGGGAAATTCCAGTTTTTGATTTTGTTGCAGGCACAATTACCTACTGATTCAAGATTCAGGTGCTGGGTAATTTCACAGGAGTCCACTTTCCCTTCCGAGTTAATTTTAAGTTTAACTTTAAGAGTACCCTCTAAATTTGCATCTTTAGACTTGCCTGTTTTAAAGCAATCATTGATTTGTTTGCGGTTGTTTTTCATGAAATTTCTGAGTTTATTGGGGTCAACACTTCCGAAGGATGTAACAGAGGTAACTTTGGGTGCCATGCGTCCTTCGCTTCTTCCTTTAGTTTGTTTTCTGTTTATATCTTTTTTTTCAGTTTTATCTTGTTTTTGAGATTCTGCTAATTTGACGGGTTTTTTGATAAACCCTTCTTCAGTTATCAAATTTTCTTCAGGTTCTCTATCTTTTAACTCAAGAGCGTCTTCTTGTTTGACGTTGTCAGTTCTTGTGGTTGTGAGGGCGGCTCTGTCCGAATCATCGCTTTCATATTCATGTTTTTTATCGGGAACGCTTTTGGTGGTTGAAGAGCACGAAGTTAGAATGAATAGAATTGAGAAAAGGAGAATAGTAAGTAATTTATTCGCCATGATTGACTCCTTGGTGATGCAAACAGGAAAGATAATCCATTAGTCTTGAAACCCGGTTGCTTTTTGCCTGTAGAAAATTGAACAGCTCTAATCTGTCACTATGATAGATTTTTCTTGAAAAATGTAAAGACAGATGTTTTTCAGGAAAAAATCAAAATTTGGGAGATAAATCATTTTTGCAAAATAGAAATCGATGAACTTATTGTGTGAAGAAAATGG
>JAQICJ010000213.1 GCA_027858615.1 Deltaproteobacteria bacterium
AACAAAGAACAAAGTGAAAAACTTGCTTATTATCACAAGTTGGCATGTTTTCACGGGCTTGATCATTTTTGCCCCAAAGTTAAAAAAAGCCTTTTCCTGGAAAACTGTATCCTCGAGAATACCAAGTCCTGCCTGAACAACAGGGAATCATCTCCTGATCCGGTTTCCCATTATTTTGCCTGCAATCTGGGGAAAAAGGATAGTTGTCGCAAATTTATCACTACTTTGCTGGACTCTGATTCCTTCAACTTTGCTTTTTTTCTGGAGGGCTGTATCCAGCAGGATGGTTCTGCCTGCAGTAAAATAGCTGAATTTACTTCCAGCAAAAAAATGCATATGTACGCCTGCAATCTGGGTAGTTCTTCTTCCTGCCAGAATCTGCTGTCTCGAAACGACAGTTCCCTTCCCCTTAAAATCTATATAAATCACGAAAATTGCAGAAAAGGCAATATTCCCTCCTGTAAAAACTTGAAAAAACTTGGAACTAAATAGTTCCCGTCCCCAAAACCCCACTTCTGGGAAGGGAACTAAATAGTTTAATCCTTAAGCAGATCAATCTTTTCTATCCCATCTTTCCATCCAATTTGCATGGAGAGATAAAGGGCCTTGTTGAGAAGCTCGTCTTTTTTCTCACTGGTATTTTCGGCTGCTTTGATAAAGGCTTCCGAAGCTGACATCCTGTCACCGATTTCATAAAGAATTTCAGCTGCTTTTTTAATGTGGGCCAAAGCGTCTTCATTGCGACCAAGATGCAGGAAAAATTCACCAAGCAACTGATGAATTCTGCCTTTGGCAATTTGTTGATTTTCACAAATTTTTAAACCTTCCATCAAAGTACTAATCGCCTCTTCATGATTTTTCTGGTTGAATTGGAATTCTGCCAATCTTAAAAACAACCTCCAGAATTTCGGAGATTTTTTGGAGAGCTCGGATAGATGTGAAAGACCTTGATTAAGAAGCTTTTCACCTTGATTGAAATTTTTACGACCCAACTCAATAGTGCTGAAATTGAAATAAATATTGTAAAGGATATCAGAATTACGCAAGGACTTGATAATTTTGGAAGTTCTTCTGATAATAGAAGAAATTTTATTGTTTTTGGACGATTTGAGACTGAAAAGGGTGCGGGCCAATGAACTGAGGATTATAGCTTCATATTCAGGCTGTTCTTCACAGAACATCAAGCCTTCCTTGAGAATGCTGAGAGATTTTTTGAGTAGACCTGTATAACGGTAAAGATCGCCTAATTTGGCACACACCTGAGAAAATTGTTGCATATTCTGCTGTTCAAGCAAAGAAATCTTAAGGATATCAAAAAGTTTTTGATAGGCTGAAGAAGCTCCGATATCATCGAAGTCTTCTTCGAATTTATTGCCGGCTTTGGCTAAATAGAGCGTTGATCTTTTGAGATCTTTGGCTCTGGAAGCAAATTTTACCAGGAGATAAGGGGAGCTTTGATTTTGTTCGAGATATTCTATGATTTTCTGATAAAAAACATTTTGCAATTTTGAAGTCATCAAAGAGGGCATAATTTTCAAATAGATGGGATGGGTTAAGGAAAAGGTAGTATCTGAAAGTTTTTTGAAAAATCCCCTTTTGATCAGAACTTTAATTCCTGATTCAACGAATTCGTTGTCAGAAAGAACAAATTTGACCAGATCCAGTTCAATCTGCATGCCATATAAACTGCACAACTGCATGATTTTCATTGCTTCTTTGGGTAAGCGTCTGATTCTGAGAGTAATCAGATCGACCAGGCCTTTGTTGACCTCATTGCCACCTTCCAGCAACAGTCTGATTCCTTGTTCCAGATGAAGAGGATGACCAAGAGCATTGAAAATTAAATTTTGAGTTAATTCACTCCAAGTACTTGATGAATTATGCTTGATATTGAATAATACTGATTCCACTTTCTGGTTGTCAATCCGTCGCAGAATGACAGAGTCACTGATTACATCCTCCTGGATGAAAGATTCCTCACTGGTTACAATAATTCTGATTCCACTCTTTCCGCCTATGCTGATGAGACGGTCAATCAGCAATCGAGAAGGAAAATCGTAACGGTCTATGTCTTCAAAGATAAGGATAAGACTTTTCTGCTGAGCTGCTGCAATAATAGTGCGGGAAATAGTGGTGATTAATTCTCTGATTAGAACTGAGCGCTCCAACTTGTTGTTCATTTTGTTCATTCCGAACAAAATGGAAATAAAGGGAAGATCGTCATATTCCAGATTAAGTCCCACAACTGCTTCAGAAAGTTGTTCCTCAGTGAAATTCTCTTTAAGACCGAGAAGTTGCAGAAGGAGAGTCATCACCGGATACCAGGGAACATTGATGCCTGCCGGATGAGCATTCACCAAGGCTATTTCAACTTGTTTGAACTGGGAAAAACGGTTGACTATTTCTTGAACCAGGCAGGTTTTACCCATGCCTTCAGATCCATTTATTTCCAAAACAGTTTTGTCGCTTTTGAGAAAACTTTCCACCTTTTTGATTTCAGCTTCTCTACCGACGAAAAAGGGTTTGAACATTGTTTCTTTGCGAATAATCTTTTGCAAAGATTCTGATATTTTGGTGGAGGTGTATTGAGTACGACTTATATTAGGGATTTTTGTAATTTTTTTGCCACAGTCGGGACAGAATTTGTGGTGAGAGTTGAGAGAAAAACCACAAACTGGGCAAGCTTTTCTTTTTTGTTTGAAGGGAGAATTTATCGCCTTTTTGAAAACCATGGCATCTAAATATCTGTCTTCGGGATTTTTATTCAAAGCTTTCAGAATGATATTTTCGATTTCCACCGGTATATCGGGATTGATTTCTCTTGGTTTCTGAGGTTCATCATCCATATGAGCCTTGAGAATATCAAAAATTACATCTCCGGTGAAAGGTAACTTGCTGGTGAGCAACTCGTAAAGAATTATCCCGACAGAATACAGATCGGAAGCGGGAACAGCATCCTGACCCCTGATAAGCTCAGGTGCAATATATTCGGGAGTTCCGAATATTTCTCCATGCTTGGTGAGTTTGGCATCATTAGATTCAGTTTGTTTGGCAATCCCGAAATCAACAACTTTGGCGTGATCTTCTCCGGATCGCAAAGTTTTTACCATGATATTTTCAGGTTTGATATCGCGATGGATTATCCCTTTTTGATGTGCTTCATCAAGACCGGAAAGAATTTGGTTGATAATTCGGAGAGAACGTTCCAATTCGAGACTTCCCTCTTCAGCAATAATTTTAGAAAGAGGCCTGCCACTGAGAAATTCTGAAATGATATAGGTGATCCCGGTGGGAGTGCTGTCGGAATTGATTATGGAAAGAATGTTGGGATGATTAAGGGAACCTGCTGCAATTGCTTCTTTGCGAAATCTTTTGACAAAACGGGAATCTGACTGAAAAGCTGGTTTGAGAATTTTGATGGCCACTGAAGAGCCCAAAGATATATGAACACCTTTGTAAACCCAAGCCATGGCTCCTTCGTCAATATAACTCTCCAGTTTGAATTTGTCTTCAATTATGGCACCTTCAAGCATATTCCCGGAGACAGGAGTGAGATTTTCCAGCGAACCTCCACACTTGCCGCAAGAGATCATCTCTGCCCGAGATACCATAAAACAATTTTCACACAGTACAAATTCCACTTTAAATCCCTTTTGTGCAGAAAATTCCTGAAAGCCTTAATTTTGCAGGCAATTAACTGGAACAATTCTGCCTTAAGACAAATTTTAAGAAATTTACAGATTTACCTTGTTTTTCAAGCAAAAAACCTGTCTATCTCTACTTGAATAATGCAGAATCAAAAGCAATCATTAAAAATACAATCACTTTAAGATAACTGCAATTACTTGTAATATTTAATTTTTATTAAGATTGTCAACTGATCTCTTAAAAAAAACAGGGAAAAATTGAAATACCTGTTCAAGAAATCCGGTTTTTCGTAAAGAATTATGAATATTCAATCAAAAACTCGAAAAATACAACAAATTTTTAGATTTCGCCTTTAATCA
This sequence comes from Deltaproteobacteria bacterium, assembly GCA_027858615.1. Lineage (GTDB taxonomy): Bacteria > Myxococcota_A > Polyangia > HGW-17 > HGW-17 > JAQICJ01. The sequence goes on from JAQICJ010000213.1 coordinate 4,008, forward strand.
AGGTCTTTACAGATCTATTAATTTTATCGGAAACGCTATGTTATCACAATTATAAAAATTGTTTAAACAAAAAAAATATCTTTTCAAAAACTACTTCCAAAAAAAATTTGATAACTTGTATTGAATAAAATTTTAAGGTATTTTGCCTGCGCCGTCCTGTCCCTTGACAATCCTGACCAGGTTGGCTGTGCAAGTGTCAACAGGACCACAATACAAATATGCCGGAAACCAATCTGTTCCCGGTTCAGAAAGGATTCTCCATGAAACTAAACAGTATCAACATCGAACCCAAAGCCGGTATTGATGCTATCTCAATTTTCGTTCCCAATAAATATTTCTCTCTGGAGACCCTGGCTAAAGCTCGCAACGTCGATAAAGAAAAATATACAATCGGACTTGGATGCAAAAAAATGTCGGTTCTCAGCCCATTTGAAGATCCGGTTACCATGGCCGCCAATGCCGGGATGGAACTTCTTGAGAAAAACGATATAGATCCCGATGAAATTGGCTATGTTATAGTAGGAACAGAAACGGGTATTGATGCTTCCAAGCCCATAGCTGTCTATATTCACGAAATGCTTGGCCTCAATACTAATTGTCGCTGCATAGATATTAAAAATGCCTGCTATGCAGGAACAGCAGCTCTCCGCAATGCTCTTCACTGGACTCTCTCTCCCGGATCCCGTGGTAAAAAAGCACTGGTGGTCACCACAGATGTAGCTTTTTACAATCTGCGTTCTGCGGGAGAACCTACCCAGGGAGCTGGAGCCGCAGCCCTGCTTGTTTCCAAAAATCCTGGACTACTCTCTATTGATCTGAACAACGAATCTGTTTACACCAGGGAAGTAATGGATTTCTGGCGGCCAAATTACAGCAATACTGCCATAGTCCGGGGGCACTATTCTCTGGAGTGTTACCTCGAAGCCCTGGAACACACCTATAAAAACTACAAAAAGTATACCAATTTGAGTTTTGATGATTTTTCCCACTTCATCTTCCACACTCCCTTCCCCAAGATGGCAAGCAAAGCCTTTAAGCAAATGTTGAAAATGGAAAATATCGATTTTGATAATTTCGATAGATTATTTTCCCAAAAAGTCGCAAACAGTCTGATTGGCGGCAGTGAGCTGGGCAATGTCTACACCAGTTCTCTCTTTCTGGCCCTCAATTCCCTGATTGAATTCGGTCAGGCAGCAGAAGGTCGACGTATTGGTCTTTTTTCCTATGGCAGCGGTTCTTCAGCTGAATTTCTTTCCGGATTTTTCGAAAAAGATATCTCCCAATGGTCTCACAATACCAGCCTTACTGAAAAACTGAAAAACAGGGAAGCCATCAGTTATGATCGCTATGTACTCTATCGAGCAGCCTATGAGCAAAGAATGAAAGAAGGCTATTACGGAGATGACCAACCTTCTGAAAATTCGAGATTTGTATTCAGAGGAGTCAAGAATCACCAGCGCCAATACAGTTATTTTCCCTGCACCTCTTCCAAAAAAGAAGAAATTGCCGATCAAATCGATAAAAACTGATTGTCAAAGATCTTCATCTGTTTTTACAATTTACTTCCCCCCAGGTCCATATAGTGACCCTCCTCTGAATATTTCATTTTTTGGAAGCAATTTAGAATAGAATAAGTAAAAGAAGTGAATTAAGAATAAGAAAAATTATGGAGATTTACTCCATTTCGCAATGACCTTCTCCGTCAATATGACCAACAGTTTTTACCTGGACGGCAAGATAATCCCACATGTTGTCTATTGAAGAACCACCAGGAACATCATAATTATCGAGTGAGGAGAAATCGATACCGCTGAAATTGAAAAGCTCTTCTCTGGTAATTTCACCATCTTCATCGGTGTCACAATTGGCAATAGCATCAAAACCAAGTCCGGCTTCACTGTCTACCAGGCTTGTATAGAAAAGATGATCTCCATGAATTGTCAACTGAACAGCAGTCTCCTGGTCTTTTTCTATTTCTCCAGCCACATGGCAATTGACATAGTTGGCACTTTCGGAAAATCCCCAGTTGAAAACAAGGGTTGAACCATCCAAAGTGGCAGAACCTGAAACATATAGACTATAATTGTTTTCTTCCATAAGTTGGACATCTTCATTTTCCAGATTGACATTTTCGGAACTTCCATCTGCAATCAGCAAAGAATAGTCGAATTGTTCAACAGCTCCAACAGCAGTAGTTTCGTCTACCAGAAAATGAGGTCCCTCCTGGACCAGATCAACCAGATAACTGGTAGTGAATTCCTGCCCGTTGAAATGAATCTGACCAAGATTTACAATAAATTTATCAAAGGTAATACTCCATCCGTCATCAAATTCTTCCGCCGGAATTCCTACTTCAATGAATTCTTCTCCCCAAGTTTCAATTGAGATAACACCCTGCTCTGAACTGTCATTGTCATCATCACAGCCGGCAAAAACAAATGCCATTGAAATTATTAAAATAACAAAAAGATTTTTCATTATTCCTCCTTTGTGGAATACAGGATCTCCAGACCGAGGTCGCAAGATCAGTTGGCTGTCTCCAGATATAATCCGAGACGGCCATTAAAAGGTTAGTGCGTTTCTTCGGCTTCCAGATGGAAATAATAGTCCCTGTTCTGGAATTTCGCTTTGATTAAATTGTATATTTCTGAATTGTTTTCAGAATCAATTAAAATTTTTCCTTCAACTATTTTTGTTCCTGACCAGTCTACTTCTGCCAGAATTGTTTTCAAATCCAGAACTGTGGTCAAAGTTGCAGCTCCCCCTTCTTTGACAGTTCCACCATAAATCAGGCCGGTCACCATAGATTCAAGTTCAAGAGCAATTTCAACTTCATTGCTTTTATCAGGTTCTGACTGCAAATCTGCCAGAAAATAAAAGGTCAGATTGGACAATTCATGGTTTTTTTCTACTTGTTGATATGTATCGGGATAAAGTGGTTCATATAACTCCACCAAAGGTCGAAGTCTGAGATAACCATCAAAATAGTGTCCCTCCTGAACTGCCAACTCTTTCAAAACAACAGACCCGGAACTGAGATCCAGAAGAAAGGTTTCGGGAATTACTACTTCCATTTCGGCTTCACCGTGGCTGTGCCCGGCATGCTTGAGAACCAGCTTATTTTTGAAGCCCGCTTCCTCTCTGTCCATTCCGTAAATATTCAGATCACCCACAACCAACCAGGCTTCTTTTACTGACCAGTTTTCATTATCTGGCAGCTCCATGCCAAATTTTACCTGCACCTCATAATAATTCACTTCTTGGATACTATCTTCCTCACAGGCAAAAAAAGAAAAACTGAAGAAAAAGATAAGAAGAAGAAAAATGAGTTTTTCAGTTAATTTTTCAAGTTTAAAATTCGCAATTTCAAAAGTAGCGGAATTCATTGTTAATCTCCTGTTTTTTGGTGATCAGGGTAAATCTATCTGCAAGGATAATTTAATCGAAAAAGGTGTACCGGCAGTAAAATGGTAACCCTCAATTCCTGAATCGGGTTCGCTCAACTTGGCCCTGGAACGATAATAAAATTGTGAATCTTTCCATTGTTGATCAAAAAGGTTGTTTATTGACAAACAGAAATTATACTGCCTGATTTTATAACTAATGAGCAGATCAACCAAAAAAGCAGCTTCGGAAAATTTGCCTGCAGCCAATTGGCGTTTGCCTATATACCTGGTTCTGAAACTTCCCCTCAGACTTGAATTACTAATGAGTTCCCCTGAATTTTTAAATTTGTGAAAAAAAGTAAAACCACCGTTAAAAAGGTATTTGGGAGTGTTGGGAATATGCTCGTTAGATTCAATCAGTCGAGCCCTGGTGTAGGAGGCATCGGCAAAAAATCTCAACCACTTTTGCAGATTCAGGCGCATTTCCACTTCAACCCCTTCTCTGCGAGAAGAACCTGTATCCACAGATCTTCCCAGGTAGGGGTCGAAGAAGATTTCACTTTCCATCCAAGTTCCCCAGATCGAACCGGCCAGGTTGAGATATTTGCCTTGTTTCCATCTCCAACCTGCTTCTCCTGACCAGGCCAGTGGAATATCCCGGGCATTGTTCAAAACAGCTTCCCGATAGTTGATGGAATGAAATCCGCTTCCTGAATTGAGAAAAATATCCAAATCTTTCCAGGGAGTAAAAATTAATGATAATTTGGGTTGGAAAAAACTGCGGAAAGATGTTCCCTCTACCTCGATTTTTTCATTGAGAGCACCTGAAGGCAGGTAGGTGTTTTGCCAACCGGCTGAATCAAAGAAGAAGTAATCATGGCGCAAACCGGCAATAGTTCTAAACCACTTGCAAGGTCTGAACTCAAGTTGGGAATAAATACCGCTGTTGGCAATACCGCCGGAACTATCAATCAATTGCTCATGAACAACTCTTTCCTCTGAATTGCCAAGCTTTGAAACAATTTGATCATGTCTGAAATTCAGACCGTATAACCAGATAATCTTGCCCAGGGCTGGATTGAAATATCTTTTCATTTCCAACCGGCCTCCCAGAACATGTCGATTATCCGCCTGTCTTGTCTGATCTCCTTCATCGGGATTTTTTAAAAAGTAGGTATAATTGGTAAATATCGTAGATTTTCTTCTTAAATAAAAGAGATTGAAATTATATTTCCTGCTCTTCTCTTTTTTTCTGAAACCTGTAGAAATACTGAGTCTGCTGCTGTCTCCTCCATCGGAATGGTCAATGCCGTCATAAAAACCCAATTCTTTGTTGTCTACCAGTCTGGCCGGAATTGCATCCACGGAATTCCAATCGCTGAAATAACCGTTAATGGTCAAATGTATTCGTCCTCCCTTGAAACCTTTGGAAATTCTGTATAAAGAACGAATCCCCTGCCAGGAACTGTTGGCGGTAAAACCATCTGTTGAGAATTTCTGTAAAATTGCCCAGGTGTCAAAAGACTCAAATTTGGGAGCAAAAGCTGCTGTCCAAGTACTTTGACTAAAATTCCCCTGTTCAAAAGCCACAAAACTGCTTTCCAGGCGATCTTTCAAAAAGAATTCCAAGGAACCGGCAGTTGCAAAATTACCAAACCTTACTCCATAAGGTCCCTTCATCACTTTAATTTTTTTTACTGCCAAAGGAATGATAAAATGCAGATCTGTATACCCCATTCCGTGAATATGGGAAGGCTCATTCACTCCCACTCCGTTGAAGGAGATATTTATATCCTGACCATGCTCGGCATCAAAACCTCTGAGGAAAATCTGATGTCCTTTTCCTGATCCGGAATGTTGAGAGATGTGAAGATGGGGAACCAGCAAAAGTAGATCAGATGAAGTTTTGCGTGGAAACAGTTGAAAATCTCTGTTCCTGATTACTTCATCGGAAGCTGAGCTCAGTGGTCGCTTACCGATTACATCAATAATATCTTCTTTTTTCACCTCTGAAATTGCAATTGCAGACTTTTCCTCAAGACTCTCAGTTTCTTTGGTGGGATTTGGAGTTGATGGAGTCGGCCTGGCAAAGACAAAGGTATATCTAACCAGGGAAGCTATTGGTTTTCCTTTGTATAAAGCCGGTTTGAACCTCAAACCAACAACTTTGAGTGCAGCCACAGGTCCCAAACCAGGTCCGGGGTTGTTGATGTATTCAACCTTGATTACATTCCCCCGAGCATCTATTTTTAATTTCAAATCAACTTTTCCTGAAGTTTCGGCAAATTCTGAAGGCAGAGGGGAAACAACAGAAGAAATAATCCGAGGAGGAAGCAGATTTTTCTCGGATTGGATATTTTCTTTTTTTGTTTTTTGTTTTTTTAACTGCCTGTCTTTTTTTGTCGAGGAAGACTTGCTGTCCTTTATTCCGACAGATTTATTTTCCGGGAGGGGGTCATTTACCAATAAAAAGACGGAACAAATAATTAAGAACATAGATACTCCGATAATACAAAACTGATTTTCGTAATACCTAACTGCTTCCCCTCTGTCTGTCAACTTTATTGTGAATTACTGCACATCATTATTTTGCCGGCCGATTTTAATACCGGTTTAGCTTAAAGGTTGTAATTGAGATTTTAGACCTTCACAGTATCAGGATATTTCCAATACCGCCACAGCAGGACCCTGGAGAATGAAAGATGTTTGTTTTTTCTCCCCGGGAGACTTGTCCTGAAAAGAAAGGTTTGGTCTGGAAGTGTCAAAAACAAGAGAATAATTTTTTTCGCCAATTTCAGGCAGGAAAAATTCTTGTTTTTCAAAGCTGCCATTGAACAAAAGCATGAGACCTCCGCTATTATCCTGACGCCAAAGCAAAATTCCCAATATTTTTTTTTGTGTATTCCAGTCAATTTTTCCAGGAACTTCATTTTGCCAGCTTATATCCGGGAACAATGCTCCTTCTTCTTTTTCTCCCTTGAAAAACCGGCAGCGTTTAAGCAGATCGCATTTTTTGCGAAAAGCTATAACTTTTTTTACAAAATCCAACAATTCCTGTCCCTCTTCAATATCTTTTGCTGCTGGATTTTCATAACCTTCAACCTGAAATTCCGGTAGCTGATTTCCGTGAATAATCCTCCAATCGATCCAGGAAAGGGGATTATCCTGACAATAAGTATTATTATTGCCTGTTTTGGTTTTACCTGCTTCATCTCCGGCAAACAGCATGGGAACTCCCTGGGAAAGGAAAAGAGTGGCCAGAAGATTCTTCATCTGAACAAGTCTGAGATTCCTGATACCCTGATTGCTGACAGGACCTTCAAACCCATGATTATTGGAGCAGTTATTATTTTCACCATCCCGATTGTTTTCGCCATTTTGATAGTTATGCTTCTGATCGTAGGTAACCAGATCTCTCAAGGTAAATCCATCATGGCAAGTAATGAAATTGACTGAATGACTCGGACTGCGATTGCTCGGACCGTAGAGATCTTCACTTCCGGAGATTCTGGTGGCCAACTGGCTGATATTTCCATCCTGCAACCAGAATCTTCTCACTTCATCCCGATAGCGGCCATTCCATTCGGCCCAACTGGTTCCAGGAAATGATCCCACCTGATAAGCACCCGAAGCATCCCAGGCTTCGGCTATCAATTTCACCTTTCTCAGAATGGGATCGTTGGTAATTCTTTCCACCAAAGGAGGATTATCCATCAGATTTCCTTCCTGATCCCTTCCTAAAATTGAAGCCAGATCAAAACGAAATCCGTCTATTCCCATTTCTATTACCCAAAAGTGAAGTACATCAAGAATATAATCCCTGACTATGGGATGGTTGCAATTGAAAGTATTGCCACAACCTGAATAGTTGCGATGTGCTCCTGTCTTGGGATCCCTGATATAGTAAATATCTTCATCAATTGCCTTGAAGGACAGAACCGGTCCTGTCTCACTTCCTTCTGCAGTATGATTGAACACTATATCCAAAATGACTTCCATTCCTGCCTCATGCAATTTATCCACCAGTTCCCTGAATTCTTCTACTTCACAACCCTTTTCCCGGGCATAAAGATTATGGGGAGCCATGAAACTCATGGTTGAATAACCCCAATAGTTTTTTAGCCTTTCATCTGTTTCCGGATTGATATTAACATTTTCATTTTCAGGAAAAGCCTGAACAGGAAGTAATTCAACAGTAGTAACCCCAAGTTCTTTCAGATGTTCTATCTTTTCAATAAAACCCTGGTAAGTTCCGGGGCTTTCTACCTTTGAGGAAGGATGAGCTGTAAAACCTTTGAGATGAACTTCATAAATTATCCGTTCTCCATCAGAAATTTCCAGATCAGAAAGATGAGCTCTGGGAGC
>JAQICJ010000293.1 GCA_027858615.1 Deltaproteobacteria bacterium
CGGTAATACTTACGATCTTCAAACTACCTGGTCCTGGACGGAAATTTTCCCCTCAGTTGAAAATGATGACAACCTTTATTCCCTTCTGCAAAATTATCTGCAAAAAAACAATATTTCCCAGGTAAAGATCACTCATCCATTTCCCTGGTCTGAAGATTTTGGCCATTACAAAAAGGTTGCTCCTTCTTTGTTTTTTGGTCTTGGTTCAGGGTTGAACCAATATGCTCTTCATCATCGAAATTACGATTTTCCAGATTCCATCATCAGGGTAGGGGCAGAATTTTTCTGCCAGTTTATCATGTATCTGGTATCAAATTCAGTTTGAAGCTGGGTACTATAAAAAGCTTTGTAAGTTGCAAACTCTTATTAATATTGTTATATCAAATGTTGCTCTGTGCCGTAGTTGGGAGAGTAAAATCCCAAAAACTTCATAATTCTGGTCGAAATGTTTTTTCAAAAATTGACTGTTCCTGTTTTGCATTCAAAAACTACCTGTTCATTTAAGAGGTTAATCAAATATTTTTATGATTTCAACATCACACATAGAACTCAGCAAAAGTGCACTGGAAAATAATCTTAAATATTTACGTAATTACATAGGAGATGATGTTCAATTCAGCAGTGTAGTAAAGAGCAATGCCTACGGCCATGGAATCAAGCATTTTATACCCTTGGCAATTTCCTGTGGCATTGAACACTTTTCTGTCTTTTCAGCAGAGGAGGCAAAAAAAGTTCTCAATGCTGCAAAGAGCGAAATTGAAATTATGATTATGGGATATATCCGTCCCCGGGAGCTGGAATGGATTATTAACAATGAGGTAAGTTTCTATATTTTTAACGTGGAAAGATTGAAGCATACACTTGAAATAGCCAAAAAAATCAAGAAAACTGCTTTTGTCCATCTGGAGTTGGAAACAGGTTTGCACCGAACAGGTCTTGAGCAGGAAGAGTTGCCTGAAGTTATAAAAATCATAAAGAAAAATAAGAAAAATATTGTGGTTTCGGGAGTATGTACTCATTTTGCCGGAGCAGAATCGATTGCCAATTATTACAGAATACAGCAACAGATCAAAAAGTTTGAAAAATTGACCCTGTTTTTACGCAGAAAAGGAATAAGCACCGGTTTACACCATACTGCCTGTTCTGCTGCAGCTCTTATTTATCCTGAAACCATCAAGGATATGGTAAGATTTGGAATCGCCCAATATGGTTTTTGGCCCAGTAAGGAAACTGAAGTACATTTTTTTAATCGCATGAATAAACAAGGTGGAATACCTATTTCAGAGAATGATTCCTTGAAACGTGTGCTTTCCTGGCGCAGCTCAATCATGGCACTCAAGCATGTCAGCAAAGGGGAGTATATCAGTTATGGCAATTCTTTTCTCTCTTTGAGGGATATGACCATTGCCAGTGTACCTGTTGGTTATTATCAAGGTTACCCCCGCAAGGTTTCCAATCACGGTTATGTACTTATTAATGGCAAGAGAGCCAAAATAGTTGGTATTATCAACATGAACATGATGGTCGTTGATGTTACCGATATTCCTTCTGCAAAAATAGGTGATGAGGTCATGTTGATTGGCAGGCAAGGTGATGATGAAATCTCAGTAACTTCTTTCAGCGATATGGCAAGAAATCTGAATTATGAAACCCTGGTAAGCCTGCCTCATGATATTGAAAGACTCATTGTAGATTAAGCTTTAACTATTCCTGTTTTTTAACATTTGAACAGCAATTTAAATTGGGTGCCTTCGTTTTCATTGGAATATACTGTTATTTGGCCGTTATGTTCATCAATTATTTTGGAGATTACAGGGAGACCAAGACCGGTGCCTTCAGCTTTGGTAGTAAAGAAAGGTTCAAAAATAGATTTTTGATTTTCTTTGCTGATTCCATAGCCGTTGTCTCTTACCATAATTTCAATAAATTTTCCCCTTGATGTATTGAGTTTATTTATTTCAATTTCAATTTTTGCCTTTTTTTCTTCTGCCGTTGCATCTTTGGCGTTATTAAGGAGATTGATCAGGACCTGTTTGAGCTTATCCGGGTTTCCTCTGATGGGGTATTCTTCACCATTTTCAATTCCTTTAAATTGTATCTGGTTATCACTTTCATTATTTACCAGAATCAGAGTTTTCCGGATCAATTTGCCTAAATCAAGTCGACTGAATGATTCAGGGTTGGAATTCCGGGAAAATTGAAGAAAATTATTTACAACCCGGTTGAGCCTGTCTGTTTCTTCCATAATGATCTCCAGGAATTCTTTGCTTTCCTCATCTTCAATTTCCAATAGTTGAGCGGAGCCTTTTATGGAACTGATGGGATTGCGAATTTCATGAGCCAGAACAGCAGACATCTTTCCAAGCAAAGCCAACTTGTCTTTTTGCCGTAAATTTTGATACTCCTTGGTGTAGTTCAGGGTATTGCCAATTCTATTGCCAAGTTGCTGAAGCAGATTAATTGTGGACAGGGGATAGCCTGATTTGTTTTCGATGTGGCAGAGGCACAAGAATCCCTGAAGATTGTTTTTTATGAAGATTGGAATAACAATATTGGTATCAAGCAGTTCCATGGTATTGAGAATAGAATTAAGTTGTTTGGCTCCCAAGACAACGGCCCAACCTTGTTTGAGTCGATGAAGTTCATGTTCTAGATCCTGCCTGAATACAAGTTGCCCCAAATTCAGTCTTTCTATGAAATTTGAATGGGATGATCTTGATAATTTTTCTATTTCATTGCCTGGAAATGAAAAAATGCGGTTATATTCTAGTTCATTTCTGGTTGTGTAGAGAGAAGAACTTGAAATAAATAGTGATTTACTGAAGACATCCTTTATTGTGTCTCCAATATAAATCTCATTTGCATGCATGCGATCAAGTTTTAAAAGAAGCTTTTTAAGTTGTCTGTTAAAATTTTGGGGATTTCCTGCAATCAATTTGAGCAGAATTTTTTCAGTAATTCTGGAGAAATGTTCCTGAAAAAGCAGAACAATTATAGAAGAAACAAACAAGGTGAAAAACAGGCTGAAATTGAAAAGTTCAATTTTTAAATAATTGTCAGGTGATTTGGAAGGGTGGGAAACAGAAAGTAATATCAATAATCCCCAGATAATGAGAGCTATAAACAGAGCACCACTGAGGAAAATAGAAAATTTCAAGAAAATCTGTTTTAATTCGAGAAATTTGGCATGAAAAAGAGTCTGGCTGAGAAAATAAATATATACCAGAGTGATCGCTTCACTGGTTACAATAGGGATAGTTTTCAATTTAATAATTTGAGAAAGCAGCAAGATAAAGAAAAACAAAAAGGTGCTTACCAGAGTAAAACTGAATTTTTTTTGAAGGTAGCCTGATGGTGAATCAATATAAGTCAGATAGATAATGGCAATTATGGCAATGGAATAGATGATTCCACAAATAAGGCTCAGATAAGGTTTGAATCCAGAAGATTCAGAAAATAGGGGCAAATAGGAATCAAAGAGAAAAAATAAAATAGCCAATATAGCAATGATTCCAAAAATAAGATTAAGCAAGTAGCCGGTTTTAAAGCGCAGAGTATGATTGAAAAAGGAGATGCCTGCCAATCCCGCCAGGATTACAAAAGTATATTTGAGGTTGTTAAAAAATTGGGTTGTGTAAAGAAAAGAAAGTCCATTGAACAGGAAGATACCTGCCAGACAAAAAGCAAAAAGCAGGAAAAAATTATAACTTGATTCCCTGACATTCTTTTTGAAAAAAAGTGAGACCCCGATTGAAAATATGATTAACGCTGTAATAAAGTTGGAAAAAGGTATGAATTCCACTTTGTTTTATTCTTTGAAAAAGGGGGAGAGCATGGTGGATTAAAAAAACCACACCTGGAATTTATTATTTATTCTGTTCAGACCAGATTTGACAAAGTTCAGAGAGTACACTGACAACAACAACCATATCATCCTGGGAGATCCACTCTTTGGTAGAATGGAAATTGTGTCCTCCTGTAAAGATGTTAGGAGTGGGCAGTCCCATGGCTGACAGTCTGGAACCATCGGTTCCTCCACGAATTATTCCTTTAACAGGTTTTAACCCCGCTTTTTCAACTGCTTTTAAAGCCAGTTCGATAACTTCTGACTTATCTTCAAGATAAAGCTTCATGTTGCGATATTGTTCGTTGATTTTAAGATCTATTTCAGCCTGGGGATATTTTTCCTTGAGGGTTTTGACATTATCAATGAGTATTTGCTCGAGTTTTTTAAGCCCATCTTCGGTAAAGTCTCTGATGATCAATTTGATTTGAGTTTTGTCAACTCCACCTTTTATAGTGTAGGCGTGCAAATAGCCTTCTCGTCCTTCAGTAGTTTCTGGAGCCCGATTTCTGGGAAGCATGCCGACAAATTCGGAGGCGATGACCACGGAATTGACTAATCTATCCTTAGCAAAGCCTGGGTGGATTTCGATTCCTTTTATTGTAAGGTCGGCACTATCGGCACAGAAGGTTTCATCTTCTATGGTGCCCATGGTTTCTCCATCCACAGTATAAGCATAATCAGCGCCAAACTTTTTGATATCAAAATGATCCACACCCGCTCCGATTTCTTCATCACAGGTGAAGCCAATTTTAATGTCCCCATGGGAAATATCAGGATTTGCCTGCAGATAAGCGATGGTGGACATGATTTCGGCCACTCCAGCTTTATCGTCAGCACCAAGAAGGGTATCGCCATTAGAGGTGATTAAAGTATGACCAATTTTCTTTTTCAAGGCAGGAAATTTATTGGGATCAAGGACTTGCCAGTCAGCCTCGGGGTATTTAATAATTCCTCCGTCATAGTTTTTATGAAAAAGTGGATTTACATCTTTGCCTGAAGCTGCAGGAGATGTGTCAACATGAGAAATCAGACCAATGACAGGTGGATTGTTATCGACATTTGAGGGGAGGGTACCCATTACATATCCCCACTCATCCATGGCAGCGTCTTTTATGCCCAATTCCTGCAGTTCTTTAACAAGTTGACGACTCAAGTCTTTTTGCTTTTCGGTGCTGGGATATTTTTTTGAATCCTCCGGTCCTTCAGATTCATGGCTTTGGGTGTCTATTTTAACATACCTGATAAAACGTTCTGTAACATCTTTTTTAATATCCATAATTGGATTACCTCCTTATTATTCCTAATAAATACACCTCATATTCATTTGTGTCTAGCTGAAACCTGAAAATTTTGGAAAAGTGAAAATTGCAGATCTGAAAATCTGGCCTCAAAGCAAGATTACAGTATATATGTAAAGTTGTATAAATAGGGAAAAAATAGAAAAAAATAATATTAAGGAAGCAGTTAGAAAAATTTAAGAAAATTATAAGCATTTATAGAATCCTTTAATTTACAAATATTTGCAAAATTTCTTAAAATATTTA
>JAQICJ010000295.1 GCA_027858615.1 Deltaproteobacteria bacterium
AGAAAAAGCAGTTGAGATAAAATCATGTGTTCATGCGGATGCATCCCATTTTGAGACGGGAATTATTACTGATTAAGTTCCAAACAAGAATTTTACTCTTGGATGGAAAGCCAACAGAATATTTTCACCAGAAAACAATATATCTTTTTTTCTATTTCTTTCAAAGCATGAATTTATTATGTCTTATATCAATGATAATTCTTTTCCCGACTCATCAAACAGAGCTGAAATTCACTATTCAATTTGGAAGGCTCTGCATCAAGAAATTGAAGATGAACAAATTTATCTGAGCAATTTTCTCAGAGTACTGGGCAAGAGTTTCAAACCAGACAGAATAATATTCTGGCAACTTCAAGACGATTTTTCCATGGATAATTTTGCAGAATGGAGAAAAGAAGAGGGGAAATCAAAATCATGGATTACCATGCCCTCCAAAATTGTGCGAAAATTTGCAGATAATCAATTTCTCAAGGTAGATTTTGAATTGATAAATAAGATGCTCAATGAAACCAATGGATACGAACCTCTAAAGGAAATCAGGGATCGTTGGAAGAAGAATCAGGGAAGAGTTTTGTATTTTTCTCCGGTTTTATATGGTTTTCGAAACATTGGAACTATTATGATACAGGTAGAGGAAGGAAATACTGAGTTTGTCAATTGTCAGTCATCAGGGTTGGAACTTTCCTGTGTTGAAAATTATACAAAAATACTGGGGATGAGACTGTTAAACAAAAGGCGTAAAACAGACCAATTGGATTTTGAGGACTCTATCTTTGATAAACAGGAAAATTATCAAAATATTTTTGCCAATCTTCATGATACTTATTTCAGACTTGATGGTGAATTTATTCTTGCACTCATCTCACCATCTGCAGAAACTCTGTTTGGCCATCAACTCAACATTTTGTTAAAGCGATCTTTCCTCAGTTTTTTTCCATCTGATAAAGTCAAAAACAAATTTGTCGAAGAGATAAATAGAAAAAACCAGTTAAATGAATTTGAAATAAAGATGGAAAAAAACGACGGTAAAAAAATGTATGTTTCCATCAATGCAAATATTACCAAAGAAAAAGGCAAAATTGTAAAAGTTGAAGGAATTATCAGGGACATAACCAGGCGAAAAATGCTTGAAGAACAGTTGATAAGGGCAGAAAGAATGGCTGCAGTAGGTACTTTGGCTGGTGGAGTGGCTCATGAATTCAACAATATTAATCTTGCAATTTTGGGCTATGCAGAATTGGGAATTTATAAAAAAGGTGATGACAAGGAAACGGCCACTTATTTTGAAACAATCAGAAGATCAGCTTTGAGGGCAAAAAACATTACAAGTAATCTTCTTACCTTTTCCAAAACCAAAAAAGGTCGTCCCGGAGTTGGAAATATTACCGGGGTTGTTAAAGATACAGTGAAGATGATTTCTCACGAGATAAATTCCCAGGGAATAGATTTGATGACCATTTTCAAGGAAGTTCCGGATACAATAATGGATTCCAACCAGATTGGCCAGGTAATCCTGAATATGCTGATCAATGCTCAGCATGCTCTTATTGATAACAAGGAAAAAATTATTAAAATTGAGACAGGGGTTGAAGATGACCAATGTTTTTTCAGAATCACGGACAATGGTATTGGAATTCCTGCAGACAATATGAAACAAGTGTTTTCTCCATTTTTTACAACTAAAGGCGAACACAGCGAGTCAAAAACAGCTTTCAGCAAAGTCAAAGGAACAGGGTTGGGCTTGAGTGTAAGTCATACTATTATTTCCAACCACAAAGGTACTATAGATGTTGATTCCAAAGATGAAGAGGGAACTGTATTCACAGTAAAACTACCTTTGCTTCCTGTTGAAGAAAAGAGGATGAAATCTTCTCAATTCCAAGTAGTCAGCGATCTTTCGAATCTTTCTGTTCTGGTTGTTGATGATGAAATGGATTTATTGAGTTTGATGGAAAATTACCTGGTATCTTTTGGATGCAAGGTGACAGTTGCAACTAATGGATACAAAGCTCTTGAAAAACTGAAAAAGGAAAGATTTGATCTTATTCTGGTGGATTTGCAGATGCCGATCATGAGTGGTTCCCGTTTTATTAAGAAAGTCAGCGAGATTGAAAAGGAAGTAGAACCTGTTATCATTGTTATGACTGGAAAAATTGATGCAGACAATGAAAATATTCACGATAAAGTGTATAAAATTGTCAGTAAACCCTTCAAGTTGCAGCATATGTTAAAAATAATTGAAGAAGCAGCTATGAAGACAGGAAAGAATACTTGAACAGGAAAGGTTGTAATATGAAAGTAGGTCACATAGATCAAATTAAAGCTAAAATTTACGATGATGATTGTGCAAAAAGTCTTGCAAAAAAGATTCTGATTGGTCCAAACGAAGGTTGGAGCGGATGGGCAATGAGAATCATGGAAATCAAACCTGGAGGATATTCTCCCAAGCATGCACACGATTGGCCCCACATAAACTATTTTCTTAGTGGACAGGGGATTTTGATGATTGACAATGAGGAGCATGAAGTCAGGACTGACAGTTATGCTTTTGTTCCTGCAAATGTTATCCATCAGTTTAAAAATACATCTGAAGACAGCCTCAGGTTTATATGTATTGTTCCAGAACACGGTGAAGGGGATCTGAAAACTGCTTCCAGATAAAAACAGGTAATATAATTTGCTTATCAAATCACTCCCCACCAGGTTACTGCTGGGTTTCCTCATCCTACTGCTTTTTTTCTCTTCTTTACAAGTATACTCTCTGATAAATCTACGCAAAACATCAGAAGAATTCAGGATTATCAACAGGGTTTATCTGCAGATGTCGTTGAAGTCCCATGCACTTGAAATAAATCAGGCATCTTTGCTCCTGATGATAAAAAACCTCAAATCAATAGGAGGTCAGCGACGGGTAAAGAAAAACGGATTACTGAATAAATGGATAAATCTCACTCAAAATAAGCGCAGAAGAGCCTATAAAGATTTGCTGAAGCTGGTTAACAGTCGCAAATACATGTTGAGACAGCAGGACAAAAAATTCTTTCACAGTCAAATAACCCCTCTTCTTCAAGAAATTGGCAAAGATATCGACGGATTAACCAAAGCATTTTTTAGAGAATTAAAAAAAGGCACAATCTCCGAAAACAAAAACTCCAGATCTTTTTTCAGACGCGAACAGGTGCTGAGGACAAAGATAAGAAGACTGGTTTCAATATTTCGCAACAAAGTGAGAAGTTTTGCCGACAGAATAGAGGAAAATGAATATGAACAGTTACAAATCCAACTGCTTTTGCTTGTTGGGGTGTTCATCCTGTCTGTTTTTGTAATCCTTTTCTCAAACAAACCACTGAAATACCTGAAAAAACTCACGGAAGGGGCTAGAAAACTGGGTCAGGGAGATCTCGATTCGAGAATTGAAGTGACAACGGGTGATGAGTTGGGAATCCTGGCTTCCGAATTTAATTCCATGGCAGAAGCTATTGAAATCAGGGAATCCAAAATTATTCAAAATGAGAAATTGGCAACTGTGGGTAGAATGTCGTCTCAGATAGCACATGAAATCAGAAACCCCCTGACTTCTATTTCTTTTAATGTGGAATTACTGCAGGATGTTATTGAAGATCTTGAGCCAGGCAGTAAAACGGAAGATGTTTCTGAAGCTCGGGATATTTTATCCGGTTTGCAGAAAGAAGTTGACCGACTGACCGGAATTACCGAAGAATATCTTGAGTTTGCCCGGATGCCTCAGCCAAGATTGACCCAAACAGATTTAAATTCATTTCTTTTGGATTTTATCGATTTTATATATGGTGAACTACTGGTGGAAAATTTTGTTATTATTTTGGAAC
>JAQICJ010000298.1 GCA_027858615.1 Deltaproteobacteria bacterium
ATTTGTGATAAAAATATTTCATGATTTATTCTACACCTGTAAATACCGGCTGGATAGAAATGATCGTCGGCCCCATGTTCAGTGGCAAAACTGAAGAACTAATCCGCAGATTGAACAGAGCTCGTTATGCCAAACAAGATGTCTTTGTGTTCAAACCGCTGATTGACGATCGTTTTTCAAAAACCAAAGTTGTCTCACGTAACAAAACCCAAATCCACTCCCTGGCAATTGAAGATCCTGAACTTATTCTCGAAAAAGCAAAACAATACAAAGTAATAGGGATTGATGAAGTTCAGTTTTTTCCTGAAAGCATTGTCGAGGTTGTCAATGCTCTTGCCAATACAGGCAAAAGAGTTATTGCCACTGGACTTGATCTGGATTTCAAAGCACAACCTTTTCAAAATGTTTCCAACCTGATGGCTCAAGCCGAATATGTAACCAAACTCCTTGCCATTTGCCTTGTCTGTGGCAATCCCGCCTGTCGCAGCCAAAGACTTTCCACTGGTGGCGAAGGTCGTATCCTTGTTGGCGACTCTGAAGCATATGAAGCCAGGTGTCGAAAATGCTTCAGTCCAACCCCTCAACCACCCGCTCCAAAGCACATAACCAACCCGAAATAAAACCCCTGTAAAAATTGCCTTATAAATATGAATTGTTTTCTTTGTCGGAGCGAGAGGATTTGAACCTCCGACCCCTTGACCCCCAGTCAAGTGCGCTAACCAGACTGCGCTACGCTCCGATATATTTTATAGTGCTCATAAAAACCAATTAAAGATTTGTTATTTGATCAAACCTTTTGAGTTGTTCAGAAATAATTCTGCTGATTTCAACTGATTCATTTCTGGCTGCAGCAACTGCTTTTTGGTTTTTTACAACTCCTTTGCCGGATGAATTATCCAAGTCATCACGTTCTGAAGCAGCTTTAATACCATTGCTTTCATGAAATTTCAACCTTCTTTTTGCACCTTTTAAGGTAAATCCTTCTTCATAAAGAAAACGTTTGATTAATAAGCCTTTTTTGAAAGCTTCTGCAGAAAAAAGATTGTCTTTCGTGTCCGGGCAAAACCCGATTTCAGAAAACTCTTCCAGCCAGAATTGAATTATCTGTTCTTCGATATCGAGCTTGTTACTTAAATCTGCCAGGGTATATTTGTTAGACTTGTTTTTTTTCATAACGTCATCCTTAGTGGGGAGAAATAAAATAAAAACCGAAGCCAGCCTGCAGATGAAACAAATTCAGGTAATATTTAAGAATAAGACTGAATTGGATTAAAGCTCTGTGTGACAGCAAAGTTGATGTTAAAAAAAATAAAACTGATCAACACCTGATTATTTGTTGATTTTTTCTTTGAGTACTTGTGATGGTCTGAAAGTTAAAACTCTGCGAGCACTGATGGTAATACCGTCACCAGTTTTGGGATTTCGGCCAGGTCTTGACTTTTTGTCTCTGAGAATAAAATTACCAAAACCACTTATCTTAATATTTTCCCCTTCACTCAGGATATCTTTCATAGTTATCAGCACGGATTCTACCATTTGTCCTGCTTCTTTTTTGGATAATCCGGTTACATTTTCATATACTTTTTCTATAACGTCAGCTTTTGTCATTATGACCTCATTGTTTCGATCTTTAATAATCTAATTCAGGAATGGATATCGCTGAAGTTGAACCTACTCTATCCGATACAAACTGATTGTCAGATAAATGAAACTCGGGCTGGCACTTCAAACAGATTGATTTATTTTAGCAAAACCAAGACCATTCTTTTTAACCAGAATATTAATATTGATTATTAAAATTCAAAAAATAGTTGGGTGATATTATTACCAGGATCAGGACTATTTTTTTACAAATTCTGTAATTTCTTTAAAGATAGTCGGCTCTGTTACTGCAAGATCAGCGAGCATTTTCCTGTTAAGGTCAACATCCTTGACCTTCATTTTATGGATCAAACGGCTGTAAGTCAATCCATTCAAACGGGATGCTGCATTAATTCTCTGAATCCACAATTTTCTCATGTCGCGTTTACGCTGTTTGCGACCCTTGTATGATGCGGCCCATGCTCTTCTTACCTGGATAACGGCTGTTCTGAACAACTTGCCGCGACCCATGAAATAACCTTTGGCTGCTTTCAGTATGCGTTTGTGCCTTCTATGTGTTGTGTATCCACCTTTTACTCGTGGCATATCAAACTCCTTGAGGGATATGATGTTAATTGCTGTGTTGCCAGATCTGGCAAAAACAAAGAGATAATCTTTATTACAGATTCACTGCAAAATTCAAGCTATCGTACAAAATATAATTCTGCAAAGAAACTTAATGTAAATTTTAAAAAATTTCAACAACAATTAAAAAATCAATAATATAAATGATCAAAAAAAACTAGCCTGGATTTTGCCAAATAATTCGTGATGTTCATGCAACTTTTTAACAAAAAACCGGCAATAACTCGATTTTATATTGGCTGTGAAATACTCAGGCTTATTTCCAACTTATTTCTAATTCTGAACAGAATCAGGAAAACCAACTTTCAAGAATAAGGAAGAAGCTTTTCAATTGCTTTTTCATTGGACTTGTCAACGTAAGAAGCTTTTCTCAACTTCCTTTTCTTTTTAGTAGTTTTGGAAGAAAGAATATGACTTCTCTTGGCGTGATTAAATTTGATTTTACCAGACTTAGTCTTTTTAAATCTTTTTTTGGCGCCACTGTTTGTTTTCATCTTTGGCATAAGATTCTCCTGTATAATATAAAAACTCCAACCGTAAATTAAACTCGTTAAAGTAAACTCAGAGTTGCAGTTATTCGGTTACACCAACAATTACAAATTGAAATAAAACTGAAATCAACTTGAAAACTTGGCAATTAAGCTAAAATTGAAACCACAGAACTGAAATTCAGTCCTTTTTGAGAGCAGGAGCTTTCTTTCCGACCTCTCCGAATCCTTCGAAAAGTTCATCATATGAAAGGGTTGATTTAATAGCCATTTTGCTTTTTCTGGTTCTGCCTGCTTTTTTTCTGCGTGCTCTTCTTTTGGTTTTAAGTTTTTTGGTTAAAGATGCCATAATATAAACCTCCTAGGGAGAAGCTGAAATAGTAAATATATTTTAAACTGTCAAGTAATTTTTTCACTTGACTTTGCTCTAAGAAACAAATAATTTAGCGCTCAGACGTTGAAACCCGATGTTTTCGGGTTGTTCTCCGCGCGGTCGTGGCGGAATTGGTAGACGCGCTAGATTCAGGTTCTAGTGGACAATATGTCTGTGAGAGTTCGAGTCTCTCCGACCGCACCTTCTCATAAAGTGAACTTACTACATACAACCATCACATTTATCAAGAAAAACACAGGAAAAAACATAGTTGCCAAAGTATTGTTTC
This sequence comes from Deltaproteobacteria bacterium, assembly GCA_027858615.1. Classification (GTDB taxonomy): domain Bacteria; phylum Myxococcota_A; class Polyangia; order HGW-17; family HGW-17; genus JAQICJ01. The sequence continues at coordinate 3,377 of JAQICJ010000298.1, forward strand.
TATCGATCCCGACAGTTCTGGCAATTTCAATAATCTTTTCCTTTATTCCTGCCTTATACCAGCGTTTTTACTATCCTCTGGATCTGGAATGGATGGAAAGTGGAATATTAGTCCATGTTCAACGTATTCTTGAGGGAAAATCTCTTTTCGTTGAACCAAGCGTCAACTTTATTCCCTTTGCTTATACACCTTTATATTATTATGTCACTTCCTTTTTCAGTCTTTTCTTCGGTCCTGATTATCAAACGGCCCGAGGTGTTTCACTCATTTCTCTTTTCGCAAGCCTGTTTATAGCCTTTTTTCTTTTTCGTAATCAGTTTATTTCCAGGCAATATCGGAAAAACCTGTTTTCTTTTTTCACTGTTATAATCTTTCTGGGCCTGCTTTTGTCCAATTTTATTTTCAGTGGCAGTTGGCTTGATCTGGCTAGAGTAGATACCCTCTTTCTTTTTCTGCTCCTTACTTCCTTTTATTTTACTGCTGAAAAGAAATCTATTTCCAGTGCCGTTATTGCTGGGGCACTAATCTCCATGGCTTTCTGGACCAAACAAACCGCTTTTCCTTTCATCATAATTACCGGGGGCTGGTTGCTGTTCGTTTCTCGACGCAGATTTGCCGTATACACTGCTATAATTGCTTTATTATGCGGATTTGGTGTACTACTATGGAATTACTACTCTGATAACTGGCTCTGGTTTTACATAAGAAAGATCCACCAAAACCACTCTTTTGACAAAAATATTTTTTTGAATGACACCCCCTTGCTATTACTTAAAAGAGAATATTGGCTGTGGCTTTCAGGAATAGCTTCTGCCTCCATTATTATCTTTTTTAAAAGAAGTGGTTCTGTTTCAAAATTTATTTTCTGGTGGATAATCTCTTTTACCTCAATTATTGTTTCATGTCTGGGAATGGCAACTCAGTGGGCTCACACCAACGCTCTTCTTCCAGGGATTTTCTTTCCCCCTCTGGTGATCCTGCTTACTTTGCTCAGTTCCCTCGAACACTTGAATATTTGCGGCATTTCCTTGTCTCACTTCTCTGATACTCCCGCTCGCAACATAATTTTTAAATTAAAACCTCAAATTTCAACATTTCTTGTTTTGCTTTCAATCTTGCTTTTATCTATTCATCTTCATAAACACTTTCCATCCAAACAGGAATTATCTAAAATAACCCCCACTCGGAAAGATTATTACAAAGCAAAAATTACCCTGAACAGATTACGTCGACTTCCCTCCCCGATTCTTGTCCCTTATCATCCTTGGTATGCAGTCCTTGCTGGCAGCAAAGCTCACTTTCATCTTCATGCTCTAAATGACATTACTGCCGCCGGCAAACCCTACCCTCAAGATCTGGTCAAGGCCCTGAAAAGTGGAAAATACAAATCCATAGTTTACGATCGCTACGGTTCGATATATCATAGGCAGATTCCCGGATTACTGAAGTACTATAAACTGGAGTACAGATTCGGCTCCAAATATGCTCCCGTATTTTCTGGAAATCCCTGTGGGGTTAAATACATCTGGATTCGTAAAAATTTGCCCGAGCACATCCATGATACAAATTAAACAGGCAACTGTTTCAGAAATCCAATTATGAAAAACACAAAAGTGAAATTTTTATTCATCCTGTTTTTCCCGGCATTGCTTTCCTGCAATTTTAATCAGGGATCAAATTCAACAACTCCAAAAACCAAAAAATGTAATTTTTCCACCGAAATCAAAAAGCAAATCAAAACCAACAAACAGGTTAAATGTACTAAAATTGATGATCTGGCTTTGTTGGAATTTGTCAAAGGCACTTCTCTTAAGGTTATTAGTACTTTTTACCAAAATAGGTGCAGGGGAAAATCACAACTCAAATCCTTTTTTTCAGCCCTGAAAACTGAAATAGATGGAGATCCCCAGAAAACAACAAAATTCTGGCTCAACTTCCTGGAAAAGAATAATTCTGCACCTGAGACTCTTGAGTGGATTGCGTCTTTTCAACTTGACCAGGTTAAAATTACCAGCCTGAAAACTGCACAGAGAATAATTGAACTCTCCACCAATAATCATCAACTTCCAATAATTCCCATCGCCCTGGAAGCTTTCAAATTTATCCAGAAAAAACCCTCAAAAAAATGGCTGGAGGCACACGGCATTTCTCCCATCACTACCTGGCATAAATTACAACCGGTATTGGGGAGAACTCATTTTTTTAAAAAACAACTATCAATTCCTCAGTTGAATCCCGGCAAAACCAGGTTTGGCAAAGAAAATTTTGAACCTCTGAGTCATTATCTGGTGATTCGTCGATTTTGCAACAAAAACAAAAATATAGCCATTACTTTTCAAGCTCAGGGACCTGTTCAAATCTCAATTGACAAACAGGTAATTATTGCCACATCTGAAAAAATATATACAGAAAGAGGAGTAACTGTTGAAACCTTGGAAATTGATCCCGGCTGTCATCAAGTTACATTTAGATTTGTTCCTACTAGCACCCCCAACCAGATCTTTCTGAGTCTGGTTGAAACAAAGCTGAAGAAGCAGGATCCCAGCCTGTTCAAACATTTTTCAAATCCAGATTGTACTGCTTCGGCAAATCTTTTCTACCAGAAACTGGCTCGAACCAGCCGGGAACTTTGTGCTCACAACTCATATAGTGCTCGTCTTGAAATTGATTCCTTGCAAGCTGCCTCCACCACAAATAATTTTGTAAAAAAACTAGAATACCTTGCACTCAGAGCAGATCCAACTCTGCCTTCCACCTTTTATGAACAAAAACTCCTGAATCTGGAAGCAAAGATTCATCTTTTTCCCTGGCTGAAATGTCAGTTAGCCCAAGCTGCTCGCCGAAACAACAAATTATACAAGGCCACAATTACTCTTGAGCAATGTTTCAACGAATGCTGTTTACTGGAAAAGGTTAAATTACTTCAAAAAAACCAGGCTTCAAAAAAAGCCTGGGAGCAGATGCTTGTTCTTCTGGAAAAAGTAGACAATAATTCTACTTATTACAAACTGGCAGCTGAACTTTCCCAAAAAATTGGAAATTCGGGACAACAGTTCAAATGGTTGAGAGAGGCTGCTTCACTAAATCCATCCTTTCATCTTGCTCTGGCCAGATTTTTTCTTAGCCTCAATCAAACTGATAAAGCCAGGGAAAAACTGCTTGAGCTCCATCCTCATCTCCAAAAAACCATCTCCAGCCAGAAACTTCTCTATAAGATCCTGCTGAAAGAAGAAAAAATAGCTAAAGCCTTGGAAATTCAAAAGGAAATTTACCAGAAAAAACCAAATTTCCAGAGTGAAGTCCTCAGACTGGCAGATCACTACTTTCTGCTCTCGCAAAAGGAAAAAGCCCTTTCTCTTTTGAAATCTCATCTTATTAAAAACCCGAACCATACAAAAGTTTATCGCCTCCTGGAACTTCACAACCAGCTCCCCTTTACCAGAGGTCCTGAATCAAAAGACTTCATCAATAAATTCTATAAATCAGAACCCGGAACTCCCCACCATGCTCGTTTTATTTTCAAATGCAGGAAAATTCATCTTTTTGAGGGGGGAACAGGTTTTGTGATTATAAAAAAAGCCATCAAAATCAACAGTGAACACGCGATAAAAGTTCTGGGAGAAATATCCATCCCTGAAAATGCCTACCTGCTGCGCTTGGAAACTTTAAAAAAAAACAACAATGTTTATTATCCACTGGCCACCCTGTACCAAAATACTTTCACACTGAAAAGACTGGAAAAAGATAATATAATTTTGCTTGAATACCTTCTTCCTCTTACCGGTACAATTAACTCAAACCACTTTGCCGACAAAATATTTTCATTCGATCACAGTCATTTACCCACTACTTATGCCTGTTATGAAATAGAAATGCCCTCCCATTTCAAATTCAACTATGAAAAAGGAGACAGCGTACCTGAACCTGAAATCACTAAAAACGAGAAGAGAACAACTTACACATTTAAAATGTGGGATCTCAAACCCAAAGTACAAGAAAGGTTTATGCTGCGTTACCTCAAAAAGGACAAAAATTTGCAAACCTTCATTAACCTGAGTCCACGGCAATATGCTCTGCAGTTGGAACAACAACTGCCATGGTCTGATTATGGCAGCTTTGAATTGAAAAAAATTACGGAAAAACTCTGTCAAAAGCCAGACAAAAATAGTTGCATAAATAATATAGTCCGCTGGGTACAAACCAATATAGAACAGGATTTTTCACAAACCGATCCTCACCGGATTTTTCACAATAGAAGTGGTTCCAGAGCATTTCTGCTCCATGAAATCTTCAAGTACACACCTTTAAAATCAACTTTGGTTTTTGCCATGAGTAACAGATTGGTTTCTGGCAAATTTAATTATCTTCCTTTTGAATACTTCAAATATGTTCTGGTAAAAGTCAGTGGGAAAACATATATCGATCCTCGATATAATTATAATCCGCCTGGGGAAATAGTCCCCGCCCTTTCTAATTCACTTGCCTGGTCTCCTGGAAAAAACCTGTTCAGAGTCCCTCAAAATCAGGCTAAAATCCGCAAACTTGATATTAACTTGAAGACATCAGGTTTTCGCAAGGCTGTCTTCATGATTAAAGAAAAGGTAAAAGGATACGGAGTACTGAAACTGAAAAAGTATTATTTCGACATAGGTTTCAGAGTATTCGAGAAGCTGGTTCATCAATCCCTGCAAAATTATTTCCCTTCAGCTTCCCTGGCCTGGGCCAGAGTAAACAATACCCAAGTCAACAGTTCTTATTTCAACTATCGTTATAAATTTTCAGCCTTTGGCGCTTTCAACAGATTGAACCGGGAGGAGATTGAATTAAGAAAAATTCCCTTCAGTTGGAAACTCCCATCCAAATTCAACATTTATGAGCAGAGAAATACAATATTTCTGCCACCCGCTCTGTCTCAAACTGATATTTCAATTAAAATTATTCCTCCTCGAGGGTGGACAGTTTCGCCTGATCCATTCCTTGAAACCAAGTCGAAATTTGGTTTTATCAGCAGAAAATTAAGAATAGACAAAACAGGCACAGGATTTTTGACTATCAGAAAACAAATCAACAGAAAACCCGTTAAACCTGAAGACTGGAAAATTTTTGTCAATTTCATCAAGGAGTTTGACAAGTATGAAAACTTCCCAGTTGTTTTCCAAAAACTCTAACTGAACTGGGAACTAACTCAATTTTGAACTACCTGGAAAATTGGACTTGAAAACTTCCAGCAATTGTTCCGCCGGCAGTTCTACTCTGAGATTTGCGAAAAGTTCACCATCTTTAAACATCACCAGATTAAAAGCAGTCTGATGTTTATCTAAATGAAGATTGAATGCTCCATCCTGAGGTGATATTATTTTGAGATTTTTGTTGTCATCCAGACAGTCAATTTCCAGAATTGAACTGGCGGGTTTTAAAAAGTGGGGACGGAAATAACCTGAGAAGGGAGCATCTTCGGCAAGATTTTCCAAACTTCCTCTGCCCTTGATTTGAAGAACAAGTCTTTTATCAACAATCACAGGCTTTACTTTCAAAGAAAAAAACATTGGCAACATTCTGGCCAGATACTCACCCCGGGAAGGTGTATAAAAACCCTCAGCCAATAACTGAAATTCCGGCTTGAAAATAAACGCCAGCTTGGGATTATCCAAAATTGATTTTCTAATTTTGTTAAAAAGCAACATATCCTGCTCCTTTATTTCCCAGTCAGGCAACAAATTGCTTTGTATAACCCAAACACTTAAATTTTAATTACAGAGAATCACGAACAACGTTAATACACCCAGCAATATAAAACTGCAACCCAAACAGTTCAAAATTTCAGTCTCAAACAACGATTTTCCTTTTTTTAAGCAAGAGTTGAACTTAAAGCTCAGTTTTGTTCTCCTGTCTTTACAAATACTTACTTAGCTTAAACATCAATTTTTTAAATTTATTTCAAAAAAAATGTTTTTTTTTTCACTTATAAATGGAATAAAGATTTATATTCTATGGTAGTTAAGAATTGATTTGCATAACTAACTAACCTAGTCTTGCCTAATAAGTATTCAGACTCTAAATCTAAATTTCAACTATAATTAGTTAGTTCCCGTCCTAAAAAGGAAGGTTATCGCCTGAACAGGTTATTTTACCTCATCTAGCTTTGTCATAACTTCTTGAAATAGTATCAACCAGGAGTTATTGCGCGCATCTGAGGTAAACTTCTTATTCAGTCAAAAAAACCCATTCTGGGACGGAAACTAGTTATCTTAAGCTTTACTGCAGAATCTTTTAAACTTATTTGCAGTTTCAACGGAGATTTCCCATGAAATTCAACTTTAAAAAATCTACTCCCTGGATAGTAATGTCCATTTTGGTTCTGACAGGTATATTTTTTTCAGTGTATCTTACCCTTTTACATTACAAAGTTTTCATGCAAACCGGATACGCTGCCGACAGCAGTGTCTGTTCCATCAGTGACCGGGTCAACTGCGAAACAGTAGCTGAGAATCCTTACAGCGTTTTCATGGGAGTCCCTGTTTCCGTTTGGGGAATTGTTGGATATCTTTTTATTGCAATGGGCGCTCTTACAGGTATTTTTAATCCCAAATCAAAACTGGTATATCTGTATAATTTGGCTTTGGTTGGAATTGCTTGTCTGGTTAGCATTACCCTCGGTTATATTTCAATCACAAAAATCTCATCAATTTGTATTTTCTGTTTTGGTATTTATTTCATCAACTTCATCCTTCTTGGTTTTCTGCTTACCTTTATCATTAAAAGCAGAACCAATATTTTCAAACAGATAATTCCGTTTCTGGTCTGGAGCAAAAACCATCTGTACTACTCCATTCCTTTTGTGTTGGGTGGTCTGGCTTTGGTTGGAAGTTTATTCATTTTTTATCCCAAATACTGGGAAACAAAAGTTGTTAACAGCAAAGATCTGAAACGGCTGGCCTCTGGCACTGATAAATTCGGTCATCCCTGGATTGGTGCTCGCACTCCGCTGGTTACAATCCACGAATACAGCGACTATGAGTGCCCTTTCTGTTCCCGTTACCACTTTAAAGTTAGAGAATTTGTCGGGAAATACCCCGAGAAAATCAGATTAGTCCACCATAATTACCCTCTGGATCACCATTGTAACAGCATCGTTACCAAACCCTTTCATCTTTCTTCCTGCCAGAAAGCCAAACTGGCAATTTGTGCCCAAAAGAACGGAGTCTTTTGGAAAGTCAATGATTTCCTGTTTAATAACAAAAATAAGAGAGTAACCCCATACATATTGAGCAACAAACTCGATCTTGATTCTAAAAAACTCCAACAATGCGTTGAAGATCCCAAGACTGATGCAACTTTGCAAAAAGAAATCAAAGCAGGACAGAAAATGAAACTTAACGCCACCCCAACCTTTTTCGTAAATGGAAAAAGAATGCGCAATTTCAACCAAGTCATAGACTTGATGAAAAAAAGAAGTGGCAAAGACGATAAAGGTAATAACTGGATAGGCGCTGCATCTCCAGAAATAACAATCCATGAATACACAGATTATGAATGTCCCTCCTGTTCCAAGTTTCACCGAAAATTGAGAACTTACATCTCCCACTACCCTGATCAACTGAGACTTGTTCATCATCATTACCCTCTTGATCAAAGTTGCAACAGCCTATTAACCAAACCTTTCCATAAAAAGGCTTGTGGCTACAGCCTGATGGCAATCTGTGCCGATAAACAGAACAAATTCTGGGAAACAAACGACTATATTTTCCGCAATGTCAAAACCAGACAAATTAACAGTAAAACATTGAGTGAAGCTCTCAGCCTGGACAAAAAAACTTTTGACAAGTGTCTCAAAGATCCGGCAACCAGAAAAGAGCTGCTGGAAAATGTTTCTCAAGGCATTGAAAAACAAATCAACTCAACCCCGTCCTTTTATAT
>JAQICJ010000060.1 GCA_027858615.1 Deltaproteobacteria bacterium
TTTTCTGGTTAGCAGAATTTCCTCGATTAACTCCTGTTTGGAATTGCTTTTGATGGATTTTACCCGGGACAGATTCTTTTTGAGGATATCTTCATCAAGATCCATTTTGTTCATTACAAAAGCTGAACTTCTGAGGGTATCGTCCACAATTTCCCCTGTCGGATTTTTTTGATCTTGAAATAGTTCAACCAGTGCTACAAGAATATAGGGAATTTCCTGCCCATCTTCTTCTATGTCCTGCAGAATATTTTGTTGCACTATGTCAAATTGCAATGTCTTATACCAGATTTTATTCCTGAGTTTATTGATCTCTCTGGCATATTTGATTTCATTTTCTGCAGTAAGAGGGGTATATTTTGCCATTTCCCTGAAATAGGTGTTTACCCGGGTATAGCTAGTTGTTGCAACTTTTTTTCCCTTCTTTTTTTTGCCGGATTTTGATTTGGAACGATTGGGGGTTTGAAGTTTCTGATTGTGTACCATCAGGTACCTCCATAAGCTAAGCAATTTCTTTTCTGCAAAATAAGCAATAAAAATAAATAAGAGATGCAGAAAAGAGATCTAAGAAAAAGTAAAATAAGAAAAAGCAAAGAAAGTAAGTTAAATACGCAGAGATTGTATAAGGTGTTGTAATAATAAAGATTAAAAATCTCTGAATAAAATTGGGTTAAAAATAAAAACCCGTACTTTCTATTATAGTGGAAAATCAACCCAAAATTAAGGATTATTTAAAATCAATCAATTCTTTTTGTATCTGTTTTAATTTATTGACTATTTTTTTTCTTTCATTCTTGGATTTATTTGAAAATAATACCTCATTGGCCAATTTGCTGGCCAAAACTACTTTTTTTCCTCCAGGATGATTTTCTTCTACCAGCCTTAAACCATAATTTTTTGCACTTTCTGCCAAATTCCTGGGATTATCCTTGAAATAATTACTGTTGATCAACTGGTTGAATATGACTGAGGCTTCAACGGTAGTGATGGAAATTTTCTTTTTTTTGATTTTAATTTCTGTGTCTCTGTCTCGTTTGTGCCTTTTTTCTTTATCCCGGCTGATTTCGTCAAAGATAAAATAGATGAGAATCAGACTTAGTGGAATGAGTATAAAAAGAATTTTGATCAGATTTTTTTTTCCCTCTTTAGATTGTCCAATGGTGTTATTTACCTGGGGCCGAGACTGGACAGTGGGATCGAAAATTTGCCAGCCTGTTTGTGGATGGTGGTATTCTACCCAGGAATGAGCATTTTTTCCTCTGAAAATCAAAGTTTTTTCCGAATTGACAGATTTGGAAAATCCCAGGACCAGCCTTGAGGGAATACCCAAATAACGTAAGATCAAAGCAGCACTGGATGCAAACAAGCCACAGGGTCCCTTTTTTATTCTGGTTAGAAAATAGATATTGGGATCCTGCTCCTTTTCTGGTTTGAGATAAGTATCTCCATATTGGTAATTTTTAAAAAAATTCTTGATGTTTCGAATAATAAGATCTGTTTTATCTGATTTTCCAAATTTCAGGAGATTTTGCGGCAGGATCTTGTTCAGGGTTAATTTTAATTCCAGTGGGATTTCCATATATTTTTTATCTAGATTAGTTTGTGAGGGATTATTTCCCTTTGAAACAAAGATCGTATATTTCAATTCCCGCTCAGGCAGATTCTTAAAATAAATCGTCTGATCACCAAGAAAGGCATATTCCAAGCCTGGAGTCGAACTTTCTATTTTGCAGGTCTGAAGAAGTGAATATCCATGATTTACTCTGGAATGTTGGATAAGTTCGTATTTGTCGTTTGTAACAGTTGAAGTTTCTATTTTCTGGTTGGTTATCCTCGAACTGCTTCTCCAGATTCCTTTGAAATATTCAGACAGAGTTTTCCCCCTCAGATACAATCTTCTATTTTTAATGGGCGTTGAACTTTTCAGAAATATTACCGGGTTATCAGAAAGGGATATTTTTCCATTATTATTTAGGTTCAATATATTGGGAAGTTTTAACTGTTTTTTGCCCTTCTTTTGTTGGAGAGAGAAGTATTGATCGGAAAAAAAATAGGTGGTGATTGAACCAAGGATAACCAGAGCTGTTGAAATAAAAACAACAAAAAGCATAAGCTTTTTATCCAGAATATTTTTTGAATTGAGCAGTTTGTCAACTCCAACTCTCCTGCTTGATTTTCCCCTTTGATGCTTGATAATATGATTGTGCTCAATGTCATATCTCAAAATCAGAAAAAACATGTTAAAAAGCAACAGTAAAACAATGAAAATTTCATTAAAATAGATGTATAGATCTGGATTTTTAAAACGAATTATCAACAGGAAAAATACAAAAGAAGAAAGCAAAAATATCCAAAGATAATTTTTGAATATGGACCGGTTCAGATTGAGGTAAATGAGATAATTCAGGAAAAAAAGCGAAGCAACAAAATATGATTCAAGATGGAGGGAATAAACCAGACCCGACAAAAACCCTGAAAAATAAATGAAGTGGATAAATTTTTCTGATAAAGAATTGGTTGCGAGTGGAATCAGCCCAAATGCAAAGGCGAAAATGAAGAAAAAAACAAAAACATAAGGAATGGCAAATGATTGCAGATATGCAAGTTGAGATAATAAAAGAAATGTACTCAACTTTTGGATGGTTGCAAAAGGTAATCTTTTAATTCCAGTTTCAATCACTTGATTCTACCCTATGTTGTTAAATTGTTTGTGAATTGTATTATTTCATCAATCGGAATAAAAGGAAATTCTCTTTCATTGAAACCTATCAATGCTAAAAACCTGAGGATTGTTGGGAAATTATCTTTTCCAGCTATTGGCTCCAGAATACTTCCTCTGGTGATTATCCCCACTTCCCGACCACTGTTTAATAACTCCCAGGCTGTTCCTGCAACTTTGGAAATTGTGTATTCGAAAATATCGCTGGAGCGGATATAACCTCCTTCAGGATGTGGAATCAACCGGTTTTCAATTTTAAGCCAGATTGGCTTTATTTGTTGACGATCTTCAAATTTTGTCAATAATCTCTGTTTTCTGAGGGAAGCCGGCCAGTTGATTAATTTAGGATGATCCCCCGGGCGATAATTCTTGAGGTTAAAAGTGGATTCTACCTGATAATGACTTGTAGATTTATTTATTATGTTGGTTGAAATAATTTCTGGATATATAACCGCTTCAGAAACAAGCGGAATAAATCTGGAGCGTTTAATCAGGAGAAAAGGGAAAGTTGTTGTAACGATAACACCGTTGAAAACAATCTCCCCTCTTTTGATAAAGGCATGACGGTAATAGGTGGACTGGGTTCGGGAAGTTTTGATTTTAAAAAAATAACAGGGTTTGTCAATAACCTGATTGTCAAGAACGTCTCTTATTTTAACCGAGTAAATGGATAAGATTCTACTTTTATTTTTTATCCCCAGTTTAAACAGATATGGTTTGAAACGAGTGATAATTTGAGGAACTTTACGTATTGGCTGGAGATTGGACAACCCCCTGGATGTGATCAATAAAGAAAAAACAAACATGAAAACAAGTACTAAAGCAATAAAAAGCAGAATCAGATTTTGACCAATAAGAGATATTAAAAGCAGCAAAACTGCAACAAATAAGGAGATAACCCCAGGAAGAGTAAGTTTTATGGGACTTATATTGATATTTTTACTGATGTCTGTATTTTTAGCTATAGTTTTTTTTGAAAACTCCATTTAGACTTATTATATTTAAGTTGAGCCACAAATCAATCAAAGGATTTGAAAAAAACCATTCTGGGATGGGAACTAGTTCCTTTTTTGCTCAAATCAAAGATTTCTGCTAATTTGAATCCTGCAGAAATTAACATTCGCAGCATGAAAGAGAAATGGCATATAATCATCTATGAAAGATTCTCAATTCAAAGATTCTATTCTTTACTATAACCTCAAAGAATTCGAAGAAAGCAGTTGGAGCGGCTCCCTGCTCTTTCTCAACAAGAAAAAGCAAAGTAAAGGTACTATCATTTTTTCCAAGGGGCTAATTTCCTGGGCAAGCTTCCAGAATCAAAGGGAGACTCTCTTCAGTTCCATGAAATTTTTTGCAAATATTGAGAAAAAAGACATTTTATTTGCAGAAACCATGTATAAAAGTGAAAACAAAAAAACAAATTTTCTGTAGATAGTTGAAAAAATCGGTTTAATGCAAATTAGGATGTTGAGGGAATGTCTTAGAATTCAAATATACAATGCTTTGTCTGAGCTGGCTGCCGATCCTACCCTCGATATCAGTAAAAGTTCAATCAAAGTTGTCCACTCGGTGGAACATCTGTTTAAGGTTGATGAAATTGAACTTGCCGCCTATTTTAATCAAAAAGACATAGAAAATATTTTTTCTTTCGATCAGGTAGAATTTATTCAAGCAAGCACTCTTACTGAAGGAACAATTTACAGATGGCCTGAGAACTCGGGTGTCGACAGTGTTGGTCAGCCTCTGGTCAAATTGCACAATGCCTTGCAACGCAGAGTGGGAATATCTCTTGTTCAACCGGTAATCAGTATTTACGTCTACAACTACAACTACTATTTCCTTACCTCCCTGCACGATGTTTTTGGTACAATAATTCTGGTTAAAACAGATCTTGAAATCCAATTTGAAAAAATGACAGAATATTTGTCAAATTATCGCAGCCTCATCATGGCTCAACTTTCCGAAGATATAATACTTTTTAGTTAGTTCCCATCTTAGAATGGGGGTTTTTGGCTGGGGAAGAAATCGGATTGAGATGCGCGGAATAACTTCGCCGACATAGTTGTCACTATTTCAAGAAGTTATGACAAAGCAGATCAATTCAATTTCCGTTTCCAGACGATGACCTTCCTTTTTGGGATGGGAACTAGTTAGTTCTTGTCAAAATATCTGTTTGGGCTAAACTTGAGTAAATTTCAGGAACTAAATAAAAAACACATTGCTAGGTGAAAATATGGCTAAAAAGGAAAGAACAGAAGTATGCGAGATGCTGGGTGCTCTTCTGGCAGATGAAAATTTTTTCATTCTCGATCAAAGACTTACAAGTCCCAATTTTTTTACAATCATGAATATGAGATATCAGAAAGCAAATTATACCTCTTTGCTTGCTTATCTGCTCAATCCTCATGAGAGCCACGGCCTTTCTGATAAATTTCTTAAATACTTTCTGCTCAACAGCTTTAAAGCTAACCCGTTAAAATCCAAAAGACCTGAAAAAGCGGCTCTCAGCCCTATTCCCTATGAGACTGTCAATAAATCACTGCTGCGCTGGGATAAACTTGATATACTTTCTGCAGATTTAAGAGAAACAATGGTAATTACCAATTATCCCCTTGGTGATGAAGGGCGTACAGTAGATCTGTGTATCTGGAATGAGGCATATGGGATTGTCGTATATGTTGAAAATTTTATTTGTGTTCGGCAGGGATGGCGTCGCTATCACCAAAAAGGTGTTTTGAAGAAAAAATCCCATTCCCGTGAGTATCTCTTGGATCTTTACAAGCAATGGGCATCTGAAGAAAGTGGAAACAATTATGAGATCCTTCCTGTTTTTATTTCCACTGGAGATTTTATTCCCGACGAACCATATTTTACCAGAGTGATGAATTATGATTGGATGGTAAATGTTCTCGAACTTCTCAATAAAAGACCCACTGTCAGCACTCATGCTCAGATCTTGATTTATGATTTTATTGAAGAGTTGAAAAAGGAAAATTCCCGGAAACTGGATCCGGAACTCCACAAACTGTTTAATTTGATCGGGGACATGTATGGTCCTGTAATCTGCAGGCTTTACGATCATGTTTCAGGTTGCAATGGCTGTGATTCAGAAAATGAGCTTATAATTGCCTATCATGATGTTTACCGCAGGCATCAGGTTACGATAGAACAGCTCTGGCTCTACATTGATTCCATGGAATACAAGATACTTGATGAAATCAAAGAGCAGATAAATGATTTGGCCTACGACGAAAATATGATTCTGGAACAAACATCTTCAATGATCACAGGTAAAGCCAGTTCCTGGAACAGGATTAATCCCGTTGATGAACAGGATAATCTTGAAAAACATAATAATGAACCGATTATAGAAGTATTTTTTTCAGCTTCTATTGGCACCTGTGGCATTTTTGTCTATCAAGAACCTGCTTTGGGAAAGATTAAAAAGATCTGGATGCATGCTCAGGATTTGGCAGAAGAAATGGAGATTGAGCTTTCTCCCAAAAAACCGGGTTCAAGAAACTTCCATCTTGCAAAAATTCAATATGACAGATTTACACCTCTTGATATCGCCAGAGACTTCATCAGATTCTATAAACTCACAGATATGATCATAAAAGAAATCTCCCCCTGAAAAAAAATGTGAACTTTTTTTTTAAAAATTCGATAATAGGGGTATGAAACATTTAAAATCAAGTTCAATAAAACTTCAGCCTGCAAACAAATCTGAAACACAAAGCAGATTAACTGCTTCCAGTGACAAAATCAGGAAGGGGAAATTTTCAAATCTGAGAAAATCCCTCCTAGATAAATTCTATTCTCTTGAAAACAATCCAAGTCCTGACAAGGAGTTCAAATCCGGAAATTTTGGTCCGCTTAATTTTGGCAAGCAAGATAGTTCAAAATCTACAAGAGCAAGATCAACTATAATTTCGGATATTAAAAATATTGAAAATTTGCAGAATTTGAAGATTAACAGGTGTTTATTTGAACAAATAGAGGGGAAAATACTGGTAATCAAATGCAAGCATGCGCTTTTCGGGGAGATTGAGATCAAAGCTGAATTGCATGGGAATAAACCTGTAATCCAGGTCAAAGCTAATTCTTCTAAAAATGATCAAATAGAAAAAGCCCTGGCAAGATTGAAAAAAAAAGGAAAGATGGTTTTGAAAATAAAAAAGGAGGGAAAATAAAAAGACGTCAGTTTATGGCCAGACTGGATAATAGAACTATTTCGCCGGGTCTGAATAAATTCTGAGGGAAGAAGCATCCTTTGCAATACCTTCTGCCAGTCCACCTTGAAAAGCTGGATTTATATCCTGCTCATATATTCTACTGATTTTGATATTTACATCGCAATCAGTTTCCTGAGTGGTATCCATCATGATGATATTGGAAAAAGTATATTCTCCATCATCTTCCAGTGAAAGTTGACTGATATCGTTGATACAAATTCCGGAAAGATTGATATCTACATAGGTGCCGGGAGTGGAATTATCCCAGGTGATTGTAAGAGGATCACCATCATATAGTTCAATGGCTGACAGATTTTCAATAAAGGGAGGAGCCGGAAGTTCGAGGGATGTGGTTACTTCTTCATCAACTCTGAAAAAAGTAAAATCATACTGATTTTCTGGATCTTCTTATACTTCGGCGCGATTCCAGCGGTAACCAGTAATTAGTTCCACATATTCTGTCAGTTTAACTTCGTTACATTCAACTGAATCGTCACCGACCAGATCTACCATGGTTCCAGTGCTGCCTCCTACCCTGAGTACCGCGTAGGCATATATGTCTCCATCTGTATTTTCCACTATTTTATAATGTACCCAGATTCCTGAAGTTTTGATGTTTTCAGATTCAGTAGTGGAACAAGCTCCAATAAAATTGAGGCTGAAAACAATTGTTATTATTGTAAAGGTTGAATAAAAGACTGATTTGTTCATGATAGCTCCTTTTCTCGTTAGTATACTGTCACCATTTCAAATCAAGACAGTAAATATTAAGTTTAGGTTTAAATTTAAGTAAGTTAATTACCATTAATCTGAAATTGTTCAAATTCTGAAAATTTATTTTCTCATCTATTTGAAAATCACCAGTTGAAAACAGCCCAACTGGCATTGGGAGCCAGATCATAACTACTGGCATTATCAAGGATAAGGCCAGTTGAATATAAGGTACCGGTGGTTGTATCGAGGATGGGAATTTGATTGATGGGAATTGTATAATCAATGTGAGTGGTCATGCCACTTTCAGGATAGATTGAAAATCCCGGCAAGCTGGTAGTATAGTCTGTCCAGGTAGTGCCATCGTAATGGTAAACTCCCAGTAAGCCATTGATCAGATCGAAGCGGAGAAAACGGGAGATAGTAGTATTATCGTCGGTTATTTGCAGGGCATGTTCAACATCAGCTACAGAAATGTCACAACTGTCATAAAACTCAATTCTGAAATAAAAATTTCCACTTTCACTATAATACAAGATATCTTTGATATCACAATTGGAAATTGAACTGGTATTATCACCTGCAGGATCCAGGGTAGAAAGAATTGTCTGATAAGCTTCACAACCTGATGTGTTCCAGTTCAGGCAGTTGTTTGTACAAGCTAGTATTCCAGAGACCATGCCAACAGAAGCACAGTCATTGCCGTCTAGATTGGTACCATCACATACTTCCTGGCCTTCAACAATTCCGTCTCCACAGATGGGAGCTGTGCACTGGGAAGTATCCCAAAGGCAATTGTCGCAGGATAATTCTCCCTCAATAAAATTCAATCCTGTAGTTGCACAGTCGAGGCCACCTAGATTGGTGCCATCACACAATTCATCTCCTTCAATGATCCCGTCTCCACATACAGCCATATAGCAACCGGAACTATCAAAAGAATCGCAGTCGGGATTACAGCCAAGGGTACCTCCGGCAAAACCTGCACCTATAGTTGAACAATCATTACCATCAAGGTTGGTGCCGTCACAAACTTCCATCCCTTCCAGGGTGCCATTGCCACAGGATACACATTGGGAAACATCCCAGTTGCAGTTGGAAGTGCAGGTCAAGGGCCCTTCAATGAAACCTAGATTAAGTGAGGAGCAGGTATTGTCTCCCAGATTTATCCCATCACAAGCTTCTATTCCTTCAATAATTCCATTACCACACTCAGGCTCACTCAAACATTGGGAAGTGTCAAATTCCAGACAGTCTTCTGAACAACTGAGGATTCCACTATCATAAAGAGGATCAATCGTATGGCAATCTTGTCCTTGCAAGTTGGATCCATCACAAACGTCATATCCATCAACAATTCCGTTTCCACAAAATCCTTCATATAAACAATTGGATGTGTCAAAATCAAGACAATCATTGCTACAGGCAAGTTCTCCCCCGGAAAAATTAAGAGCAAGATCGGTACAGCTAAATCCAGCCAGGTTTGTACCATCACAGACTTCACCAGTGTCAATAATTCCGTCCCCGCAATTTGCATTGTTGACATTATTGACGTTATTAACATTGTTGACATTATTGGTATTATTTTCATCATCGCACGCTGCAAAAAACAGCATCAACCCGATAACAAACAGATATTTCCCTGTCATTATAATTACCTCCATATTATATATT
>JAQICJ010000064.1 GCA_027858615.1 Deltaproteobacteria bacterium
AAAATATACATTTCTTATTTTGCCAGTTGCAAAAAGTTTGAATACTCCAAATTTCTCATAAAGAAAAAACTTTTGATTCCAACCATTTCGGTTTTTCAAGCTAGTATTAGAAAACGTGCATCATGCAACTTTTTCTCTAGTCATTTATTTGGTAGCAGTTTACGATAGAGGAAAAGATAATTAAAACTAAATTGTGTAATAAATACAAACCATTAAATTGGTAATAATAAAAGGACAAATGGTGTTTTATGCAGGCGAAATAAGAAATACAACATGTTATGCGGATCCGTATAATCATTGTTAGCCAGTCAGAGGTATGAGCATGGACTTAAAGCTTTTCATAAAAGAAACATTGGTGCAGATTTCGCAAGGTATTGAGGATGCGAATCAGGCACTTGAGGGTACAACAACAATAGTTAACCCGAGACACGTGGCAGGAGTGAACGGAACAAATGATGCCAAAGTATATGGATACGTTGCTGAAGACAAAAAGTTGCGCCAAGCGGTACAAAGCATCAACTTTGATGTTGCCATCTCTGTTGTCCAAGGCACTGAAATTAAGGGTGGGTGTTGGGTTGGTTGTAGGCCCGGTTGCACTCGGGAGCAAGGGAAAGAGTGACACATCTAATAAGTATCAGTCATCGCTCCGCATTATTCTACCGGTTATGGCAAGTATTAGCTCTTGGAAACATTATTAATTTTGGAGGACATGTTAAATGAATGATTTATCACATTATTCAAGCTTTGCAACCCTAATTGGCCTTCCGATATCCATAATGGGATTATTATTCGCTTATCTTTCATTACTAAAAGAACAAAAGAAAATAATCAAGTGCGTTAGTCAATTTACACAGAAGATAGACGCCATCTTCGAAACCCTAAGCGAAATAGTGAACTTACACAACAAGTATTCATCCTTTGGGGCTCAATACCACAATTGTAGTTTCACAAATGCCCCATTAGATTCGGAAGCGATTAACGAGCAATATTCTAAAGGAGAGAACGTCAGTGGATAAATCGGAAATGGATATAAGAGAAGGAACCATAAGTTTCTGGGTTCAGCCCGGCAATATAGTGTTCAATGATAATAAGGTCACACCTCTCGTCGAATTGAACCCAAAGAACGGTTCTATTTTTATGGTTAAAGACAGTGATAATAAACTCAAGTTCTTCCATGTCTATCTCGGGAAAGGTCGAACTGACGTTGAGTACGACGTGACCTCTCTAGATCCCGCAATTAAACATATGTTCGCAGTAACTTGGAGCCTCAAGAATGAGAGAATAGTTATGTACGTGGACGGGAAGAGCGTTTCTGAAGCCGCAATCAATTACTCATATCCCTAGGAGAAGAGCTAAAAACTGAATACACTTGACCGTCTCTATGCGCCTGCAAGTGATCCCGGGAGTTGGATGAGGGGGTTGAATGAATACGTCAGAAAAAAGATGAAAAAAAAGCAATGCTTGAAGTAATCAAGGATACCTTTCTACCTGCATATTTGCTTTATGTTGGAGCAAAGCCTCCTGTCCAACTTTATTTTTTTCTGAAAAATTCATCCAAAGAAGTGCGGCAATTTCAGCACCCTGTGATGACCAGAATTTCGATTCGTAATTATTTAGATTTAGGATGTAGCCAGAAGATTGCTTTACTTGTTTTTGCTTGAAAGCTATCATTTCGATTAAAGTATTTAGCTTGGGAGTATTTGGAAAAGCCATCTTATGGGATTCAATAATAGTTGAGACCTGAGATTTTTGAAGCCAATACTCGCCATCTTCTGCTCTTTTATCTAAATGATTCTTGAGCTCTTGAAGTGCTAAAAAATCTCCTTTCGATAGAGCGTTACAATTTCTATTATTAAAAAAATATTTTGTGAGTACACTAGGTAGCCTTACCATACCCGTTACGTACCTAATTATTCCTTTTGATTTTAATTCTTGTACTGTAGATGTTGCCCCCTTTTCTTTTAAAATAGAATTAACCCTCGCAAGGTCAACTTTAGGTAATATACGTTCAGTTTTTCAAAAGCAATTGCATTGCTAGTTGGCTTTTTCCCCACTGGTCAATGATTCTGGAGTTTTTTCTGTAATAACTACTATGCTTGATTTGTACAGGCAATGACTTTAGTTTTAATGAAAGTTGCTCTGTTTGCCCATAAATATTATGAAATGTCATGATATCCTATGTTTCAGAGAAGTTGTTACCTGATTAGAAAAGAATATTAGGTACTGGTGGATAATATTATTGTTTGCGTTTGTGGATCCATTCATATTCTTTTTGATTGTTGTGATAATCTATTATCGAGTCAATTAGTTTAATTGTCTGCCGAGCTATATCAAAAATTGCTATTTGTGCAGGAGGCAAACCTAACAATTTTAGTGATTTATCGTGAAGAATTAAGTCTTTGTCATCTATTTCGCTATCAATATGTGCAGCCATTTTATCAGCAACTACTTCAATTAAACGTTTATAGCTGTGGGAGTCTTCGTTGTACTGGATGTCTCCTTTTTCAATAGCTTCCCAAATTGAAATTTCATACTCACTTTTTTCAAACCACGAAAGTGTATTATTTGTTTGGTTGAAAAAAAGTCCTTCTGCTAGAGATTTATGTAGAGAGCCATTATCTATTGCTTCTAGCAAAGAATATTCCATTCCTACAACAATCTCTATTCCTAGATTGTCGCTTATGATTTTTAAAAGTGGCTGAGTTCCACTTTTTTTACAAAAGAGTACTCTTAATTTTAAGGCGATTTCTTTGTAGAATTCTATTTTCCCTTTATCTACAAGTCGTAAGTACTCATTAAGTTTATTTCTAATCTCAATTAATGCAGAAAAATAATCTGTGTTGGTAAGTTTTGCCATCATAAATTCCTTTCAGATGAATCCAGATTCCGTCTCAAGAAAACTATATCCATTTTTTGAAAAAAACTAGTATATTATTTATCACTCACTGTATTCAATTTTTGGATTATTCAAAAGATTATTTATGATTTTCTCTGTTATTCTTCTTCTCTCTGTTTTCTCCCAAGAACCAAAATTAAATTTTCCTTCAATGATGATTTTTTGAGCTGGAGAATATACTATGTATTTTGATGTATTTAACATTGATGAAATTTTATATTTAATAAAAAAAAGCTGAACTCCATCGGTTTTAACCACCATGGTGTCATATCCCTCTTTAACAGTAACCGAATTGATATCTATTTTTGAATCTTTTTCCATTATTAATAACTCCTTTGCTGCTACGTTATTGCAAGCTGCTCTAATCCATCCAGAAATTGGCATATCCAGATATTTTGCAATTTCTTTCCAGATCTTAGCTTCCTCTTCTGATACTCTAATAGAAAATGTAATTTTTTTTGGCATATTACCTCCATGAGAATATATTTAGTAAAAAGCAGTACAGTTGTCAACATAAATAAACAATGTATGACAAGTGTAGTGCCTGAAAGTAATAATTGTAAAATACTAAATGATTATACAATTATGGAAGTTGAAAAAGTAGATTTATGTTTCTGGATAACTTTTCTTTTAAAAATACCCCAAAAACCTGTAACAAGATATATGGTAAGCAACTGTATTTATTAAATTATTATCATTAAGGAGGTGTTTTGTGAAGGTTTTAGGTGAATTTATTAAGAGTCGGATTGGTACTTTGGGGAAGGCTGGGCTTAATCCTTGGGTTATGATTGGGATTTCTGTGCTTTCTTCTGAAACTGTCCGGAAAGTTCTTGGGGAAGTTATTGATTCTCTGTTTGAAGATGTCTCAGAGGATTGATTTTAATCGTTTTTCCCAGTTAATCTGTTCGTATTACTAAATTATTAACAAAAATAGAAAAAAAATGAGGGGAATATTGCCATTTGGCTTAATTTCTCTTGGATTTGGAGGATTTTATTATGTCTCATCAATTTGAAGATGGATTTTTCACTATTAAACCACCGTGGCACGGTTTAGGTACTGTTCTTCCGGAAGCTCCGGCCGATTCTAAAGAAGCAATCAGGGCTGCCAATCTTGATTGGAGAGTAGAAAAGCAGCCACTTCTCACTACGGAAGGTGTTTATGTCCCCAATCATTATGCTGTGATCCGAAAGAAAGAAGGCTTGAGAGATAGCCTTGGAGTGGTTGGTAATAGATATCAACCTGTCCAAAACATCGATGCTTTCAACTTCTTTGACCAGGTTATCGCCGATGGAGATGCCACCTATGATGCTGCCGGTTCACTCAAGGGTGGAAGTATCATCTGGATACTGGCCAAGCTCAACGGCCCTCTACGGATCACCAAAGATGACCATGTGGAGAAGTATCTGCTGCTTTACAATTCACATGACGGGTCGAGTGCTGTTACCATGCAGTTTACACCGATCCGGGTTGTCTGCCATAACACCTTGACGATGGCACGTGAACTTGTCAACTCTGCCTATTCCTTATCGGTTCGACACACTGCTACTGTTCTGTACAGAATGCAATCTACTGCTCAGTATCTGGGGTATGTGAACGACCAGTTTGAACATACCGGTGATGCTTATCGCTTCCTGGCCGGTAAAAAAATCAATACTGATCAACTTGAAGTTTATCTACAAAAGCTGTTTCCAGATCCCAAAGGTGAAACCAAGCGTAATCGTAATAAAGCGACAAGGGAAAAATGTATTGAGCTGTTTGAAGTAGGACAAGGAACTGATGTAACCGGCGACAACTATTGGAAGGCATACAATTCTGTTACCGAGTATGTTGATCACATTCGCAACCGTAATAACCAGGAAGCCAGAGTAAGAAGCGCCTGGATGGGACAAGGTCATCGCCTCAAGTCCAAAGCCCTTGAGACAGCCTTGGCTGCCTAAACAGGATATCACACCTGCTCGTCGTCTACATGGCGTCGGGCAATTGTGATGTTAATTACCCCCATTTTAATAAAAATTAACAAGGAGGAAACCAATGAAAGATGAAATAAATCATCACATTGAACAAACAGAATATTCACTGGAAGAAGCACAAAATGAACTGGATAACGTTAGAGATTTGATGAATGAGTTAAAACCAGCTCCCGACAGGGACAAACTTTTATCATTAACCAACAAGATCGAAGCTTTTCTTGAAAAACTCATCAAGAAAACACAACCTTGCCGCATAAAAACCATCGAGCCGGTTTATGATGAAGAAGATCCTGAACTGGTGGATCATTACGAAAAAGAATACTTCGACTGGGGTTTTACTGAAGCCATGGACAATATTGGCAAATTCAAGGAGGTGCTGAAATGACCAATCTTGGAATTATCCTGGGTTCAGAAACAAAAGCCCAGAAACTACTACGTAAAATACCGATTAACAACTTGGTATTCATGACTTCCAAAGAACTGCAAGAAGCAGGTCTGCCATATCGTACAGCTCAAAGATTGGAGTCCGCAGTGGCTCTGGTCAATGAAGCCATGAGAAAGAAAAAACGCAGAAGAACACCACTACTTAATGCTGCTGATGTTTATGAATGGGTTATGAATAAAATTGGAACTTTACCCAGAGAAGAAACTTTCTGGCAGCTTTGCCTTGATGTAAAGCAACGCCCCCTGGGGCTGGAAACTATTGCCTTGGGTGGTATTTCCGAGACAAATGTGCAAGTGCGGAGAATAATCCGCAATGCTTTTGCTCTCAATGCAGCCCGCCTGATCTTTATCCACAATCATCCCTCCGGCGATCCTGAACCGTCACCTGATGACATTGATCTTACCGAAGGAATCGCCAAACTAATCAATCCCCTCGAAATCACCGTGGTGGATCACATTATCCTTGGCCAGGGAGATTACGTCTCAATGGCCCAACAAGGAATCATCTGATCCCCATTCCCAACCAACAAGTAAATTTCAATCAAATTACAATAAGAAAGGATATCTGCCATGAAAAACCTTTACAAAAACCTGTCCCAACCATTTCCAGAAGAAGCAATTGAACGCACCAAAGGATCTGTAACCAAAAAAGGATACGATACCACCGGTATCAAATACCAGTATGTCGTGAACAGATTTAATGAAGTACTCGGGATTGGCTCATTTCGAGTCGATCGCCAATACAATATCAATGAGAAAACTTCCCGAAACGGTCGCACCATGTATGAATGCTGCTGCGATCTTACCCTTTTCCTGGGTAAATGGTCCGAAGGAGAATTTATCCCCTTTGCCGAAGCAGTAAGTACCGGTGGACACATCTCTACCAACATTGCCGATGCCAAGAAAGGTGCCTTCACCAACGGCTTCAAAAAAGCCGCCGCCTTCCTGGGATGTGGCTGGCAAGCATATGCCGGAGTCATTGACGATGACAACATCCCCTGGACTGAACCACAATCTTCTCCCACTCCTCAGGTTCCCTGGAGCAATAACAATAAACAGCCCAAGCAGAAAAAACAACCTGCCAAAGGTCGCATCACCCATGCTCAACTGGGAAAACTTCGCCAACTGGTGGACCAGCTCGGTGGAGAATGGAAAGACTTTAAAACCTACGTTAACCAACGATTCAACAAACAACTTCAATATCTGAACAAACGAGAAGCCAGCGATATTATAGGTGAACTGATCGATAAAGAAAGGAGGGTAGGATAATGGCTGATATTATTAACTTCCCTGTTGAAGAGAAAATCCACATCAGTGCATCTGCTGTGAACAAATTACACGGCTGTATGCGTGATTACTACTACAAATATGTTGCAGGTATCCCGAGAGAATCAACTCCCGATGCAATGTTGCTGGGTATTGCTCTGCATAGAGCACTCAGTTATTTCTACCTCGTGCTGAAACAGGATAAGGAAGAATGTTCTCTGGAGGTTCTGCAAGAAGTGGTAAATGGCAAGATCGAAGATGAAGAGCTGCAAAAAGAAGCCACCCGCCTACTTGAACTATTTCTGAAAGATGGCTTCAAACCTGACCCGGAACAAATTGTTGCTGTAGAACAGAAATTTGAACTACCCCTTCATGATCCAGAAACTGGAGAACTGCTCAGTACTGTTGTTGGTTATTGGGATTTAATCACCAGAAACAAAGATGAATCACTCACCATCACCGACCATAAAATTGTGAAACGCAACAACAAAGCCAAAGCTGAAGCACCGGATTTACAGATGGCTCTTTATTCCTGGGCAACCAAAAACAACTTTGGAGCCGAAAAAGTAAATCTGCAATACCAAGATATCATCCGCAACAAAACAGCCAAGCACGACATCAAGCAGATAACCCGCCAGGATCCACAGAAAGAAGAAGCAGATGCCTTGACCCAACTAAGATCAGCCAACAACCTCATCAGCGTCCTCGTAGCCCAGGACAACGTAAAAGAACTAATGTTCCCCAATAAATCCTGGCGCTGTAAAAACTGCACATATCGGGAGATATGCCAAAGTGAGTGAAAAAAAGAGACCGTCGTCACGGGCGGTCTTTTTTTAGCTATTGCATCAAATCCTTTATTCGCTTATTTTAAAAAAAAGAAGCAAGCTATTTATGAACAGGATGATTTATGATAAAAAAAATAAAGAACCAACCGATCACTATAGGTTAGATAAAAGTGAAAAATACCACAAAAATAATTGACAATAAAACACTTGGAAGTGTTGTTTCTGAACTCAAAGAAAATATTAATGACGGAAGCACCCTTTCCGTGATTTCAAATCTTTTTTCTCTATACGCGTATGAAGAGATGAAAGAAAATCTTTCAAAGATTGACAAATTCAAACTACTTGTACCGAGTTGCAAAACTGAAGAAAATTTTCTTAATAATTTACTGGGAAGTGAATTGGATCGTCGATTGCGTAATCGACTTGACCTATCTCATATCGCAAAAGAGGTTTCTTCTTGGTTAAAATCCAAATGTGAAGTACGCTGGTTAGCACAAATAGTTAACCAAAATCTCATTCATATATCAAATCAGGATAATCAAAAAAATCTTGCTATAATAGGAGGATCAAATTTTACTACAGATGGGTTAGGTATTATTCTATCAGAAACTTACCAAATGAACACTTGCTTCCAAAGTTCCAAAAAAGAAAAATCCTTACTAAATTGGTTTGATGAGCTATGGAATAAGGCTAAAGGCAGTGGTGATTTTGAAAAAATCCTTCATGAAACTCTTTCATTAATTTATTCTGATAAAAACCCACAACAAATTTATTTCCAGATTCTGTTTAATATTTTTAAAGATTTTATTGGCGAACTGGATGAAGAAAAAATCATCAAGACTCAGACCGGCATTAAAAACACCCAGGTTTGGGATAAGCTTTATAAATTCCAGCGTGATGGGGTGCTTGGAGCTATAGATAAAATCGAGAGATATAACGGATGTATTATTGCAGATAGCGTAGGATTGGGTAAAACTTTTGAAGCTTTGGCCATCATTAAATACTACGAGCTTCGAAACAATAGAGTAATGGTATTGTGTCCAAAAAAAATCAGGGAAAACTGGACTATATATACTGTAAATGACAAGAGAAATATTTTTTCCTCAGACAGGTTTAATTTTGATGTTCTTAACCACACCGATTTGACCCGTGTGAAAGGCAAGTCCGGGGAAATCAATTTAAAAACTCTGAACTGGGGGAATTATGATTTGGTAGTTATTGACGAGTCACACAACTTCAGAAATAACCCAGCCAGAAAAAAAGATTCACTGACCAGATATTCAAAATTGATGGATGATATTATCAAAACAGGTGTTAAAACCCAAGTACTTATGCTTTCAGCTACCCCTGTAAACAACCGGATGAATGATCTTAAAAACCAAGTTGCTTTTATTGTAGAGGGAAAAGATGATGCCTTAAAACCAAGTGGTATAAATAGCATAAAACTTACACTGAGGATGGCTCAAACCCACTTCAATGCATGGTTGAAACTAGATGAACGGGAAAGAACAACTGAATCCCTGCTGGAATCTTTAAATTTTGATTATTTTAAATTACTTGATCTACTTACTATTGCCCGTTCCAGGAAACATATTGAAAAGTATTATGATATTAAAGAAATAGGAAAATTTCCTGAGCGATTAAAACCTGTTAATATTAAGACTAATATCGATACAGAGGGGCGGTTGCCACCACTTGAAATTATTAATAGAAACATTAGAATGCTTAACTTGAGTGCTTATGCTCCATTGAAGTATATTCTCCCTCAAAAGGCTAAAAAATACAGCAACAAATATGACCGTAAAGTAGCAGGGGGCTCAGTATTTAAGCAAGTAGATCGTGAACAGAGTTTAATTCATTTGATGAGGGTTAATTTGTTCAAGCGAATGGAAAGTTCTATTAAATCATTTACCATAACGCTGGAGAAACTTCTTGATAGAGTGAATGGTTTGATTCAGAAAATTGCAGAACACGAAAGTTATCCGGAACTGGAAGAATTAGATATAAATGAGATTGAAATAGAGGACGATGCTTTTTCCCCTTTTATGGTTGGGAAAAAAGTTAAAGTATTAATTCAGGATATGGATACTATTCGCTGGCAACAAGAACTTGAAGAGGATAAAAAAATTCTGGAAACGCTTATTGCTTCTTCACAGGCCGTAAAAGCAGCTCAAGATGAAAAGCTTCAGAAATTAAAAGAACTGATTTTTTACAAGGTCAACAATCCGCTCAATCCAGACAATAAAAAGATCATTGTTTTTACTGCTTTTGTTGATACAGCAAAATACCTTTACGACAACATTGCTCAGTGGGCTAAAAATGAGTTAGGGATCTATTCAGCTTTGGTCATAGGATCTGGTCAAAACAAAACCGAGATGCCTGGCATCCGTAAAGATCTTGCCTCCATAATAACTTCTTTTTCACCATTATCCAAGGAGCGTGAAAAAGTTGATGCTTCTCTTACTGCAGAAATTGACCTGCTAATTGCCACTGATTGTATTTCAGAAGGACAAAACTTGCAGGATTGTGATTACTTGATTAACTATGACATTCATTGGAATCCGGTTAGAATTATTCAGCGTTTTGGACGAGTTGATCGATTAGGGTCTAAAAATGAAAAGATTCAATTGGTAAATTTCTGGCCTAACATGGAATTGGATGAGTATATAAATCTTGAAGCCCGTGTTTCAGGCCGAATGGTTCTACTTGATATTTCAGCTACTGGTGAGGAAAATGTAATTGAGTTTGCCAATTCGGGGAAGATGAACGATCTTGAATACAGGAGAAAACAACTTAAAAAGCTATATAATGAGGTTGTTGATATTGATGATATTGAAGGTGGAATTTCTATCACAGACCTGACATTAAATGATTTTCGGATGGATCTGGGTGATTACATGAAAGAAAATGAAAATTGGCTTACAAGTATTCCGTTGGGGGCTTATGCTGTTGTACACATCAACGATAATATTAAAGAAGAACTTGTACCGGGAGTAATTTTTTGCCTTAAAAATGAAGGTGAACAAAACATCTTTGATGGGAACTATGCGTTATCCCCCTATTACCTGGTTTATGTGAAAGATGATGGTTCAATTGTTTTACAGTTCACTCAAACCAAAAAGATACTGGATCTGTTGAAAAAGATAAGTATTAACTGGAAAACAATTGATAGTGAAGCCATTACAAGCTTCTCCGCACTAACTCAGGGCGGGATTGATATGTCCCATTACCAAAATTTACTATCAAAAGCCGTACAGGCTTTAACCGGGGTTGCAGAGGAGCGAGGAGTCGAAAGTCTTTTCTCTCCTGGTGGAACTGTGATCAAAAAAAACAGTTTTAAAGGAATAGATGATTTTGAAGTTGTTGGCTACTTAATCCTTTTAGATGAAAGTTCAGACCAATGAACAAGGCTATTGAAGACGTTTTGAATGGTATCTCTTTTCCCGAGGCTGCTCTATTGAGTAAAAGAGTTCCAAAAAAGCAATTTTTCCTAAACGGTGAGCTTGTTAGCCGTGATAAAAAGTTGTTTCGCAATAAAGTTAAAAACGTCTACTGGGAATATACTCTCAAGCCTTCAACCTGCAAAGTGTTACCCTTCATGGATAATGAGCGGGAGTACCTTGAGGTGGCGATTTTGCTAATTGAAATGATTTCCCAGAAAGGACACAAACGCATTGCAGAAATCATCCACCGAATGATCCCTTACCCTTTAATGCTTTGTTTCTATACAGAAACAGATAAATTTGCTCTGAGTATCGCCCCCAAACGTTTTAGTCAAGTAGAACAGGGAGCCTTTGTAGTTGAACGATTTTTTTCAACTAAATGGATGGATGGTAGCGATTTAACCCCTCAAGAATCATCCTTTATCGAATCTTTAGCCTGGAGTAATATGTCAATTCAGAATTACGCTACTTTATACAAAGGGTGGGTGGAGAGATTTACAGGATATGAATGCTCCGAAATGTCAGGAAATTTTTCCGTTGGTAAGGCAGTAACTCGGATATCAATTTTAAAACAATGTCGAGAGCTCGAATCAAAAATATCAATGCTGCGTCGGCAATTAAAAAAATCTGCTTTTAACCGGCAGGTGGAATTGAATATTCAAATTAAAAAAAACGAAAATGAACTGAAAAAATTGATAAGAAAGCTATAAGT
>JAQICJ010000266.1 GCA_027858615.1 Deltaproteobacteria bacterium
GGTCAGCATCTTCTGGCCTTGGCGTCCTTTTCTCGTCTTTTTCAAAGTAAAAAATTCAAAAAAGAAATCATGTACTGCCAGTCTAAAAAAGATGTTTGCAAATTAATGGGGATCAATAGTAAAAAATAATTAAAAAGAGGGTTTAACCTCATGGCAACTTTATTTGCATTGTTTCAGGTGGGGATTGAGACGGCAGGCGATTTCCTTTAAATTGGCGGCTTTGTTTTTATTGTGGATTGTCTTGTTTTTGGAGGACGCAAAAAGCTGGGAAAGTCTGAAACAAGCCTGAGCAATTCCACTTTTGCACGCTTTATCATAAACTCCGATTATTTTCAGAGGCTTTTCATCGTTATATTCCAGATATTTTCCATAATAGAAACAGTTGATCTTTTTGTATTTGTTGCATGAATTTTTGAGGTAATTTTTGATATAGTAATCACTGCGGGATGTTATGGGGAAGTTTTGCGGTTCTTCATTGCTTTTGAGCCAGTAATAACCCAAAAGTCCGCAGGCATTGTTATAGAGAGTTTTTGAACGGCGTCGATATTTGCGGCCTCTTCGGTAAAGGGGGTGGTTCCTGCTGTAAAGTCTGCTATTGTAATGTTTGTTTTTATTTTTGTTGATTGTAATTACGCAATTATCACGCAGAAGATTGGTTATTTGTTTAAGGTCTTTTTTCTTTTCCCGACGATAAAATTCAGCCAGAAAAGTGCATCCAGATGAATACCCGTGAGTGCAGCTTTTGAGAGCAAGATTACGGGCAAGTTTATGATTTTTCTTGTAACCATAGTCAAAATAATGAACTTTTGCCAGCAGGAGGCATGATTTCTGGTTACCTTTGAAGCAGCTGTATTTTGCAATTTCAAAACCTGTTTTGGGATTGCTGTTTTTCCAGTATTTCATGAAATGCCCATGGGCAAGGAGATAGCAGGCCGGCAAATAGTTGTTCTGGCACATTTTGTCAAGATGTTTGTCCATGTCTTTGTAATTGTTGTCCCCTTTATAGACGGAGAGGAAAATGGAAGCCAAGGCCTGATTACAACAGTCTTTCGATTGTTTTTGGCAACCTTGTACATATAAGTTCATTTCTTTCTTATTTCTGCCCTTTTTTTTATGGGTGAAGGCTGACAAGAAGCAGGAATGCCCAATGCCAGCTTTGCATATCTTTTCTGTAAAATTAGCTATTTCCTCAGAAGAAAAATTTCTTTTCAGAAATTGGGGATGTTTTCTGATAATTTTGTCATAGACAAGGTAACAGGAAAGAGTATCACCTTTTTGGCAACTACTCATATATTGATTGAATCCTGACATAATCTCCGTATCGGTTTCTTTTTTGTCCTCAAGATTTTCGTAATAAAGAGAACAGGAAAGAGGATGGTTCTTTTGCAGACATAATTTTCTGAGTATTTGCAGGTTCAGGTTTCTTTTTGTTTGCTTAATTTTGGAGGACATCAGAATTTGTCTTGAAATACCTGCAACGGCAGTGCAACCGACCTGATAATCAAGATTGCAGGAAGCCAACAGAATTTCAAACCCTTTATCCTGATCTTTTTTGTAAGTTTTCTCTCCTTTTTTATAGCATTGTTCAGGAGTTAATTGTTCGCAAATCTTTTTGGGGCTGGAAGGAGCAGTTTGGGAAGATTTGGTGCCAGAACCGCTGCAAGTTGAAAAAATTGCCAGCAGATTAAGCAGGATAATTGTTTTAAAGAGTGAACGAAAAAGCATAAGGTCAGGCTCCGTAATTTGATTTGATACTTATATGAACTGGAAGAGACAAGGGTTTCAGGGTGGAGATTTGAGTTGAAAACCCGAAATTTGCGGTCATATCCATTGAGATGATTTTTCTGTTATTGCAGACAATTGTCAAGGCTTGAACTGAAAATTCACCAAAACTTTCTCAGGTAAAAGCAACCCTGTTTTATCTGTAGTCTTCTCCGGTAAATCTGGGAGGGCTGACTCCTTCGGTGTAGCCAGGGGGATTATCAATGCATTCACCCTGGGGACCATCCGGGATTGTACACCAGCTGTTTGCTCCGTAGCAGGGTTCATCTTCTCCCAGACAGAAACTAGCAAAGATGTAGTCTTCATATTCATCGGGGTTTTCTTTGATGAGCAGGTAGGTAGGATCGTAAACTATTCCATTAACTTGAACCACAATATGGTCTGAATAACGCCAGACAACGGAGCTGGTTCCCAGAGCTGGAAGTTCTATGGTCTGGTACATGGAATATTCTGTGGAAGAAGGTTGGTTGAACCAGAACCATAACCAGTTGGCGTCAATTCCCTGGGTTTCAACCAGAGCCATGAAGAATCCCCTGAATTCACCACAGGCACTTTGTTTGAAATCAAGAAAAACTTCGGCTCTATCATCGAAATTACTTGGTCTGGGAAAAGGACCATAGCGGTAACCCAGTGGTTCAAGGGCCACCATGCTGGTGAGGAGGGTATCTGCAATAACATTTTCGCTGATTTGGCCTTCATCTTCTATATGTCCGTCGATCCATTCACAACCCCATCTGATGATTTTTTCATAGAGAGGTGTTCCGGGAAGAGGACATTTCCAGACCTGGGCCAGTTCCATTCTGGTAACCTGAGTATATGTGCTTTGATTGACAGTGTACTCATGAGTAATTTCCAGGATATGGAGTTTTGCGGTTAAGGGAGGTAATTGGGCCGCAGTGACTTCGATGGGCAGGTATTGCCCGTTGGTAACAGCAAGGTCACCCGAAACTGAGAAAAAGGGGGATGATTCCTGGGTAAGGGGATCGATTAATTTGCCACTGAGGGTATAACTGCCTTCTGGGATTGTTTCTTCACCTTTCCACACCGGGTAGAAAGAAAGATAGGCAGTAGCATCACTGCAATAGGCTGCCAGGTGTGAAATTTCCGGAACGACCAGTCCGGTTTCAGGATCGATGGAGCCTTCTCCCATTGCAAATACCGTTTCGTTGACCTGTAAATTGTCATCTTCCCAGGTGGGGCCGGTGATAGTGTAATAAATGCGATCCGGACCGGTGAAATCGATGGAATCGGTATATACAGGATCCTCAAAAGGAAGATTGGTATTGTTCTGATTGTCATCATCGCAGCCGAGGGTGATAATTGCCAGAAGGGATATAAAGAAAAACTGATGTTTCATGGTAGTTTAAGTTCCTGGTTAGTTCCTGGTTAGTTTAAGTGTAGATGTTAAGAGTATTTATTCGGGAAGATCACAATAACCGTATTCAACTCCACCGATAATTACGGGTTCCGGAAAAGCATAGCAGGCAAGACCGAGTCCTCCGCAGGGATCATTGGTGGATGAACACCAGCGGAAGCAGTCTTTTACATAGCCATAAACGGTGAAATCAAAACAGCCGTAACCTGGAGAGCAGGCAGAATAATTACACCAATAGGCACTGTTATTAAGATCGTAACATTCGGAACCGTAAAGATCGGGCAGGCCGTTGCTGGTGCGATCAATACCGTAAAGATCACAGGCGTATCCTGAGGGGCAGCCGGTAGCATTGACGACATCACAGGGAGCTGTGCACAGATAGGTGGAAGGAACCACCGTGCCGCTGCCGTCTTGAACTTGATATTTGCAGATACTGCCAGGACTGCTGATACAATCACTTGTGTCGTAGGTGGCATTTGGGCCTTGACAAAAACGCCGGCAGACTCCGATTGTTCCCAGACCTGCACAGGTCAAACCTTCGGCACAATCACTGTCGGAATCACATTGATCCATTTCGGAGCCGGCTCCTGCAAGGATACAGCGGTTGGAAGTTGCTGTATCCACAGTACATTTTTCTCCGGAAGGGCAGCCGGACTGAGGAAAGATGAGACAATCGCAATTGGATGTATTGAAGGTGCAATTGGAATTGCAAGCAAGTATACCACTGCCGTAACCCAGGGAAGAGCAGGTTTGGCCGTTGAGGTTGTTTGAATCGCAGTCTTCTCCGCTGTCAATGGTGTTGTTGCCACATTCGGAAGAAATAGAACAGTCGTCGGGGCAGGAAGCTTCGGTTTCGCCTTCTTCACAGACGTTATTGCCACAGACGGGCGAAGTAGAACAGTCATCGGGGCAGGAAGCTTCAGTTTCGCCTTCTTCGCAGACGTTGTTGCCACAGACGGGATTGTTGTTGCAGTCCTGAGGACAGGATGTAGTTGTTTCACCGGGATCACAGGTGCCGTTGGTACAAAAGCAGTCTTTAAGGCAGTTTGCAGTGTCTTCACCGTCTTCACAGACGTCGTTGCCGCAGACAGCAAGGCAATCAGCAGGGCAGATATTATGGTCTTCGCCGTCATCGCAAGTGGAATTGCCACAATAACAATCAGGGAAACAACTGGCGACAGATTCATTTTCATTGCAGATGTCGTTGCCACAAACATTGCAGTCCTCGGGACAGGTTTGCATTTCGCCTGTTTCGCAGATACTGTTGCCGCAGACAGATTCAAATTTGCAACTATAGGAGCAGCCGTCGCCGCTGATAGTGTTGCCGTCATCACATTCTTCACCATTTTCGATTTTACCGTTGCCGCATCTTACACTTTCCCCGGCACAGGAAGTCAGTATAATCGCAATCAAGGTGAGGATTATTGTTGTAATTTTGAACTTCATGACTTTTCCTTATTCCCTGTTTGGACAGTGAGAAGCTGTTTCAGAAAAAATATTTGCCTAGAAAAATTAAATGCTTTACAGAATTTTACTTTGCAAGGTTGATCTGTCATTTTGCAGAAAGATGTAAATTCCAGTTTGACAATCTGTTAAATTATAATCTAAAAACTTGATAAATCAATTGTTAACTATCTATCTGCCTACTTCCCGTTTCTCGCTTTCAGATTCAAGTTTTTTCTTTTGGACAAATTATCAGGAAACAGATCGGGAAATTGACCGGTAAATAAAGGATCGACTTTATTGAAGGTTATACTATAATAGCGGAAACAGGGAAGCTTGAAATAAAAATCAGCGATTCCCTGATTGTATTTACGGAGTTGATTAGATTTATGGTTTTTCAATTATCACCAAAAGAAGCAAAGTTTTTGAAACTTGTTCAGACCAAAACAGATGGCAAATTGGAAATCAAGAAAAATCTATCCTTGGGTGCTTATTCAACTTATCAAACCGGTGGCAGAGCCAGAATTGCAGTTTTTCCCAAAAATATTGACCAAGCTTTGATTCTTTTTAAACTTATCAGAGACCTGGACTTGGAATTTACGGTTATCGGCGGTGGCAGCAATATTTTGATCAGCGATCGAGGCATAAATGGAATTACAGTGATGCTCACAGGTCTGGCTGCTTTCGAAATCAAGGGCCAATTACTGGGAGTGGAAGCGGGTTTTTCTTCCCATAAGCTTGCTCATTTGGCTTTGGAACAAGGTTTGAGCGGGCTGGAATTTCTTACTCAACTTCCCGGTAGTATTGGAGGAGCAATCTATATGAATGCCCGGGCCTTTGGAGGTGAAATTTCCAAGGTTATCCATTCGGCTCTGGTTGTTGACAGTTCAGGTTCTCAATTGGAATATCGCAATCAGCCAGGAGATTTTTCTTACAAAAGATCCCCGTTTAAACTGAAAGATCAAATTATTTTAAAAGCATATTTCAAACTGATAACTGAAGGAAAAAGCAAAATCAGAGAAGAAATGGACAGAATTCAACAGACACGCCTGGCCAAGCAGGAAAGAAAATATCCATCTTGCGGCTGTGTTTTCAAAAACAGAAGGGATTTAGGCAAACCTGCCGGGAAAATTATTGATGAGGCGGGCCTCAAAAGTTTGCATACTGAAAATGCTCGAGTATATGAAAGCCATGCTAATTTCATAGTTCACAACGGCAGAGCGGATTCCCAAGAAATAAGAAATCTGATGGAACTGGTAAAAACAAAAGTTCGACAACTTGAAGGGATAGAGCTTGAATATGAAGTTGAATTTGTGGGAGATTGGAGTGAATACCAATGAATAAATACCTTCAGGTTTTTCTGGTTCTGTTATTCCTTCTTTTTCCTGCTGTCGGTTCGGCCAGAAAAGGTATAACCAGTCGCTTCTCCTTTGGTTTTGGTCCTCAGATTGGGTTTGGAGATCAGGCATCTGCTGGAATTATTCTGTCTTCAAGATTCATGGGAGTAGCAGGGGTAGATCTTGAATATGATTTTAACCGGGTTACTTCCACTCCGCCTTCTGATCTTTTAAATGAAAAAGCTCTGCAATTTGTTCCAAATTTGAAGTTGTCCGGGGTGGTCTACTTCTATCGCAAAAAAAACTATGCCACCTTTGCCTGTGGAGGTATTGGAATTGATATGGGGTCTCCCAAAAAGCGCAATAATCTTTTTGGCGGGGCAGGGATTGAATTTACCATTATGGAAGATCAGGTGGTATTGAATCTGGGATTGCGTTTTTATTTTCCCAAACCGGTGGATGTTGAAAAGCAAAGGGAGCGCATAATCATGAATAATGAACCAATTACTCCCGCTTATACCGATTATTACAATTTTGACACCTTTCAGTTTTTCATGTCTTTGCAGATTTACTATTAATCTGGTGGATATAATAGTTTGACTGTTTGATGGTGTGCAGGTAAAATAATCCCCAATAATTAATTATCCCAATTTGAAGGAGCAGTAATGGCCAGAAAATATGATAATCCCAAAAGAGCTTACAGATATGCCAAAACTATTGCCTCGGACATTAAACTCTACAATATGAAAGTTCTGGAAAAAGCCATATTCGAAGACAATGTTTTTGAAGCTCTGGCAGATCAGATTGAAGAGGGTCGCAGCCATTATAAAGACAGAGTAACTCCCGATATTTATGAAATGAATATCTATGAGCACACTCTGGTGGATGTTCTTCTTTATGAAATGCGTAACGTCAAATCATCAATCTGGTAGAATTCTGTAAAATAAATTATTTTTCTGCAGTTTCTATTTTCTGATCGATTTTCGCCTCAGATTTCTGAATTTCAAAATTATTTTGGTAATCCTTTATTGTTTTTAGCTACCACTTTCCATGACAAATCAATTTGACTACAAGATTTAAAGTTATTCAAGACAACAGCAGAGTTGATCTCTGGCTCTCACGCAAAATAGAAGACAGCAGATCTAATATCAAAAAATCGATTAAAAAGGGACTTTTGCTGGTAAATGGAAAAAAGGTAAAAGCTTCTTCCAGTTTGAAAAAAGGTGATATTGTAGAATATACACCGGTGCCACCGCCTCTTTCCAAGGCTGTTCCTCAAAAGATTCCCCTGGAAATTGTTTATGAAGATGAAGATGTTCTTGTGGTTGACAAAACAGCCGGAATGGTGGTTCACCCAGCTCCAGGGCATCCTGACGGAACTTTGGTCAATGCCCTTTTGGGAAGGGGAACCTTCAGTTGTCCAGAAGGTGAATTGAGACCGGGAATTGTTCATCGGATAGATAAGGATACTTCCGGGTTGCTGGTTGTTGCCAAGAGTCAGAAAGCTAAGGAAAAGCTGGTGGAAGATTTTCGTCGTCATGAAATCACAAGGCAATATACAGCTGTTTTAAGAGGTTATTTCCCTATTGTCAAAGGTACATTTTCCACTTTATATGGCAGAAATCCCCGGCACAGAATAAAGTTCAGCTCCAAAGTAAAAAAGGGAAAACGGGCCATCACTCATTATTCTGTTCAAAAAACCTGGGGGCAGGATGCAACCTTGGTTAAAGTGCAACTGGATACAGGCAGGACTCACCAGGTGAGAGTGCATTTCTATGATGCCGGTTATCCCCTGCTTGGTGATCCCCTTTACAGAAAAAAGGGTGGGACCGACCTGACTCGAAAACTGCACGAACAACTTGGTCGTCAAGCTCTTCATGCTTCTTTACTGGGGTTCACCCATCCTCTCAGTGGTAAGAAAATGGAATATTCTTCCCAGGTGCCCACTGACATGCAGGCTATCCTGGATATTCTCGAAAAATCCTGAAATGGAATTAGTGGTTTATGGTAAAAACAAGTACTCAAATTGAAATTCTGCAAGCACCCCTTCTAAGCAAAATTCCGGTAAAACATGCTTTTACTACCAGAATAGGTGGATATTCTTCCGGTGTTTTTACCTCGGCCAATATGCATTATAAAAAGGGCGACAAGATAAATGTCTGTAAAAACCGCCGTCAACTTTTCCGGCAATTGGGATTGTCTTCTTCTTCTCTGAGATTGGTAAACCAGGTCCATGGCAACACTGTAGTAAAAGCCGGCCTGGAAAATTCTTATGAAGATCTTTTAAAAGCCAATGCCGATGGAATTATTTCAAAGGATCCCCGAATTTGTGTTGCTGTCTATACTGCTGATTGTCTGCCGGTATTATTGAGTACTTCCCGGGGCAATGCTGTTGCAGCGCTTCATGCAGGTTGGCGGGGAATTATTGCAGGTATCATCAGCAGTGGAGTTGATGCTCTTTGTCAGTTGGCCGGGGAATCTCCTCATCAGTTTATTGCAGCTATCGGACCGGCAATAGGCAGATGTTGTTTTGAGACCGGTCTTGAAGTTGCCCAACAGTTCAGAGAGCAGAATCTTGAAGAATTCATCCTTCCCCACTCTTCAAAAAATAAGAAATACATAGATTTGGCAGGCAGTGTGAAAAGTAAATTGCTAAAAAGTGGAATCTTGAGTAAAAATATCAGTAGTTTTAATCATTGTACCTTTTGTGATCAGGAAAAGTTTTTTTCTTATCGCAGAGATGGTTGGCCTACAGGTCAGATGTTGTCGTTGATTGCACCTATTCCATCCCCAAATCAACGAACTTAAGGTTTTGAACATATGGAAACAGATAATAAAAACAACAAACCAAAAAAAATGGAAAAAACACCCCAAGAAAATTCTCCTTCTGAAAAGAAGCAAAAATTCGATTTGGAAGAGACCAAAAAAGTATTAAATTACTTCAAAAAGTTTACCCACAGTACTTGGGGGATGAGAATCTCACTGATAATTATTGGTTTTGTCATCTTTTTTATTGCTTATTTTTTTGGTTCTCTGGGTAAAAATGATTTGAGATCAAAAATAGAAGACAAAAAAGAAGAAATTCTCATCTGCAAAAAAAACAACGATAAAATTATAAAAAAAAAGGAACAACAGGAAAAGGAAAACAATATTCTGCGCAATAAATTATCAGATACTAAAAATCGCATGCAATTCCTGAAACAGAGGGAAAAAATCAGAAAACCACTGCATAATGCATTTAAAACCTGGAAAAAAGGTTCCAGAACCGAAACAGTAGAAAATCTTTACAGTGCAATCATCAATTTAAAAACAGAAGCCAGCAGTTCCATTGGTATTTCACGATATTTTTATGATGTAATTATTAACAAACTCAAACTGGCTATCACCATCATCAATAATGTCTGTATTGATAAAAAACCTGCAGCCGCTGATAATTCTTTAAAGATAGATCTCTTTGCCGATACTAACAAAAAACAAGGAACACCTCCGGGAATCAACAGTGAGAACTGCCAGGATAAAATCAACAAAATTATTGTCGAAGCACTTGATATTCTTCCTCCACCAAATTAATCATGAAAACATTTATTTCCTCTCTACTATTTTTGGTATTTGCTTTTTATCCTTTTCAGACTCAGGCCTGGAAGGTCAAAAGAAATCGTTTTACTCCGGCTATGATTGCCCGTTACAAGGCAATGCTCTTTAAGCGTCCGGATGACGGTTTTTCTTTCAGAAAACTTGTCCATCTCTATCAAAACTACAGTTCTTTGGATCGATTGCTTGAACAATATAAAATTAATATCCGGAATAATCCCAAAAATTTTCAATACAGGGTTATTCTGGCTCGACTT
This sequence comes from Deltaproteobacteria bacterium, assembly GCA_027858615.1. GTDB lineage: Bacteria > Myxococcota_A > Polyangia > HGW-17 > HGW-17 > JAQICJ01. The sequence continues at coordinate 9,786 of JAQICJ010000266.1, forward strand.
TTAATCAAAATTGACAAGTTGGATGAAGCGGAAAAACAACTCCAGAAAGCTGTAAAAACCAATGACAAAAGATATGAAGTTTTTAAAGTACTGGGACAATTATATTTAAAAAAAAACAATTACAAAAAAGCCAGAATCAATCTCAACAAAGCTTTGTCCCGAGTTAAGAAGAAAAGAATCAGAGAAAGACTCCTCAAAGAATTAATCCGACTTTCAGTTTTAGGTGGTGATATTGAAGGCGGAACAACCTATTTTAAAAATCTGCTCAAATTACAGCCGAAAAATTTCAGTATCAGATGGGAATTTGCTCAACTGCTTAGTACAGGCATGCATTTTAAAAAAGCTTTGAAACAATTCAGGCAACTTTACAAAATGGTCTATGGCGATAATCGACGTCGAGTTAAAATTCTCAAAGCAATCGGGCGAGTTCATGAAAAGATGGGCAAAGATCAGAAAGCAATTAAAATTTATTGGCAGGCAATGGGGAAAACCAGTTCAGACCATTGGGTTCGCAAAGAATTGGTGAACAGAATAGTCAGAATTGGCAGAAGACGCGATGAGTTACCCCGAATCCTGAAGATGTTTGCTGCAAAATGGGGTAATCCCAGTGGTTTTCAACACAGTATCAAAGCCAAAATTCACAGTGAACTGGGCAATTTTGACAAAGCTGAATACCATTTCAGAAGAGCTATTTCAAAATCTCCGCGCAATGTTGATTACAGACTTGCTCTCATCAGATTGCTGGATAAATCAGGGGCGATGCCCGAAAAAATTATTGCAGAAAGAAAAGCACTGGTCAGGGCTGCTCCATCTCAACTCAAATTTGCCATTGAATTGGCAAGAAGTTATGAAAAACTGGGCAAGAAGAAAAAAGCTCTCAGGTTGACTCGTTCTCTCCTTGGCAAATATCCTAACAGCGGTTCTTTGTTGATTGCACTGGCAGATATCTACGCTCAGTGGAACAAGCCCGAAAAGGTTATTGATGTCTACAAAAGACTGATCAGGCTTGAGCCTATGGATTACGAGCATTACATCAATCTGGGACAGCAGTACTGGGCTCGGGGTAAAAGGCAAAAAGCTCTTTCCACCTGGAAAAAAATCCTGGGTTCCAGAATGTTTCTCAAAAAAGAAAAAGGCTTTTTTACCATTGCCAAAGTTCTACTGGAGGTGGGAAAATACAAGGAAGCTGAATTTTACATAAAAAAAGGAATCAAACTTAAACCCCAGGATGCTAACTTGCTTTTCCTGCATGGCCAGATAAAAAGCAGACAAAAACAGGTGGAAGCAGCTATAAAAATCTTTAAAAAAGGGATGGAAGCTGCCAGAAAAAACAGTAATTTTCGCATGTCTCGCAAAATTGGAAACAGTCTGCTGAAAACCTGGAAAGAGTTGAAAAGACTTAAAAAAGAATTGAACAAAAGATTTGTCAAATGGCAACCGGAGCAATTGCAGGAGGGACTTTTTCTTGCCAGGGGATATACTATGGCAGGAACCTGGAGCAAATCCCTTGATATTTATGAACGCATGCACCGCAAGCGACCGGAGATGAGCAAGCCCCTGCTTGGTTTGATCGATTTGCTTGATTCTTTGGGAAGATACAAGGAATTAATCAAGTATCTCAAACTCGCAATCAAGCAGATACCCAACCGATCCAGAGAATTTTATGAACAACTTTCCAATACCTGGGCGGTAATGGGTGATGATGACAAGGCCAGAAAATATTTGAGATTGGCCATAAAAAAGGGTACGAGCAGCGCCGCCTCCTGGGCCAAGGCTGGGGAACTGGCTATCAAACTAGAAGATTACAAAGGGGCGATTAAATCTTATCGGGAAGCGATTCGGCTTGATCCCTACGAAATGAATTATTATTTTTCCTTGGCTTCTTTACTGCTCCAGCAGAACAAACCTGAAGCAGCTTCTCAAATCTATCATAACATAATCAAAAGATCTTCAGAGGACGATCTGGTTCGCAGAGCCGGCAAATATGCCCTCGATATAGATGAATTGATAGAAAACCTTGATAATCTGGAAAAAGCAATTTATCCCCTTTCTTTTGTTTATACTCACCGTCCGGTATTTGGCGAATTGCTCATGAATTTGTACAAAAGATACATTCCCTATCTTTTTTACCTTAAGAATAATGCAGGCAGTTCAACCAAAAAGGAATGGGCGATCAATGAGTTGAAAAGACTTTCCAGTCGCTCTCTCAAACCATTGCTTGAAACTCTTTCCAATGAAAATCTCTCCCAGAAGGAAACCGCCAGACGTTTATTAAGCAGGTTAGGCAATCCCAACAGTGTGGTTCCTGTAATCAGAATGGCCAAACGTATCTGGAAAAAAGCGGAAAAACAATATATTAAGAAAAAGAATCCCAAGAAAATGCTTTCTGAGCGTCAAAATGAATTTATTAAGAAATCTATTTATTTTGCTGCCAGATACGGTAACAGAAAAATTTTCAAGGATCTGCAGTTCTTTGCCTCTCAGCAGCGCAACCTTAAAATAAAATTTCTTGCTATCTGGGGTCTATCCAACTTCAAGGCTTCCAATAAATATTTAAAGGAAAGCCTTGATCAGCCTTCCGACAAGGATAACACAATCCTCTCTTGTTATGTGCTGGCAAATTCTCCGGTTTATTCCCGCAAAATAAAATCATTGATTAAAAACCCGGAAATCAGATTTGATGTCCGCTTAAAATGTCTCCATGCTTTTGCCTTGAAAAACATCAATTGCAGTGATTTTCTTCAGGAACTTGCCCAAACTTCCCCGGCCAGCACCATGCGCAGAACAGCAAACTTTCTGCTCACCTTCAATCCCTCCAGAAATCTCCTTCCCGAGTTTGCAAAAAAATACTGGAAAGCCAACCGGGAAAGAAAAATCTTTTATGCCCAGGGTTTGATTGTCGGTACAGGCATCAATAAAAGCAAACTTTTAGCTAATAGGAATATTCCTGAACTCAATATTGATTCCAGTAATTTTTTCAAAAACTGGCTCAATAAGAATTTTCAGGAAACAGATACTTTTTCTTCGGGAATTTTTTTGAAAAATCTGTTGCAGCTTGAATCGAATCGTTCCCTCATGCGTCTTTATTCGATTACTCCCCCTTTTAAAATGACCAAATATAATCGCAAAAGATACAAATTAAACTCTCTGGAAATGAAAATTCCTGTTCCGGTGCTGGCAGTAAGTTCCTGCAAGGGATTTGACAGGTTGGAAAAACTGCTTCAGCCTGCTCTGGGGAATTTGTTGGCCAAGGCTCCCGTTAGTGTTATTTACAATCTTTTTGCTTCCTGGAATGATAATCTTCAATTGAAAGGTTTCACTCATCTTTGCACAAAAAAAGCAATTACTAAGGTTTCCCGGAAAATTCTGGAAAACAATCTTGACCTGATCAGAAAATACACCAAAACAAAATATGGCTTGATAAGAACTGCAGCCTGGAGATTATTGCTTCTCTCAAACAAGGAAACCTTGTCCGGATTTTTGGAAAAAGAAAAAGATGAAAGTGTAGTTAAAAAGGTTTTTTCCCAAATCGTAAATTCAGACATAACTATCCGAAAAGGTAATAATCTCACCAAAGCCCAGAGAAAAAAATACAGCAGGTCTATTATTGAATTACTTAACAAAGACAAGTTGACCAAAACCAGGAAATTGGCAAAAGAGCTGCTTGGTACTGCCAAAATAGCCAATGTTACCAAGGGACTTTTTCTTCTGAGCAAACTGGAACAGGTAAAACCGATCTGGCTGCAGAAAACACTCAACCATAAATCAATTTATCTGGCGCGAAAAGCTTTTGCAATTATCAAGAAAAGATATCCCGACACCTGGTTGCAGATCCTGAAAAACCTGAAAGGACCCTCCTAACG
>JAQICJ010000283.1 GCA_027858615.1 Deltaproteobacteria bacterium
TTTTTAATACTTTTATCTTATTACTAAAAATTGGATTGGAGCATCCAATTATCAAAAATATCATAAAGAAAAAATAAAATATCTTTCCCGGGGTATACCCATAATTAAATTTGAAGAAATCAAAGATCGCAATCAGGCCGAATCCTTACGCAACCATGAACTTTATCTGCCTGAAGAAGATTTGCCGGAGCTTGATGATGATGAAATCTATATTCATCAACTTGAAGGTTTCAACTTGGTTACCGAATCAGGAGAAAACCTCGGAGTAATTGAAGGATTTCTTGATAATCAGGCACCTTATCCTATTTTAATTGTTCTTTCACCAGCAGGAGTGAAACGGATGTATCCTCTGCCTTCCGAATATTTTCATGAACACGATCCTCAGAAACAACTGGTAGTTATCAGCGATGTAGCAGCTTGTTTTACCGATAACAAATACTAGTTCCGCATCTTCAAGTTTTTCTTTCCTTGCTTGTTCTACTATCTTTTCAGACACTACAATTGGTAAATTAAATTTTTTTTATGGAGATATTTATGTTAATTTGGAATTGTTCTTTTACTGGAACTAATCCTTCAACAGTTCAGGATTTTTTATGGAGATTGTAATTTGCACTATTTTCCCAGAGATATTCAACGGATTTCTTACAACCGGGCTCATTGGAAAAGCTGTCGAGAACAATCTTCTGAAATGTCATCTCCTTGATATCAGAGACTATGCCGATAATAAACATCGCAAAGTAGATGATGTCCCTTACGGTGGAGGTGCTGGAATGGTCATGACTCCCCAGCCCACAGCTTTTTGTCTGGAGGCAGCGAGGAAATTGGTTGAAAATCCTCTGATTATCTATCTCACTCCTCAAGGTGAACTTTTTAATCAAAAAAAAGCAGTTAGTCTTTACCAGTTTGATCGCCCCCTGGTTTTACTCAATGGCCGGTATGAAGGAATTGACGAAAGAATTATCAAAAATTATGTGGATTTGGAAATATCAATTGGTGATTATGTTTTGAATGGTGGCGAGGTAGCTTCCATGGTACTTATAGAAACAGTATCACGATTGATACCGAATATGCTGGGCAATTCCGATTCCCTGGACGAAGAATCCCATGCCGGCAACTTGCTTGAATATCCACAATATACCAGACCCAGGATTTTCCAAGGCAAATCAGTACCGGAAGTCCTGCTTTCGGGTCACCATGCTAAAATCAAGCAATGGCGCCACCAGCGCTCTTTGGAAAGAACAAAAAACAGGCGTCCAGATCTTTTTACCCGATATTCAAATTCAGATAATAAACAATAACCGTTGGAAGAACAGACTTTACCTATGACTGAAAAAAAATCTCTACTGGAAATTGCTGGTAAAACAGGAGTACTCCTGGTTCATTATCCTGTTTTAAATAAAAATGGCAAGATTGTTACAACTGCAGTCACCAATCTTGATATCCACGATATTTCCAGGGCCTCAAAATCGTACGGTATTCATTCCTATCAACTGATTACTCCCGTCAAGCTGCAACAGGAGCTGGTCAACAAAATAATTGGACACTGGAAAGAAGGGTGGGGGTTGAAACACAATCCCAGAAGAGCTCAGTCTTTTCAACTTACAAGGGTTGTTGATTCATTCAGTTCCGCTCTCGAAAAATTGGAACAGGAGTTTGGAGAGCCTCCGTTGATAGTGGTAACTTCTGCTCGTAAAGAATTAAAAGTAAAGATGATTTCTTATGAGAAACTGAGAGCTCTGAAACGCCCCCTGGCTCTTGTTTTTGGAACCGGCTGGGGGCTTGCCCCTGAAATACTGGAAGCTGCCGATTATATTCTTCCTCCCATCAAGGGACCGGTGGAATACAACCACCTCAGTGTGCGTTCAGCTGTTTCTATTACTCTGGATCGTTTTCTCGGGTTTTGATATCTGCCTCGATTTGAGAAACTGATTCTCAATTAAATTGATAAAATTTAATTTTATGATTTTATCCCAAGTTGACAGTATTAACTGAAAGGATAATTAGATGCTGATTGCCTTCAAAAAATATCAAGCCATTAGTAATGACTACATAGTTTTTGATTATTTTGGATATAAATTCCCCTTTTCCAACGAGCAGGTTTCTTTTTTATGTGACAGACGTCGGGGGATAGGTGCTGATGGTGTGCTGGTAATTTCAGAGGGAGAAGGCAAAGCCGCCTTCAAAATGAAAATTATCAACTCCGATGGGACCATTGCCAGAATGTGTGGCAACGGTTTGCGTTGTGTCATAAAATATTTGAGTGATTGTGGGATGATCGACTACAATACCAAGGTTCTCATCGAAACCGATTCAGGTATTCTGGAGGGAGTTTCCCCTGTTGATTCTTCTTTTTCCTCGGTAGTTAAATCTGAAATCGGAGTTCCGGTTGTGGGAAATGAACTACATGAATTCAACGGTTATCCATTTACCTTTGTAGATGTTGGCAATCCCCACTGTGTGACTTTCATTGAAGAGAAACATGAAGATCTGGTTAAAATTGCCAAGAAGATGGGACCTTCTATTGAACAGATAGTAGAAGATGGAGTAAATGTGGGTTTTGCCAAAATGGTCAATAATAACCACATGGATCTTGCTGTCTGGGAGCGGGGAGCGGGTTTTACAAATGCCTGCGGAACCGGAGCTGTGGCTGCTGTAGCTACAGCCAAAGCCAAGGGTTTTGTTGAAAACGGTGATGATATTCTGGTTGAACAAAAAGGTGGTAAGCTTACTGTCAACCTGGATGATTCGGGTAAAGCCTTTATCGCCGGATTCGTAAACAAAGTTTACAACGGCATTATCAACACCCATATTTTTCCGGATAGTTAGTTCCCGGTCAGGGTAAATTCATGTTGTTTTCCCAGGTTCATCTAAATTTTCTGCGGAAAAATTACTCCTTTTTACAGGGAGAAGTTATTTTTGTTCCTTTAAAAGCAGGTTTAATCAACGATACCTGGCTGCTTGAGCTTTCTGATTTCTCAAAATATATTCTCCAGAGAGTCAGCCCCATTTTTCCTCCCGAAGTAAATATTGATATTGCCAGGTTGACTGATTTTCTCAAGGTCAAAAAAATCAATACAATTTCAATTCTTCCAACTGACGATGGCAGTTATTACATCCAGGGAACAAAGGGAATTTTCAGAATTCTTTCCTGGTGTTCAGGCAGGTCTGCCCAAGCAGAAGATTTGAAAGGGGCGGCAGCTCATCTGGGAAGTTTTCATCGTACTCTGGAGGATTTTACCTATAAATTTCGTCAACATAGAGATATTCACAATACTTCAAAATATTTGCAACTCAAAAATAAAGCTCTCGCTCATAACAGGCAGCATCCAGTTTTTTCCAGGGTGGAAAAACTGGTAGAAAGAATTACTGAAAGATTGGAGCGGGGGGGTGTTCCGGAAAAATATAATCATGTTTGCGGCGTAGTTCATGGCGATCCCAAACCCGATAATTTTCTGATTACAGGTGCAGGACCGATTTTAATTGACCTTGATACCGCGGGTCGTCATTCTTATTTCGGTGAAATTGGTGATTTTTTACGTTCCTGGTGCAGACGGGGAGATACTTTTGAGCGGGAAGCAGCTGCTGAATTTTTCAAATTTTATCTGCCCGTCGGACCCGAAGGAATTAAGCACTTACTGCCTATAATTCACCTGAGCTGTGAAACAATTGCCCTGGAGTTGAGTTTGCGTTTTGCAATTGATACCCTTGAAGAAAAGTACTTCAAATGGGACAAAGAAGCTTATGATTATGCTTGGCAGCACAATTTGCAGCGGGCTGAAAAAGAATTTGCTTTTGCCCAAAGTGTTATCAAAGAAAGGGATTATTTAAAGAAGTTGGTTACAAACAGTTAGAACTTTTTATTAACCTGGAGGAAAATAATGGCAATTTCGAAAAAGATGGAAGAAAGGATGAAAAATTCTTCCTGGATCCGAAAAATGTTTGAAATAGGCAACGATTACAGAAAAAAATATGGATCAGAGGCTGTTTTTGATTTTACCCTGGGTAACCCCACTATTGAACCGCCGGTTGCATTCAAAAAAGAACTCATGGCTGTAGCTGCCAAAACTGACAAGGGTGTACATCGCTACATGAGCAACAACGGTCTTTTTTCCACCAGAAAAGCCGCGGCTGCAGCACTTAACAAACATTTAAAACAGGAAATATCTCCTGACAATCTGGTTATGACTACCGGAGCTGCCGGCGCACTGAATATCGTGCTCAATTCAATCCTCGATTCAGGTAATGAGGTTATTATTATTTCACCTTTTTTTCCGGAATATAAATTTTACATAGAAAACAACGGGGGTAAAACAATTGTTGTGGAGAGCAAAGATGATTTCTCCCTCGATCTCAAAGCAATTGCAGCTGTCTTGAATGGCTCAACTAAAGCAATTATCTTGAATTCCCCCAATAATCCTGCTGGAGTAATTTATTCTGAAACCAGTCTCAAGTTATTGCAAGAATTGCTGGAAAAGCACTCCGATCGTGGTTATTCAGAAGTCTTTGTCATTTCAGACGAACCCTATCGAAAACTGGTATACGACAACATAAAGCTTCCTCAAAACCTGGATATCTTTAAGAATTCAATAATGTGTTATTCTCATTCCAAAGATCTAGGTATTCCCGGTGAAAGAATAGGCTATGCCGCAGTTGCTCCTTCGATTGATGATGGCAGTCAACTTCTTGCTGCTCTTAATTTTGCCAATCGTACCCTGGGTTTTGTAAACGCTTCCGCCTTTATGCAGAGAGTTATTGAAAATCTTCAGGAAGTCAGCGTTGAGGTTAGCGGATATCAGCAAAAAAGAGATCTTTTTTATGACAATCTTGTTTCATATGGCTATGAGATCACAAAGCCCTCGGGAGCTTTTTATTTGTTGGTAAAATCACCCCTGCGTGTTTATTATCATTTTTGCCAACTCCTGCTGGAAGAAAAGATTTTGGCTGTTCCGGGAAGAGGATTTGGACGTAAAGGCTATTTCAGACTTTCATATTGTCTTGAGCAAAAAACAATTGAAAGATCTCTTCAGGGTTTCAAAAATTGTATTGAAAAGCTTTGATTTGACATGAACTAAACGACATGTTTTAGAATGAAATTATTAGAGCTTTCTGAGTTTGTTCGGATCTTTTCTTCTTTTTGCTGGCTTTTCATTAAATTCAAGTGGAATTTGCCGATTATTCATTACAGATATTGCTTTTATTGTGGTTGTAAGTTATAAAGTAGTCGATTGAACAGGAGATAATTCTGTTTAGTTCCCCTCCCAGAATGGGTTTTTTTGACTGGGGCTGAAGTTGGATCGAGATGCGCGGAGTAACTTCGCAGACATAGTTGATACTATTTAAAAAGTTGCGACAAAGCAGAGCAATTCAAATTCCGAGTTCCAGGCGATGACCTTCTTTTTTGGAATGGGAACTATTTAATCCGGGCAAAAATAACGCCCGTTATTTTATAATAATTAAATTGCGGGGTTTTAGCCTCTTGATATAACAGCGAGGATCCTTTGGCCAAAAAAAGAAAGAGAAGAAGAAAGCAAAAAGACAAGCAAAACAAGGAAAAGACTAATTCCAAGGAAAAGTCTCGTCTTAATGTTGATGTAGCTTCACCTGATTCCAACAATGATTCCCAGCAGATGGTCAGTGGTTCCTTCGGAGTGGTCAAAAAGGATAGACACCCCGAAGAACAGACAGGGCTTTCCGGTTCAATAGTAGGTTTGGCCAGTGGTGAGATTTCTTTAAATCCGAATGATCCTCTCAAAGTAAATTTTGATGCCCCTGACAAGTCAATATTGGTAGAAAGTGAAGCCGCGGTTGAAGAATCACCTTTTTATTACCAGGATGGCAAAGATCTTTCCCCCAGTTCCAAAAAATCAACTCTGAGATTGAAGTTAAATCAGGAAGAAGATGAAAACGAACTATTCAAAACACCTGTCCCCGGCAGAAAAAGAAAAAGTAAATCAGTCTCTCAGGTAGAAGAAGAAAGGGTTCCAAGCAAAAATAATTCCAAGGTCGATAAGGCTAAATTTGTTCCCGGTGCTCATAATTTCCCTTTTGTTGATTTGAAAAAGCAACCTGAATATGAAAACCAGGAAATTCCCACTAATAAAGAAGAAATTTCAGAAGTCGTTTCCAATAAAATTTCAAATAAATCTGAAACTGAAGCAACTGAAGCAGTTGAAGCAGTTGAAGAAAGCAGTGAAGTTGCCTCTGAGCCCGAAGCAACTGAAGCAACTGAAGTAACTGAAGCAGTTGAAGAAAGCAGCGGGGTTGTCTCCGAGCCCGAAGTAACTGAAGCAGTTGAAGAAAGCAGCGGGGTTGTCTCCGAGCCCGAAGTAACTGAAGCAGTTGAAGAAAGCAGCGGGGTTGTC
>JAQICJ010000045.1 GCA_027858615.1 Deltaproteobacteria bacterium
GTTACAATTCTCCCCCAGGAGGTTAACCATGAAATATTTAATTCTTTTTTTGTCATTTATTTTCTTTGTGCCCGTTCTTTCGGCTAAAAAGCCATGTGTTGATGATTGCAAGGTTGAAATAGACCAAAGCAAAACCCCGGAAGGAAGAATCAAAGCATTTCAGCAATTGGTAAAATTGAAAGTTAAAAAGAAAATGTCAAAATTTCAGCGGAATAACTTTTATCTTCAGTTGAAACAATATTTTGCCTTTGAAATTATGGCCAAGGCTGCTCTTTATAAAACCTGGAATAAGATTAATGCAGAACAGAAACAGAAATATGTCCAACTGTTTACCAAAATGATCCAGAACAGTTATACAAAAAAACTACAAAAGCATAAAAAGTACAAAATTTCTTTTAAAAACCGGAAAATTATTGGGAAAAGGGCCAAACTGACCACTACTTTGAATAAAGTTAATGGCAAAAGGGAAGATCAGATAACTGTTGCTTATAAAATGCTCAAAACTTCTTCAGAGTGGAAGGTTTACGATGTTGTCACCGATGAAGTAAGCCTTATCAGGAATTATCGCAGCACTTATGTCCGATTGATAAATAAAGGCGGATTTCCAAAGGTGATCAAATATCTTGAAAAAGTAGTAAAAAATTGACGGGATTTAGGCTATAGTCTGCCTGGTATGAAAAGATTATTTTTACTTTTTATTTTTCTGCAATTATTCTTTTCCTGTGAAGAAGAATCCTTTCCCCTTTACCTTGAGTATTGTGTACCGGTAAACATGCAGGACTCCACTAATTTGCAATATCCTCCGACAGTTGGGGTGGTTTTAAATTACTACGATTATAGCAATGCCCCTCTGGTTGGCTCAGAAGCTATTCTGAATTTTCTTCTGGCCACTGATTTTCCCATTACTGTTGTAAATGATTCAACTTTGGAACCCAATCAATTCTTCATAGAAGAGATTCCTCTGGCCATTGTTGACAATTTATCAGTTGGCAGCGGAGAACGAATTGCTGCCAGAATCTCCCTTGACAGGTTTCCTGTAATCAAGATGGCAGATGTAAATTCCATTCTTCCCGATTCTATTTCTTCTGTTGATGGAGTTATTGGGGGAGATATTTTCAGGAAATTTGCAGTCAAATTCAATTATTCCCAAGATAAACAATGCACTTTTTATTGGGATGAAGATGACAAGCGCTGGCCTAATATTCTTTTTCTAAAAGAACAGCCGGCTACAAATCAGGATTTGGCGGAAGATGGTTATGCGGTTATAGACTTCTCTCTGGCAGGAGGAGGAAATTTGTTGCTGGACAACCAGAAGACCGAATTCGATTCTACCAGGGTTACCATCCAGGTGTGTGTAGAGTCTGATCCCTTTCCCCTTGACCCCAATGATCTAGCTTATGCACCACCCTCTAAATTTGATCGTCCTGGCAGTTATCCAATTTCCGGGGTTAATATGTACGGTATGGTATCTACCGGAATAAATCGTAATCTGATTACAAAGAGTGGGTTAACCAGAATAACTGAAGTTCTGAATTCCAACAATGAAATGTATAGCATAACCACGGGTAATATTCAGTTGGCGGGTCAAACACTTGAGAGTGAAATTCTTGACGGAATCAATCGCATCGCATTGATAGGCGGGGCAGGGAACAATCGTAGCGCCTGTGAAGAATTGGCTGTGAGAAGAGGGCAGGAGTGGCATCGACTCAACCCCGATTCTGAAAATACTTACTCCAATGATGCCGATGAAAAAGTCCCGGCTGTAACTGAGATCGATTTTACTCGCAATTCTTTGTTGCCTCAAACAATGAAAATAGAATCAATTCCGGTTGAATCCGATTATTGGCAGGGACTTTGGGCGGAAACCTACCCTTCAATCCCCCAGATCGACTTCATTCTTTCTCATGAAATTCTGAAATATTTTGAATTCATCATCGATTATCCTCGTTCGAGATTAATCATGAGGTGTACCAATTACAATTGTGATGATGCAGCCCAGCCTTGTTGTGACAACAATTCGGCTGTTTGTCGTTGCCCAGAAAGTTCAAAGTGTTGTCAATATTCCAAAATCAAGGAATAAAATTTTGATATCATCAAAAAATTGTAGAAAGACTAAATTGTTTTAATTTCTTAATTTTAGATAATTTTTCGGTTGAATTTTACTTTTTATGTGTGGTAAGAAGTGATTATTGTTGCTTTTAACCTGTTTTTCCACTTTTGGTGGGTCTTTATTTCATTTTGTTATATTTGTTCTGTCTGCAAAAAAAATATTGATAATTGAACTGTATACCTATATAACTATAAAATGGACAGGCAGGCCGTAGCCTTTGTTGTTTTGTTCTGTCCCAAATCCGGCAAAAGACACTTGTTAAGGTGTTTTTGATGCGGGTTTTATTTTACTGACACAACCCATTCAACAATGGGAGCCATTAAGTTTTTTACCTATAATCCGTTCGAGTTGCATATCTCTCGAATTCAATATTATCGGTGTGAACAAGGAGTTCATAACTATGCCTGAAAGAAAAGAAAATTCTGTATTATTTTCCCTCAAGGAATTAAGAAAAATAGAAAAAGGTCGCGTCGAAGAGCAAAAAGAAGAAGAAAAGCGTAAAGAAGAAGAAGAGCGCCAACGCGCTCTCGAAGAAGAACGACAACGCAATGAAGAAGAAGAGCGTCAACAACAAGAAGTTGAAGAAGCCAAGAAACGTCAAGAGCAAATGGCGCTGCAACAGAAGAAACAGCAAGAGCTTCAGTCTCAACTTGAACAAGGAAAACAGAAAATGCAGATGGAATTTCAGCGCCAGATGGCGATGGAACGCCAGAAACTGCAACAACAAATGGCCGCTTCAGCTCAGAACGAATCTCCCGATGCTGCCTTGGCTCCACCTCCTCCCCAGAGCAAAAGCAAAGGGATGACTATTGTTTTGATTATCGCGGTCGTTGCCATGGGAGCTTTTGCTGCCTACAGTTTCGTCAGTGGCAATACCAAAGAAGCCGAGGCCAAAAAAGAACAGAAAGCCATGGGAAAACGCTTTGATAAAATCACTGTTCAGCTCGAAAATATTAATGAAAAATTGAAAAAGTCTGAAACAGAAAGAGATG
>JAQICJ010000089.1 GCA_027858615.1 Deltaproteobacteria bacterium
TATTTGAGGTTTGCCCGAATCATTTCTTTAAAGCCTTTTTCTCTTTCTTCCCGAGCCAGATATTTGTTCAGTTCTGCCAGATTTTTTTTCTGTCCTTCAGTCATTTCCCAATTAAGTGTTTTACCCTGAAAAACTTCTTTTTCCGGTTCCAGTTTTTTTCTTTCTGCAGCCGGGAGGGAATTCAAGGTATTCAATTTTATCACAAGTGTATAACTATCCCCGAGTTCTCCAGCCAGATTGAAATAGTCATCGGCTTTTTCTTTATCCTGCTCCAGGATATCTCCTTTCAAACAGGCAACTCCCAGTTTGGTGAGCATTTCTGGATGTCCCAGAAACCCGGCTTTTTCCAGATATTCAACTGCCAGTTTTGTGTTTCGAGCAATACATTTACCTTCCAGCAGATATTCTCCCATTTTTGCGAGTGATTGGGGAAGATCGTTTTTTGCCGCCGCGTGCCAGAGGGAGATTGCTTTTTTGATGTTTTTTTCAACTCCTTCTCCTTTTTCGTATAACATTCCCAGATTGTGCATGGCGGGGAAGTCTTTTTCAGCAGATGCTTTTTCCCAGTAATTGACTGCTTTTTTCAAATTTTCATCTTCATATTCGCCATTGTAGTAATAGTCGCCCAGCCAGAAAAGGGCGGGTCCATGTTTTTTTCGAGCTGCTTTTTTGATCAATTTCATCCCGATTTTCAGGTTGCCTTGATAATCTTGTTCTTCAAAATGAAGGAGTCCTAATTGGAACAAAGCTTGCAGATCGCCGTTGCTGGCTGCTTCTTGAAATAGTTTCTCTGCTTTTTGCAGATTTCTTTTAACTCCGGTTCCATTAAGATAGAGGTTGGCAAGATTGAGGGTGGCTGAAGGAACTTTGTTCTCAACAGCTTTTTCCCATAGTTGTTTACACTTGCGGGTATTTTGTTTGACTCCGATGCCATGCAGATAACACAAACCCAGATCAAGAGCGGCAATATGGCAGCCCAGCTCCATGGCTTTTCTCAAATGATATGCGGATTTTCCCTGGTCGATTTCTACTCCATAACCCTGCTCATAGATACGGGACAAGCTGTAATGGCCTTCAGGGTTGTTTTTTTCAGCTGCTTTGCGACTCCACCATAAAGCTTGATTGAAATTTTGTTTAACTTCATCTCCCATCATATACATCATTCCCAGGTGAGCCATGGCCTGAGGATTTCCTTTTCGGGCTGAGTGATTGACTGTTTGAAATATGGTCATTTTGTTTTACCTTTCTGCTTTGCATTTTTATGTGCAAGCTCCAAAAAATTTGAATGAAAAAAATTGTATTAGGATCAAAAAATTGTTTGCCTATATTTTCGAAAATTTTGGGTTCGATATCTCCATTTTTTTTAAAAAAGTTGAAAAAAAATATTGTTTTGTAGTTAATCATCTTTTTGCGTCCAGGTTAAGTAATTGTATTTAAAGATTATTTAAGGTTGCTGACTTTTTTACATATCTTTTTCTCTCATATTGAAAAATCCGTCTTTTTTTATGTTAAACTGAAAAAAACGATTAGAAACTCGAATTATTTTTGAAGCCAGCATACTTTTTCAAGATGAATGTCTGTTTTTTGCAGTGATTTTGATAATTGAAACTGTTAAGGATTTAGAATGAAATATCTTAATTTATTTATCTGTGTAATTTTCATTTATTTGGTCACCGGGTGTGATAACAATTCAGCAACAAACCAGAACAATCAGAATAACATTAACAATATCAATAATATAAACAACGATGCCGGACAGGATGCTGATGCCGATGCCGATGTTGAAAATCCTGTGCCACTTGCTTACCTGGATCTTCATTTATTTGATATCTGGGTAGATTTTCTGAACCCCGAAAAAACCCAAGTGTCGGTAACCTTTGACCAGGAGGCTTTGACTCCCTTTGATAACAGTGAAGTTCAATGGCCCTTACTGCGATATCCCCTTGAAAACGAGGGTTCCTATTCAATCTCTATCCAGTCGGACAATTATCATCAACTGAGTTTCAATCTCCAATTATCCCTTGAGGGTGAAACTCCGGTATTTGAGATTACTCAAGATTCCAGTCCACTTATTCATGGCTTTACCAGCTGGAAAGCCAATCTCAATACAAGCGGCGGCGGTACTTTGCCTCTGTTTAAAATTTATTCCGGATTAAGACATAAATGGTTCTCGGCCCAGGGGCGTCCTCCCCGTTCAGGGAATCTGGTGGAACTTTATCTGGATGGTGAAGAATATTGGCAGCAGGTATTTGTAGATATCATGGGAGCCACCGGGAAAATTCTCTGGACCAGCTGGTGGTGGCAGTCAAATTTCGAACTTTTACGGGACTGGGATACCCATGCCTATCTGACTGAGTCCGAACGCTGGGAAAATACAATTATCAGGATAATGGAGGACAGTCCGGCGGTAAAAAGGATTATGGTGGGGGAATTTTGGGGCAGCCATGAAATTCTTGATTGGATAACCACCGATGCCGAACTTATAGAACATGCCCAAACCCCGGCTGATGATTTTCAGTTTATGGGGCAGGGCAATCCTACTACCGATCAATTTTGGTTTGAACCTCTTCCCATTGATTTCACAGCCAGAATTAAAAGCATAATTTCGGAGTTGGCAGTAGTTGAATTTGATAATGAATCAATAATCGCCACCAATGTTCCGGGAAAACTGGTGGATTTTGCGGATTCACCCTTGAAAGTTGGTTTTCAGGTGGCTTCCTGGCATCAGAAATTTTCGGTTATGGATGATGAAATCGCCTGGGTTGGTGGAATGAATGTCAAAGATGTTAATTGGGGTACTTCTCAGCATCTGGTTTTTGATCATCGTCGTATGGATTTTTCTGCTGAACTGGCTGATAGAGAAGCAGTTATGGCTAAAGAGCAGGAAAGCGATCAGCCCCCCCGCAAGGATTATTTTTTACGCATTGCAGGACCCGCAGCCCAGGATGTGAGCGATGTTTTCAAATACAGATGGGATTATCTCCTGGGTGAAGGTGTAAATTTTTCAGAAAACAATACTTCCTTTGAATTCAACAGAGAGTTGAAATCTCATCTTTCAGGTTCTGAGGTTCAAATCACTGTCACCATGCCCGAGCCTTTCAACGAGCATTCCATAGCTGAAAACTGGTTCAATGCTGTAAGACAGGCTGAAGATTACATTTTTATTGAAGATCAGTATTTCCGTATTCCTCTTCTTTTGGATACAATCATTGAGCAAATGCAAAATAAGCCCAATCTCAAACTGGTTGTGGTCACTTTGCCCGTGGGGGAATATCTGGATGGAGGTTGTTATTGGACCTATGATTCACACGAGCAATTAATTACCCAGTTCCCCGAACGTTACAGCATCTATCAAATGCGTTCTTTTGATTCGGTTGTAACCTGGGGCTGGAATGAAACAGAATCGCGCTTTGTCGATATCTATATTCATTCTAAACTTCTGATTATTGATGATATTTTTCTTTCTGTAGGTTCCTGTAATAAAAATAACCGGGGAATTATTTATGAAGGAGAAATGAACGCCGCAGTTCTCGATCCGGTCTGGGTAAAAGAACAAAGAGAACGAGTGGTTGAGAATATGGTTGGTGCATCCTATGAACCAACTGATGTGGCTGCCCAGTGGATTAATCAGATGAATATTGCCGCTCAGTGGAACAATTATGTGTACACAAATTGGGAGAATGAAGGCTGGGATATAGACAACGGCGATGGTACCGACCCTTTGCCTGTGTCTTATCAACCTGATGGTTTTCTTTATTTTTACAATCCGGGACTCCCTTCTGAATGCGTTATCGAAAATATCAGTCCGGATCTGTTTTAAAACTTGCAACCATATATTATGTTCGAATGTAATTCGTTAATTATTGAATTTTCACTGAATAGCCTATAATATTTTAACTTTATTATTTTCCTGAAATATTCAATTAGTAGTTCAATTAGTAGTTCAAATTTGTTTATTTTATTCAAGAACCTGCTTTTGTTTTCGAGCCTGCCAGGAGTTTTTTATGTATAGAAGTTATTTGACAATCATTTCTCTTTTTTCTTTTTTATTAACGACAGGGTGTTGGGAAGACGATGGCAACTGGTCTGAAAATCTGAATAATGAAAACAATATCAACAACAATAACACCTGTATTGGTGAAGCTCCAGATGCCCAAAAGCAGTCGGGCATCTGCCAGGGCAGTAAAAAAATATGTATTACTGATGACGGTGATAATTATTATTGGGGAGAACCCGACTATACGCAAACTAATGGATATGAAGCCGACGAAATTTCCTGTGACAATATTGACAATGATTGTGATGGGGAAACTGATGAAGGAGTTACACAAAGTTATTATCCGGATCAAGACGATGATGGTTTCGGTGATGAAAATGACTCCGGAGTTGAAGAGTGTGAGCCTCCTCTGAATTATGTGGCTGACAACAGTGATTGTAATGATGAAAATGCAGATGAATATCCCGGAGCAGTTTTTTATGCAGATCTTGACGGGGATGGCTACGGCGATCCGGACAATACTGTGGAAAGCTGTTTGCAACCCGAAGGATATGTCGTAAATTCAGATGATTGCAACGATGATCCTGATAATGA
Source organism: Deltaproteobacteria bacterium (assembly GCA_027858615.1). Lineage (GTDB taxonomy): Bacteria > Myxococcota_A > Polyangia > HGW-17 > HGW-17 > JAQICJ01. The sequence continues at coordinate 4,592 of JAQICJ010000089.1, forward strand.
GGGAGCTCTTGTCTATCCTGGAGCTGTTGAATTGTGCGATGGAATTGATAATGATTGTAATAGTGAAATCGATGATAATACAACTGCAGTACAGTGGTATCCTGATCTTGACGGGGACGGCTTTGGTGACATGGATGCAACACCTGTTCTGGATTGTGCCCCGCCAACTGACCATGTTCAAGACAATACAGATTGTAATGATAATCCTGGAGAAGGGGAACAAATCAATCCAGATGCCCTGGAAATCTGTGATGAGGTAGATAATAATTGCGATTCATCAGTTGATACTGTCAACACTTGTTCTGCTAATGCTCATTGTGAAGATGTTGGCGGCACAACAAATGCTTTCTGTCAGTGTAATTCTGGATTTTCAGGCGATGGCGTTACCTGTACCGACGTGGACGAATGTGCAGCCGGCACGGACAATTGCGATTCCAACGCTGATTGTGCCAACACAGCAGGTTCTTTCACCTGTACTTGCAACGAAGGTTGGGAAGGCGATGGCGTCAATTGCACAGATATAAATGAATGTGCACTCAGTACAGACAATTGCGATCCCAATGCTGCTTGTACCAACACGCCGGGTACTTTCACCTGTGCCTGCAACGAAGGCTGGTCAGGCGATGGCGTTAACTGTGCCGACATGGACGAATGTGCAGCCGGTACGGACAATTGCGA
>JAQICJ010000112.1 GCA_027858615.1 Deltaproteobacteria bacterium
CATTAACCCAATACCAGGTTCCTTTAATTGAATGATTGTGAATAATATAACTTTTCCTGTTAGCATCTTTTATCAGAAATCTTTTCCCCGCCAAGGGAACAATTTTTATTTTTTTGGAAAATTCTGAAATATCACCACAGGTAGAATCACTCAATTTGCTTTCTTTCATGGTTAAATCATAACTCTCAGTTTTCTCATCATATTTTCCTGAGTAGGAGTATTCGTTTTTAACCTTGTAATAATTGGAGCCACTACAGGGAAAACCTTTACGGGAATGTCCCAGTTTTACGAATTTTATTTGAACCCTGGCCTTATTGTTATTGAGTTTTACTTGCCAATACTGTCTGGTTGTCAATTCCTTCTCCGAATCCTTAGTTACCAGTTGCCAGCTGTATTTTCCCGAATCAGGATAAGAATCGATATTGCGGTAATTGGAACCGGGAGTAGATGTTTGCCCGGCAGAAAAACAAGCAGAAAAAATTAGTGTTATTGCAAAGGATGCAAGATAAAGAAATACTTTTGAATTCATATAAATCACCAATATGTTTTTGATTAACCCGGTTTAAACCGAAGAGATGGTCTGGAAACAGTTAGATAGTTCCCATCTCAATCAATAATATCCAACTATTGATTTCGCAATATACCATCAATCTAAAATATGTCTAACCTGAATGAAGACCTTTCTATTTTGATTTGTTCATTATTCTATGATTTATCGATTTTATTCACAACAAAGGAAAAAAAATGAAGAGAGAACAGATTGAAATGAACCGGATAAGGAAAAAACAGAACTCTTTACTTTTTTTGCTTCTGTGATAACAGTATTGGTTAAATTGCCTGAGGTTCACATTTATATCTATATCTAAACCTCACAGGCTACAGTGGCAAATACCATTTTGTCCCAGCAAATTTGAAATCTTGGAAGGAATAAAGATGAAAACAGTAGGTAAAAGCGTCAGTTTCCCAGAAATGGAAGAACAAATACTGGAAAAATGGAGAAAAGGAAACCATTTTAAAAAATCAGTTGCTCAAAGAAAAAATTCTGAAGAGTATGTATTTTTCGACGGTCCTCCTTTTGCCAATAACCTGCCTCATTATGGCCATCTTCTGGCTGGCATTATCAAAGACATTATTCCAAGATACTGGACCATGCGGGGTTACCATGTAGACAGGCGATTCGGATGGGATACCCATGGCCTTCCGGTAGAAATGGAAATTGAAAAAGAATTGGGAATAGTCGGACAGGATATTAAGGATATTGGAATAGATAAATTTAATGAAGCATGTCGTGCTTCAGTTCTCAAATACTCCAAAGAGTGGGAACGAACTGTTTTAAGAACCGGCAGATGGGTTGATTTTGAAAACAGATACCTGACAATGCAGTCTTCTTTTATGGAATCGGTCTGGTGGGTTTTCAAAAATCTCTGGGATAACGACCTTATTTATGAAGGACACAGGGTTCTTCCCTACTCCGTCGGTTGTCATACTCCCTTGTCCAATTTTGAAGCCTCTTCCGATTACAGGGATGTTCAGGATCCTGCCATAACTCTTACTATGCCACTGGTCGACCGTCCCGAAGTCAAAATGCTGGTCTGGACTACTACCCCTTGGACTTTGCCATCCAATCTTGCTGTAGCTGCACATCCGGATATTGATTATGTGGAAATTGAAGACAAATCTGATTCTACTCATTATATTATGGCAAAATCTCTTATTTCTTCCTTTTTCAAAAAGAAAACTGATTACGAAATAATCAAGGAAATGAAAGGCCATGAACTTGAAGGCATCCAATATACCCCTCTTTTTGATTTCTTTGCTGAACTTGCAGATGAAGGTGCTTTCAGAGTGGTAATAGATGATTATGTCACCGCTGAGGATGGAACTGGACTGGTGCATCTCGCACCTGCATATGGTGAAGATGACTATAGAGTTTGCAGCCGGGATAATATCCCCATGGTCGATCCTGTCAACAATGACGGCAAATTTACTTCAGAAGTAAAAAATTGGGCAGGAATGTATATAAAAGATGCGGATCCACTGATCATCAAAAACTTGAAAAATCGCCAGCGACTGGTGAAACATAAAACTCTGGTTCACTCTTATCCTTATTGTGAACGCTCAGGATATCCACTGATCTACAAAGCAATGCCGGTTTGGTTTGTAAATGTCAAAAAAATCAAAGATAAAATCATCGCCAATAATAAATTGACCAATTGGGTCCCCGAACACATCAAAACAGGAAGATTCGGAAAATGGCTGGAAGGTGCCCGAGATTGGAATATCAGCAGAAACAGATATTGGGGTACTCCCATTCCCCTTTTCAGATGCAACAATGAAGAATGTGAACATATTGATGTTGCCGGTTCAATTGCCGAACTCGAAAAGTTATCAGGAGAAAAAATTGATGATTTACACATGCACATGATAGATCATCTTTCCTGGAAATGTCCAAAGTGCGGGGGTGAAGTCAAAAGAATATCCGAAGTCCTCGACTGCTGGTTTGAAAGTGGCTCCATGCCCTATGCTCAATACCATTACCCCTTTGAAAACAAAGAAAAAGTCGAAAAAGGGCTTCCTGCTGATTTCATAGCCGAAGGTCTCGATCAGACCAGAGGCTGGTTCTATACTCTCATGATCCTTTCCACCGCTCTTTTTGACAAACCAGCTTTTAAAAATGTGGTGGTTAACGGACTCATTCTGGCTGAAGATGGCAAGAAAATGAGTAAGAGATTGCAAAATTACCCTGCTCCGGATTCTATTCTGGACCAACACGGTGCTGATGCCCTCAGACTTTACTTAATCAATTCAGGACTGGTTAAAGCTGAAGATCTTAAATTCAGTGAAAAAGGAGTAAGGGATGTGGTCAGACTTATCCTGCTTCCTCTCTGGAACGCCTATCGTTTCTTTTTAACTTACGCCATCATTGACAATTTTGATCCCCAGACAATTCCGGAGCATTTACCTTCAGACAACGTCCTTGATCGCTGGATTCTGAGCAGAGTGGAAACACTCAACCGTAAGGTACAGGAAGAAATGGACAAGTATCGTCTTTTCAAAGTAGTTCCGGCACTGGTTGAATTTATCGATGATCTTACAAACTGGTATATTCGACTCAACCGGAGAAGATTCTGGAAGCCCGGACTCCTCAAAGACAAACTCCAGGCTTATTCAACCCTTCATGAAGTTCTACGCCATTTCTCACTGATTATGGCTCCCTTTACTCCCTTCCTGGCAGAAGAAATATATTGTAATCTCACTGATGCCGATTTTATAGACAATTCCGTGCATCTTCAAGATTTCCCCAAACCGGAAACCGCCAAGATGGATAAAAAACTGGAACATTCTTTTGCCCTGATGCAAGAAGCTATCCTTATTGGCCGCAGTTTAAGAGAACAACACAACATCGGAGTAAGGCAACCTCTGTCCAGATTGACTCTTATCAATTCCGATCCTGAAGAGCTGCAAAACTTCAAACCATTGATCCCCGTTATCTCAGAAGAGCTTAACATTAAAGAGATTTTGTTCACAACCAACGAATCGGAATTTGTCAGCCTTGTTGCCAAACCAAATCTCAGTTTCATGGGTCCCCGTTTTGGCAAAAAAATGAAATTCCTCATCAATGCTATTCGCAACCTTCCTTCAGTAATTTTAAAAAAAGTTGAAGCAGGAGAAAATATTGAGGTTGAAGGTGAAACCCTCACTCCAGAATGTTTCCTGATTGAACGTGAAGCTAAAGAAGATTCTGTTGTCCAAGCCGGGCAGCATATCAGTGTTGCTCTTGACACCAGAATTACTCCTGAATTAAAATTGGAAGGTTTGGCTCGGGAAGCTCTGAATAGAATTCAGAGAACCCGCAAAGAAATAGGACTTGAAGTGGAAGATAGAATCCATTTCCGCTATCAGACCGATGACAAAAACCTTGCGGAAGCTCTGAAAAAACATGATGAATATATAGCAAATGAAATTCTTGCAAAATCTTTTAAAAAAATGAACAATAAAGCAGAATATATTATCAATAATTTCGACATTGATGGAGCCAATTTTACAATTGGCATTAAAAAAGCCTAAGGAGAACCTGACATGAAAAGACTGATCGCAACCCTGCCTCTTTTACTTTTATTCTTTGCTGTTTCTGGATGCAAAAATAAAAATAATACCTATACAACTGCAAATGTTACCGAAGAAATAAAAAGTGATACAGACACAATCAAACAATTGCGTCTAAATGGGAAACTCAATGATGCAGCGGAAAAAACACAAGAACTGGGAGCCAAAATCCTGTCCACATATCCTAAAGCAACCATGTACAGAGAGCAT
>JAQICJ010000121.1 GCA_027858615.1 Deltaproteobacteria bacterium
CTATGTGATTGATCACGCAAATAAATTACATGAAAGAGGTCAGATAAACTTTACCGGGACTTTTTATTCTGAGCCGGTGAATGTATCTATAAATGGGGAATCAAATTTACGTTGTGCCATATTGGGTACATCAATAATAGCGAATGAAGTAGGACCAACTGATGGTTTTTATTTGCAGGAAAGAGCCTATCATCCTCAGTTACCATGGATTCTTAATGAGGCGGATGTTACCTGGGTTCCAGTAATAACAGGAGATGAAACTTACTTCCCTTTTAAATTAAATGGTTTGGAGGGATCATCTATTGTTTGTATTCCAAATATTGATCGTCAAGAATTTCCTTCCTTATTACTGGATGTGCCGGATGGTTGTCTTTTGACAATTGAAGGAGATTATGAGATGCCAAGAAGCTTTGGGAGTGTTTACAACAAAGTAAATAAATTTCTAGAAGACAGAGATGATATAGAGGTCGAATGGATAACTGTTAAGGAATATATTGAAAAATTTGGTGTTAACCTGGAAAAATACATTGATCACACAGCTGTATCCAGGAACATCAACAATGGTACATATTCACGTTGGACCGCGGATCCTCTGGATATTATTGTCCAGGAAAAGACAAATGCTGCTCAGAATGATTTCAGGGCTGCAAACATGATGCATTCCTTGATAAAATATTATTACAATGAAAATCTGGATGAACCATTAAAAGACTCAAAAATTGAACTAATACATGATCCTTTAGTTTGGGATATTGCTTCAACAGAAAATTATCCCGATGTTGAGGAGATGTATTTGAATAAGGATGGAGTCGTGACAACTCTATCAAAAATGGAGCATCTGCTCGTTTGGGCTGTAAATAGTGACAGTCGGGGTTGGTACCCTTTATATGAAAAGAGACGGGAAAGAATAAATTCTCTGGAGAATTGTTCTGTATTGTCGAACAGCATTGTGAATAAAGGAATGGACTTTATTACTGAAAATATTGTTAACGAAGGGTATGACAAAAACTATATTCTTTTTAATGCAAGACCGGCCCAGGAAAAAATTGTTCAGTTGGAAACGATATATCCATATGAAGTTTTTGACGCAAGAGGTGTAAAACTCCGAAGTTCGATAATTTCAAACGGAGATAGCTATATTATTGATGTTAAGGTGGAACTTCCAGCATTTGGATATACAACCCTTGGATTAAAGAAAACAAGTAGAATTGATCATATCAAATGGGAAGAAGGAAATACAATTTCTAATGGAAGTATAAGTATAAGTGCAAATGGGGATAAAATTACATACACTTGTGAGGGAAAGAATATTGAGATGACTCTTGATGATTTTATGTTAAAACCACTCACAGAAATGGTTTTAGGGGTTGGAGATGAGAATTGGAGAAAAGCAAAGCCATTTGGAGCTGAACGAGTGATGATATACAATGGTTTGTATCCACAATTGAGATTGGAAAAGCAAATCGATTGGTTGGTTCATATGCAACAGATATTCACACTTCTTCCTGACAGAATCTTATGCAGTGTAAATTTTACTTTTCCTCATCCTACAGTTCTGAGGGAGAATGGAAAGCCAGAAAAAGAACAAAGCAATCATTTTCAGCCGGGCGGTTTAAATCTGAGGTTTAATTCTTTTGAACCCGGTAAGGTCTTTTATACTATTCCATTTGGGACTACCCCCCATTCGCTTGAGGAGCAAAGTTATTTTTGTTCTTTGCATACTGGAATATTCCAATTCAAAGATGGTGGTGGATTTATGATTACCAATGGGACAGGAGAACAGGCATTCTTTACAAACCCTGCAGAAGGTCAGATTGGTGTATATCTTGGTGCTTCTGTTTGTTCTGGTCCAATAAGGAATGTTGAAATGGATATTGTTAATAATATTTTGGTCAATCATGAACCTGCTTGGTATGCTGAGCCATTTCATGGAACCTACAATCACAATTTCATGCTATTTCCTTACGAAGGTAGCTGGGAAGAAAATCATGCCGCAAAAGTAGCCATAGCTTAC
>JAQICJ010000170.1 GCA_027858615.1 Deltaproteobacteria bacterium
TATTTGGGGCATGATTATTTTGTTCGCCATATCAAAGCCTTGAGGGAAGTTGAGAGATTAAGGTTTGAAAACAATCAACTTTAAAAAAAGATCAGCAAGATCTCACTTAAAAATGGACAAAATCTTTCCGTAGTTAATATCAGATCCAACAAAAAACTTATCAGTAAAAATTTGGAACAAATCAGAAATAAATCTGAATTGGCCAGGCGTTATCTGGATTCCGCCCTCAAGGAATTGAGAAAGGCTGTTATAGCCAATAATGCTCATTATCAGGCTCATTTTGAATTGGGGTTAATCTATCTTAAAAAAGCAACCTCAATTATCGACCAGGCAAAAAGAAAACAATGCCTGCCGGCTGATGAGATGGAAGAAAAAAATGGAAATGCAGGAATTTTGCTGAGAAAATCAAAAAAACATTTTCTGGTCACAGCCAAAGATAATGAGTTGGCCAGCAAATCCTACAACAACCTTTCAGCTATTGCTCTCCATTTCAATGAATATGAAAACGCAATTGAATATTCTCGCAAAACTTTGAAAGACTTGGTTTATGATGAAACCTATGTAGCCAATGCCAATATGGGATGGGGCTATTACTATCTCGAAAAATACAGAAAAGCCGAAGCCAAACTTAAAGAAGCCCTAATGGAACAAAGCAAATATTGTTTGGCCAGATACAGATTGGCTCGGGTTTATTTTGACCAGAACAAGTTCAATCAGGCTGCCAGAGAATTCAAAAAAACTATTGATCAGGGGCCCCCTTGCAACGGAATTCAGGAAGCATATTTGTATTTCGGTCTTTCTCTGGTTCAACTCAATAAAGTCAATCTTGCCAGTTATATCTTTAAAAGGTGTCTTCTGGTGCAAAAAGAAAGTTGTGTTGCCAAAAAATGTCGCCGCAATTTAAAGATTATGGCCTCCGATAATCCTTCTCCCGAAAATAAATGAGGTTTTTCGGAATTGGAACCGTTCTGACTTTTTGACTGACAGCAAAATGGCGACTCATATCTTTTTTAACCCCTGTTAGCCTGGAAAAGTTAATTTGAATCAAGTTTTACTGAAATAAATAATTCCAGGGGAATGATCAGGAGTAAAGAGCTTTACCTTTTTCATCCCACCAGGACATCCATTCGCGAATTACTTTTTCCATATCACTGCTTTTAAGATCTGGATCGTATCCCTTATCTTCACCGATAAGTCTGATAAGTTCATTTTTGGCTTCAACTCGAAGGAAACGATCGGATTGACGCAGGGATTCAATGATCCAGCGAATTCGATGCCTGTTTTTATTTACTACCCACCAGGAATCCCAGCGATCTGTTTTGTTGCCGAAGTCTCTGAGAGTAAGTAGTCGTAATGATTGTTGGATACTTTCTTCGTTTTGCAGATCTTCCTGATGTAATTTATCCAGCAGACTCGGAACACTTTTTCTGTCTCTGAGTTGACCGAGAGCTTCAATGGCGCATTTTTGAAAGAAAGCTTCATTATTGTGCAGGTGTTCTCGAATATTGGAAATAATTTGTTCTAGTTCTTTGTGTCCGCTGTAAGAAAGAAGAACTTTTGCAGCAATACTGCGAATTTCCTGAGAATAATCGAAAAGTTTTTCGGAAATTCTGAACAAAACTTCAGGGAGACGCAATTCATAAAAACAATAAATGGCATAAAAACGAGCCTTGAGGGATTCTGAATCAAATAAATCCAACAGAGCCGGAACTACCGGTAATCCCCAATTGATGACAAATTCAAGAAGAGGACCATGTTCATGGGGAGGAGGAATTTCATTGTCAAGTGAATCTTCTTGCCAAGTAATCATTCCCGGGAAATAAAATCTAAGAACCTCAAGGGTGATTTCACTGTTATTCTTTAGTTTTTTGGAGATTTCTTCAACATCGGAGTTATTATTAGCGGAATGTTCCAGTTGATCGAAAAGAGCTATGGTTTCTTCGTATTCACCATTTTGAAATTTATTCTGATTGTTGATAGGAAGTGTTTTATCTTCTGTTTTTTCAACTGGTTGAGGAATTGAAAACTTGCTTGATGGTTTTGCCTTCAATCGTTTTGCCTTGATATTTTTTAAAGAATTCAGGCTTTTGGCCATTTTCTTTGCTTTGATTAGATTTAAAAGCCCCTTGGAAACAAATTTGGCAGCTCTTTCCATTTTCTCCTGAATATCATCAGGAAGTTGGGAATTGGTAACTCCAAAAAGACAAAGTACGCTGCGCTTTCCCAAAATTACAGGTATGGAAATCACATTTTCCGGTTGCCCTAGAGAAAGATAATCGAAGAGAAAAAGATTGCCTTCGGTAAGCTTGCTGGAACCACAATAGAAATTTTGTAGATAGGCATTTTGTAGATAAGATTCAAATTCAAGGGAAACCAGATATTCACGAACACTGTGTTGATCAAGTTGTTGATTGTAAATTGCGTATCTGCCTTGGGCAGCATTGCCTGAAAAAAGGAAAAGATAGAGATATTCACAGTAGTTGGTTCCAAATCTCAAGAAATTAACCAGAATTTCCTGTTTATCATTTGCATCCATGATATTCAGCCCCAAATCAGATAAACTGAGGGGGGAAGTGTCAAATGATGCAATAGAACCTGATTCCTCTATTTCCGATTCCTCAGAGGGGGAACCCATTTTTTTTGTTTTTTCAATTTTGTTGCTGTTTTGTTCCTCAATATATTCAGGTATGGGAGTGTTATTACCGGTGAAATCGTGGGGTTTGCCAGTTTGCTTAGTTTTTGAAGTAGGTATCTTTTCGAGATTTACTCCCGTTTCTATACTGTCTGAGACAGTGGGCTGTTTACGTTTTTTAATATTTTTAAGTCCTGATTGTTCTTCAATTTCTCTGATATCTGTGGGTACATTTTCAAATTCCCAATTGTCATAATCGGTATCACCATTGACTATATCTTTGATTCTGGTTTTATCTCCTTTTTTCTTGGGAGAAATAAAACCCGGTTTGGTGATAATATCGTCAAATTCTTGATCCTCTTTTTGAGATAATTCATCATCAAGAGAAGGAATTTCTGCTTTTTGAGATATTTTACTGGAAAGTTTTTGTATTTGAGTGTTCTTAATTGTATCTATAAGTACATTTGAAGGAATCTCCCTTTCTACATATTCAAAATGAGGAACTGGAGTAACTTCGATGTTGGTTTGGGGTTCTTGGGCAACACCAGAGGTAACAACTGAATTCTCTTCGATTTCGTTATAGGGAAGATCAAAATTCCAGGGAGAAATAAGATCTACAGGATATTGGGGACAAGTTCCGGCTTTGCCCAGAACTTTGCTGATATTTTTATTGAGGCCGAAACCATATATTTGCTCGGCTATTTCAAAAAGTCTGATTTCGGGTACTACTCTGGGCACCAGAGTTACTCCCAACATGAAACCCATTTCTTCTAGATTTTCCAGATTTATTTCTGAGGTAACCAAAACGCCAATAAAATCATTCTTTTTTATAACAGGAACTACACTGTATCTTTTTACCAGTTTTTTTGGAAAGACTTTGGCAATTTTTTCTTTGTTTTTAATTTCAAAAGTCTTGATTTGAATTGTTTTAAGACCACTGACTTTGGTGATCAGTTCAACCAGGCTTACCTCGTCAAGAATTCCCATATCAAGAAGTATTGTATCAAGAGATATATTTTGCAAAACCTGACGTTGAAAGATCTTATCCAGCTTTTTTATGGGTATCAGATCTTTTTTAACAATGTAAGAAGATAATTTGCTTGCCATATTTATAAATAGCCGATTTGGAAATAAGTTTGAAAAAATACTTCTTAAAACAATGAGTTAAAAAATATTTGATACAGGATAAAACTTGATGGTAAAGAAAATTGAGAATTGGATTACACCAAGGAAAGAATAGAAAAAATCAAAAAAAAGTCAAAGGAAATAGATTTTACTTGAGATATATTCAGGATTTTCAAAAATGGTAATTATTGTCAAAGAATGATTTTTGCTGGAAATACAAAGATTGCTTTTATCCAGAATACAATTTTGTTTCCAGTTATGGCATTAGATCAAATTGACAGGTAACCGGCAGTGATTAACGGTAAATTAAAAAAACCAGTCTTTTTGGCAAATCCCCTGAAAGTTTAATTTTACAGAAAAAAAATTATCCAGCGCTGTCGTAATTAGAGACTTCGCGGGCTGAGGGAGAATTGGTGTTTTTGCTTTCTTCACGGGAGGCGAAGTAGGAAATTGACAGAGCAGTCAGAATGAGAAGAATAAAAAGGACAAGACCGCTACTGACTTTGTTTTCACTGTCTTCTTTGTTGTCACCATTCGTGTTACCAAGTGAAGGAATGGCCGGCATGGGAAGTTTGACTTTTCCAAGTCTATTTTTGCTGGTTTTTTGGGAAAAAATAGGACCAAGTTCAGTTTGATCAGCGGGCAGCATGGAGATTAAATTTTGGTAATCAAGTGCAGTTTCTTTGGCATAAGCTTTAATAAAGCCTTTAACATAAACAGTTGCCGGAAGCTTGTCGAGTTCATCTTTTTCCAGTGCCCTGATAAAATTCTCGGGTATTTTTGTTTTGAGATTAATATCGTTTATGCTTAATCCAGTTTTATTTCTGCCGCTCACCAATTTCTTGCCCAGGGAAGCAGGTTTTTGATTTTTGTTTTTAGACATATGATTCCTCATTTTTGGTTTTTATCCAGATAGCATTTTAATTTGCAGAGATTACTTGATTTTGGCAGCTTGCAAAAACAATTACCATTACCCATTGAAAGCTTAAAAAAATCCGTGCTATTGAACTGGATTTATTGTAAATATTAAATGTAAAATTCGATAAATACTAAATATTTACAACCTGAACATATTTAACTTTTTTACGATAGCAGTTTGAAGTTAATAGTCAAGCATTACCTGTTAATGTTAACAGGATTGTTCTGGAACTAACTAACTAGTTCCCATCTCAGAACAGTTAAAATCAATATTCTGGATAAAAACATTTGAGATTTTGGAAAACTCTGATTAAACATTGAAAATGAAATCAGTTTCAATAAAACTATTTTATCTGTATAGTGATTCTTAACAAAGAATCAAGGATAAAATTTCTGAATTTACAAATTCAAAACAGATAAAAATCTTTGCAAAATTGACAATATTTTTTGTTTTTTTTCAGATTGTGTCTGGAGTAAATATGAATGAACAAAGATTAAACATTCTGGCCGGTACAGTAACCAAACTTCTGCACAGAAAAGCCTATGGCCCTCTCAAGAAAATTCTCCAGAAAAGGCATCCTGCAGAACTGGCTTATTTCTTTAAAAATCTCACTCCGTCCGACATGAAAATTCTCTTCAAATATTGCGGAGATAAAAAGAACCAATCAGAAGTTTTGGCAGAAGTGGAAGATCCAACCCAGGTTTTTTTGATTAAATCCCTCAAAGTTGAAGAAAGTGCCGGAATTCTCGATTGTATGGACAACGATGATTTAGTAGATATTCTTGAGAATCTTGATGAAGAGCTCAGAGAAAAAATTCTCAACCTCATTGAAGATTCCCAACAGGAAAAAGTTGAAGAACTGATGACCTATGATCCTTCCACAGCAGGTGGAATCATGAGTACTTCTTTTCTGGCATTTTCCACAGAAACCACTGCTTCCCGTGCTATTGAATACCTGCATTCATCTTCAGAAGAATATGCAACAACCTTTTATATTTATGTACTCAATAATGCCAGAAAACTGGTAGGTGTTGTTTCATTGCGCCAGTTGGTAACCTGCAGTCCCGATACCCCCCTCAAAGATCTGATGAATCCCGAAGTGATTTCTGTACCCCTTTCCATGGATCAGGAAGATGTCGCTCGGATAGTAGGTCGATATGATTTTCTCGCTGTTCCTGTAATTGATGATCAGAACAGGCTGGTTGGAATCATTACAGTTGATGATGTCATCGATGTTATTCAGGAAGAAGCAACTGAAGATATTTTCAAACTTACCAGTGCCGGCGATGATATAATGTATTTTAAAGAGAATATATTCAATCGTTTCAAATCACGTTTGTCCGGTTTGATCTTTCCCTTTGTTTCAGGAATATTTCTGCTTTATCTGTTATTTTGGAAAATTTCCTATTTTACTGGAGCGGGTATAAGTTTACTTCTTATTTTTCCTTTTCTTCTACTTACCTCCAATGTAACTGCCTTGCAAACCAGTACTCTGGTCATCAGAGGCATTTCCATGGGCAAAATTGAAGACAGGGAATTTCACACAATTCTTTTCAAAGAATTGGTTACTACCCTGATTTTTGGAATTATAGCCTTTACTCTTTTTTTTGCAGTTTCTTTTCTTCATCCTTTTTCCGCTTATTTTCAACAGGGAGCAGGGATAATTGATCATATCCAATTGGGAATTACTATTCCTGTGGCTTTTGTTATTTCCACAACTCTGGCTGTTATGTTGCCGGCTCTCTATAAAAAGATAGGGCTCGATCCTGCCTCTGCCGGTGTTACTAAATTATATACGGTTAGTCATTTTCTCCTGGTTCTGTTTTTGATTATTTACGGGTATTTTCTTAATAATGGACAAGGTTGATGCTTATATTTCAAAAAAAGTTCAATATGGGGAGTCAGATCTGATTCTCCATTTGATTACCAAAGAGATGGGTAAAATTTCAGCCATAGCCAGAGGGGCTCGACGTAGCAAAAAACGATTTGAAGCAGGCTTATCCAACTATATTCTTTATTCCTGCTCTTTAGGTCACCAAAACAGATCAAATCTTTTTCTTTTAAAAGAAACCAGTATTGTAAAAAGTTTTCAATTTCTGCTCAACTCCTATCGCCGGATAAGTACAGCAGCCTATGCCACCGAATTGACAGCCTTGTTCATGCCTGAGAATCAAGAAGAACCACTTTTGTTTGAATTTCTAAACCACAATTATCATCTGTTGGATAATCCTGACTTTTCACCAGCTGTTCTGGTTCCCAGAATCATGTATAAAATTCTAGAATTAGCCGGTTTTCCTCCTCAGTTGGATCGCTGTATCCATTGCAACAGTTTAATGCCAGATACAGGAGCACGCTGGGGTTTTGACAATAATCAGGGGGGAGTTGTTTGCCCCGATTGTGGAGATTTGAAGCCGATAGTGGGGATCAATGAATTGAAATGGTTGGTAGCTGAAGTGGATGAATTGAAAAACCGAAGGATTAACAGAAGAGAGTACAATAATATTTACAATTTGTTGAGCAGTTTTATCAGGTATACAACCAGGCAATGGTTAGTCTCTGAGAAGTTTCTGATATTCTAGAGAGTTGTCGAGGAATTTGAGAATATTCACCACAACCAGGTTCAGGGCTATTTTATTTTCTCCCCCTTCGGGAATAATTATGTCTGCCCATCTTTTGCTTGGTTCCACAAAACGAAGATGCATGGGACGTACGGTAGTATAATACTGGTTACGGATCGACCCGAAACTGCGACCTCTTTTTTCCATATCTCGGCGTATTCGGCGAAATACTCTGATATCAGCATCGGTATCAACGAAGATTTTGATATCAAGGATGTCTCGCAGATGTTGATCAGCCAGGATCAGGATACCTTCCACAATTATCACTGGAGCTGCCTCAATGCGGGTGGTTTTAGTTTCCCGAGCATGTTTAACAAAATTATAGATTGGTTTTTCCACTGCTTTTCCTGAACGCAGTTGCTGGAGGTGTCTTACCAGCAATTCATTGTCCAGAGAATCGGGATGATCGTAATTCAACTTTTCCCGTTCAGATTTAGGCAGGCTGGTGTGGTCTTTGTAATAGGAATCATAGTCAATAAGAACAGCTTTTTTCTGGGGAAGCAATTTACGAATGTTTTTTGCGACTGTGGTTTTGCCAGAACCGGTTCCTCCTGCTATTCCAATAATCATTGATTTCATGGGAAGTCCTTTCGTTAAGGATAAAACGGGAACTAAATATCATTTTCTGTATCGGAACAGAAACAACCGGAGCCTGAAATTAAATTTAATAATTTTTATTTCAGGACAAAATGGTTCCGCCTGTTTGTTCTTTAACAGTTTTTACGATTTTTTGGTGGATTTTTTTGATTTTTTTCTGTTTCAGAGTTTTTTCAGGATGTTGAAAAAGGATTCTGAAGGAAAGACTTCTTTTATTTTTCAGTTTTTTACTGGTGTAAACATCGAAACACTCAATTTTTCTGGTCAGTTGGGGTTCAACCTGCCAGAGAACTTTTTCCACTTCTTTTCTGGAAATATTGTTATCTATGATAATGGATACATCGTGGCTTATTCCGGGATATTTGGGTAGAGGCTGGAATAATTTGATCTTTTTTTCCAAAGATGAAATCAGGTCGAGATCCAGGATTCCCAGGGCAACTTTAGATTTAATCTGCAGATTTTTGGAAATGTATGGATTGAGTGAAGTCAGATAACCCACTGTTTTATCCTGTACAATAACTGCAGCACTTTTAGCGGGATGGATCCAGGGAAGATCAAAGTTGTTGTTGGCCACAAATTCCACCTGACCTCGTTCCAGCCTGGAAAACAGATTTTCCAGGACAAATTTCATTTGAAAGAAGAGAGTGCCTTCATCATCGTTTTCCAATTCCGGATCGGCAATCACAACTCCTGCCATTTGTGGCTGGAGAGGCAATCCTTGTTCAGGCTTAAAGATCCGACCCAGTTCGTAAAATCGGATTTTTTCTTCGTTGCGTTCATTCTTCAACACCGCTTCGAGCAGATTGGGTACGAGATATTTTCGCAATACCGGTTCTTCTTTACTGATGGGATTGACCAATGCAACTCTGTCCTGGATTTTTTCTCCAATTTCTGTCAGCAGATCTTCTTTGACAAAACTGTAGGTCATGATTTCGTTAAAACCAAGTTCGATGGAAAGTTCGTTTCTGATCAGATTCTGAACTTTTTTAATTGGAAGATAAAATGGTTTGTTCATTGTTACTGCGGGGAGTTGAGGCTTGATATTGTCATATCCGAAGATGCGACCTATTTCTTCGACAAGATCTTCAGGTATGGAAATATCTTTGGTGGCCCGATAACTTGGAACTGTAACTTTAAGTTGATCTCCATTTTCATCTATTTTAAAATCAAGGGATTTCAAAATTTTGACAATTTTCTGATTGGAGATGGAATTACCCAATTTTTGACGGATAAAATCACAGGAAATTGAGATAACAACCTTCTGGTCGACTACAGCTGAAAGATCATACCACTTGGATGAGATTTCCGAGTCGGGGAGATTTTTGTTAACCAGTTCGCAGAACATCCAGGCAGCTTGTCTGGCAAAATCAGGATCAAGGCTTTTTTCAAAGCGCGCAGAAGATTCAGTTCTTATTCCATGTCGGGAGGCGGTTTTTCTAATACTTCCGGCTTTGAAATTGGCACTTTCAAGAACTATTTCACTGGTTGAACTGATGACTTCTGAGTTTTGTCCTCCCATGACTCCTGCCAGGGCGACGGCTCTTTGGTTGTCGGCAATAACCAGATCATCACCTATCAAATCGTGCTTTTCACCGTCAAGGGTAGTAATTGTTTCCTGGGGTCGGGCTCTGCGGACGATAATTTTATTATCTTTGATATGGTTGATATCAAATGCATGCAGAGGGTTTCTGGTGGAAAACATGACAAAATTGGTGAAATCGACAATGTTGTTGATAGGACGTTGATCAGTGTGAAAAAGCAAAAGCTGCATCCACAGAGGTGATGGCTGAATTTTGATTTTTGAAATTTTTACAGCTGTATAACGGGGACACAATACAGGAGCTTCAACTTTAATCTCCAAAGGATTTTCGGTGGAAAAATCGGGTTTTGTCAAATTGTAGTTGAAGTCTCTGTGGAGAAGAGAGGCTATTTCCCGGGCTATCCCCACATGACCCCATAGATCTGGCCGGTGAGTCAGAGATTTGTTATCTATATCCCAGATTGTGTCCTGGAGGGAAACTGCTTGATCAAGAGGAGTTCCTGCTGCAAGAGAGTTATCCAGTTCAATAATACCTCCATGATCCAGGCTTAATCCCATTTCAGATGGAGAAACCAGCATGCCGCTGCTTTTGACGTCTCTGATTTTTGTTTCTTGGAGAGTAAATTCTTTTCCTTTTGGATCTTTTACGACAGCTCCGGTATCGGCTAGAATGGAATACATTCCCGAATGCAGGTTGGGAGCTCCGCAGACAACTTCCTGGGAGCGGTTTCCCAGATCGCAAACTGCAATGCGCAATTTGTCAGCATTAGGATGGGGTTTTACCTCATCAACTTTGGTAATATAAAAGTTACTGCTCTTTGGTTTAATCTTAATTACTTCGTCGATCTCGGCTACACTCAAGGTGAATCTGTTACTAAGTTCATTGAGATCAATACCATTGAGATCAACGTATTTACCGATCCAGTTCATGGATATTTTCATTTGAGACCTCCTTCAGTGAATTGTCGGTAAAATCTGAGATCTCCTCCCAGAAAATGGGTGATGTGGGAGATTTTATATTTCATCATTGCCAACCTGGTAAGTCCAAGACCAAAAGCCCAACCGCTCCATTCATCAGGATCCAGTCCTCCGGCCCTGATGACATTGGGGTGAACCAGACCACAGGGCAGAAGTTCTACCCAGCCGCTGTACTTGCAAACCTGGCAACCTTTACCGTTACAATTCATGCATTTGATGTCCAGTTCGAAACCGGGTTCTACAAAAGGAAAGAATCCGGGTCGTAGTCTGACGTCCACCTTTCTTTCAAAAATTGCTTCAAGGAGAATCTTCATGATTCCGATGAGATTGGCTACACTGAGATTTTTATCGATCATCAAACCTTCAACCTGGTGAAAAGTATGTTCATGTGAAGCATCTGTTTTTTCATACCGGAAAACCTTGCCGGGAAATATTGCCCGGAAGGGGGGGGGATAATCATGCATGGCCCTCAATTGTCCCGGAGAAGTGTGGGTTCTGAGTAGATTTCCATCTTTGAGCCAGAAAGTGTCCTGCATATCCCGAGCCGGATGATCTTTGGGAATATTGAGGCCTTCAAAATTATGCCAGTCGTCTTCTGCTTCAAAATAATCAAGAACTTTGAAACCAAGTTGTTCAAAAGCAGCTTCCACTTTATTTTGAATAATAACAACAGGATGGATGGTTCCCTTTTTGTGGGGGAGAGGTTGAGAGGGCAAAGTAATATCAAAATCTTTCCGGTTGATATCTTTTTCAATGATCATTTCTTTGATCTTTTCTTCTTTTTCTTCAACCTTGGCTCGAATTTCAATTTTGCAGCCGTTAACAGCTTGTCCCACTTCTTTTCTGTTTTCAGGGGGAACTTTCCCCATTCCTTTCAGTAAAACAGTAATTTCTCCCTTTTTACCCAGAAATTTTACTTCGAAGTCTCGTAAAATTTCGAGAGAATTTATTTTTTCAAGCTCTGTCAGAGCTTTTTTTTTAATTTTTTTAATTTTATCCAGCATGGAATAATTCTCCTGATTATTAGTAAAACCGAATTTCAGCCATAATGGACAAAAAATCAGTCTTTCGCAAGTAGTTTCCCCTGACCGCGAGCCTTTTTGGAAGAGGAGCCACTCTGATTATTAGTAAAATCGTTCATTAGTGTCCGCATAAAAACAGAATCATCAGTATTTGGACAGAAAGCAAAAACTCAGACAGGAAAAGTTAGAGAGGATATTTCAAATGAAGTAATGTAAGTGTATGATTTAACGGTATTAAGAATTTTTTAAATTATAACAGGGCAGGATTGGCAGGTTAATTGCTTTCTGAAACAGTCCAAGGAGGTTGATGATGAAAAAATTTATTTTGATTATAACTGCTTTGATTATGACTGCTGTTTCAATTATGGGGTGCAGACAAATGGAGGAGGCGCCGGAGTATGATTGTCCCCGTCTGCTTTCCAGTTATCAGAAATATCAAGAGATTGATGCTGAATCAGTTCTGGGTCTTCATTTTGACAGGGAGCTTTTTCTTGATTCCGAACAGAAGGGAATTTTTCTGGTACAGGCAAAAATAAGGGGATATTGCAATCCCGCCTGTCCTGGAATCTGTCGGGGAGGTTTGTGTCAAGAGGGAATCCTCGATGAAAACTTTCTCAAGGATGCAACTGACGGTTTTCTTTCTCTTTCCCGTCTGGAAAAAACCATCAAAATTAAAGTTGAAAAACAGGGAAATTATCTGGAAATATCTCCTCTGCACGGTTCTTTTGAACCTGAGCGTTATTACCAACTCATTTTGACAGGAGGTTTGAAGGATGAGGCTGGTTATCCTCTGGTCAACAATCAAGGTGAGAATTATCCGGTGGTTATAGATTTTACCACAGGGAAAAATTATTATAATCTGCCTGCAATGGAATTGGTTTATCCGGTAAAAAGCACTGAAAATCCCTTGAATCTGGCATGGATTCTTTTGGGTATTGAAGATGAAGTTGAAGAATTAAAAGAAGAAGCATTTGTGCTGGAGTCGGAAAACAAAGATATAATCAACTTGTGGATTCAAAAAAGACCCGGAGCCTGTGGCAGCAATTATGCTCAATGCTTACAACTATTTTTGGAAAAAGAACTGGAAGGCAAAACCAGGTATGAACTCAGGGTTGTTAAAAAATTGAAAACAAAAGGAGGCAAGGTGGTTCCTCCCTGGGAAAAACTCGGCTCTTTTAAAACCGGAGATCTTACCTGGAGTTGGCCCCTGAAGATGGAAAATTTTACTACAGAATATGTAACAGGTTGTTTCCATCTGGCCTGGGAAAATAGTGACGATTGCTTGATTTATCTTGAAAATGAAAGGGGAACAAGAATTTCAGACTTTATGTCAGCCCGCCGGGGATATTGGGAGATGGCTGTTACCCATCAGGAAAAGACGAGACTTGTTGCCCAGGGAATTGACGGTTCCTTTTTCAAAGGTCCCTGGTTTCATGGTGATTCAAGCCTGATGATCCCTTCTGTTATAATCTTGGGAGAGATATATCCCAATCCGGCAGGAAAGGAACCAGCCCAGGAATTTGTTGAAATTATCAATATTGGCTCTGAGGAAGTAAACCTGCTCAACTACAGATTGACTGATAATCTGGAAGAAGAAGGAGATATTCTGCCGGAATTTATTCTCGGTGCAGGAAAAAAACTGGTGCTGGTTGGTAACAGATACGACTTGGAATGTATGGAGGATCCTGCAATTTCACAAGATGCGACCGTGTTATTTCTGGAATCATCTTTAGCTGGAGGGGGGATGAAAAACAAGGGGGAAGAACTCTATATTTTTGACAGTTCGGGAAAGATGCAGAGCAGATATCTAGGCTGGTACGACCTGAGTTCGAAGGAGGGTTGGAGCGTTAACAGAATCAACCCCGAGGCTTGTGATGTCAGTTCTAACTGGTATTTATCTGAATCTACCCCGGGTTCTTGAAAATTCGAAAACTATTTAGTTTCCATAAGGAATTTTTCAACATCCAGAGCTGCCTTGCAGCCACTGCCGGCAGCAGTTACGGCCTGCTGATAAACAGGATCCATTACATCTCCTGCAGCAAATACCCCTGGAAGGTTGGTAAGAGTGGATTTTCCTTTGGTTTTTATGAACCTTTTTTTATCCAGTTCAAGTTGATTTTCCATACCTTTAGTGTTGGGGTTGTGACCAATGGCTACAAACATTCCGGTAACTTTCAGTTTGGAAGTTTTTCCATTCTTTACATTTTTAATTTTAACGCCGGTGACACCGTCACCTTTGGGATCACCAAGAACTTTTTCCACTACACTGTCCCAGATAAATTCAATTTTGTCCATTTTCAAGGCACGATCCTGCATGATTCTGGAAGCACGCAATTTATCTCTGCGGTGGATAACATGGACTTTGCGGGCAAACTTGGTAAGGTACATGGCATCTTCAAGGGCACTGTCTCCACCGCCCACAACACAAACATCCTGATCTTTGAAGAAAAATCCATCACAGACCGCACAGGCGCTAACGCCAAACCCTTTGAGTTTTTTTTCACTATCAAGACCGAGATAGCGAGCGCTTGCTCCGGTTGCCAGAATTACACTTCTGGTTTTTATCTTTTTGCCGCCAGCAAGGTGAAGGATTTTAGGATTGGAGGTCAATTCAAATTTTTCAACATTTTCAGTGATAAATCTGGTTTCAAATTTTTCAGCCTGAGATTTGATATCGTCAATCAACTCCGGCCCTTTGACAGATTCAGGATAGCCGGGAAAGTTTTCCACTTCTGTGGTATCCATAAGTTGACCCCCGGAAGGCATCCCCTCAATCAAGAGCGGTTCCAGGGAGGCTCTTGCTGCATAAAGTGCAGCAGTAAGACCTGCTGGTCCACTGCCTACAATAACTACATTTTCCAAATCTTTCACTTTGGTTTCTTTTTCAGTGTCGTTTTCAGTTGTAAAATTGAAGTCCATTGTCAAATCCTTTCCTGGCTGAAATATCTACTTCCATTTAAGAACTTCAGGGTAAAGCTAAAGCCTGAAACAGTCAAAATACCCTGTAGAACCTCAGATGGAATCCACTGTAGTAGAATATGGTTCTGAAAATTAATTCGTCAACCCCTTGTTGCTTTAAATTAAAAGTAATAATATTCTAACCTTTTGTAAAAACAGGATAAAAAAGATGAAAGTATTAGTAATATTTATTTTGTTGAACGTAATAAATTGCCAGGGTAAGCAAGAAACATTTATAGCAGGTAAAAATTTGAGGATACAGTTGAATCGTTCCGAATATGACAGATACCTGCTTTTGAAAAAAATAGACAGGGTAGTTTATCAAACCAGAAAGAAATTGTATCTTTGCCAAAAAACTGATTCCTGTCATAAATTAAAAAAAAGCTGGCAGAACTTGAAAAAAATACTGATTAAACCTTTGGAAGAATCTTTAAAAACTCATCCAAAATTGTACTATGAAATTGT
>JAQICJ010000254.1 GCA_027858615.1 Deltaproteobacteria bacterium
CCCACAAAGGAGCCAAAATCAATGGTATAGCAGTAGACAGAGGAGGTACACTGGTGTTTGGCCACATGAAAGAAAAAGTTCAGGCCAAACAGACTTATCAGAAGCATGTTTATGCCACCTCCACCAAACAGCCTGCTTTGCTGGAATATGAGGCTGAAAGTCGCTATAAAGCTTATATATTCCCCATTCATGCCGGTGCAACCAGAAAAGTATTCATCAGATATACAACCTGGCTTGATCGATATGGCGATAAACAGCAATACAGACACTATTCCCTGCCCCTCCTGGGATATGATCAATTGTCCCCTGAATATGGCAATTTTGAGCTTGAGGTTGATCTTGACAGAACAGACAGCTCCGGAGTTAAAGCTAATCTTGGAATAAGCAGAGAAAAACAGAAATTGGTATTGAAAAAAAGTGATTATCAATCCTCAGCCAATTTTTATCTGGAAATTCAAGACAGCGGAGTTAAATATGAGGTTGCTCAGGGTTGGTACGGTCGTCCAGCCGGCAGAAAGCTCCCTAAAGTCAAAAGAGGGGACAATTTCCTGCTGAGGCTTTCACCTTTTGGCGGCTCAAGTGGAACTGACAAGAATATTGACCTGGTAGTTCTGGTAGATGTAAGTGGAGATATCTCTTCTTATCAACTCAGTCTGGCTCGCCATACAGTTGAGTCACTGGCAGACAATTTATTGGACGGCGATCGAATTGCCATTGTTTCCGGAGATCTGGCTTTAAGAAACAAAACCAAGTTCATCACTGCCGGCCAGGGAATACCGGATAAAATGCTGGAAACTCTCGACAGAGTTGAAAAAGGTGTAGCAACTGATATTGCCCAACTTTTAAAGGAAACAGCCGAGACTTTTTCCAAAACAGCCAAGGGTAATATTCCGGTTTTGCTTTATATCGGTAATGGTCGCCCCACTGTTGGTGAATTGACAGTGGAACAGGTTGCCAAAAAGTGGTTTAATCTGCCATATTTCTTTGGTTTTAAGGCTATCGCCACTACTAAAGGTGAAGGTTTCGAACTTCTCAGGAGATTATGTAACAATGAAGAGCCTCTGGTGCTTGCCCAGCCGGAAACTTTGGCTGTAATTCCTGATTTTATCAATTCTTTCCGTACAAAACGGATAAAACATGCCACCCTTGTTTTTGATGAGGAAGTCAGTTCATCATTTCCCTCTGTCCGAGATGAATTTGAAATAGAATCCGGCAAAACACTTAATATAACAGGTATTCTGGCCTCAAAAAATCTTCCTGAAAAACTTACTATCAAAGGAGAGTACGAAGGCAAAACCTGGAAAAAATCTTTCAGGATTAATTGGAACAGGTTTACCAACGTCAAAGAACTCGGTCGCAGATACGGTTATGAAAAGATGGCTTTCTTGAGTGAGCAGGGAGCTGGGGCTGATGTTTTGATGGACTTGAGTCTGCGTTATGGTCTGGTCAGTCCTTACGCCAGTTTTTATGTGCCTACCATCGAGGACGCCCGTCGGGAAGGTCTGCTCACAGAAGACACTGAAGATAATGTCGATGAAATCATAGTCAAAAAAGATAAAAGGGAAAAGGCTGATACAACCGTCGATAGGAAAAGTGAAGAAAAGTCGGTTGTGTCATCTGAGCAGGAAGAAGCTCCCCGTTCACCTCCCCGTTCAGCTCCCAGTTCACCTCCCCGTTCAGCTCCACACAAGCTGCCTGTACGAGGAAGTGCAAAAAGAAAAATAAAACGCCGTCCCCGCTCTGCTTCCAAAGACAGGAAAAAAAGTTCAAGCAAGCCTACCCGTAAAGCCCTCAAGGAAATCCCCAAAAAAGATCAGGGCGCTGCTCCCGGCAGGTATAGCAAAAAAAATGTCACAGGCAGTCGGAATGGATTCCACGGTATAGGCATCGGCGGCGGTGGAGGTTTGGGCGGCAAATTTGGCAAAAGCAGCTCTGGACATAAAAGAAAAATCAAGGTCAAGGGAGGAGAAGTTCAACTTTTAAGTGATAGTGATAAAAGTATTACTTCTTCAAAAACCGGCAGAACTGCTGTTGCACCTCGAAACAGGCGCAAGCATCGTGTTCCCCGATACCATGATGCAAAGACCAGACAAAAACGTGCCAAACTTTATCAAAAGGCAATAAACAATATTAAGCAATCAAGTATGGGGCAAAAAGCCAAAGATAAATTAATCAGGCGCATGCAAGTCAGGTTGAGCAAATATGAAATCCTGAACAATAAACTATCAGGTGTTTCTTTAAACCAGCCCAGTTATTTTAGTTTTATACAAACCAAAGAAACGAAAATTTTCTGTTATAATTGTTATTGGCAGCGCAAGCCTGAACCTTGTTCGGCTACTTCCAAACTTCCCCTTTGGAGAAGAAAATATATCTGGAGAGAAAGAATGGGTAATCCAACTTCTGCCAATAAAGCAATGGAAATTTTCATAGATGCTGCAAATGCTTGTGAATTGCCTACTCCTCATTCCAAAACAATCTTTTTGCGACAGGCAATCAGCCGCCTTCCCAAGGTTGACCATCTTATCGAGTTGTACAAAAAGTTTACTCCCAGGTATGGATTTTATAAATTTTTCAGGAGTGCAATTCTGGCCAAGGTTTCCAGTATTCCCGAGTTGCTCAGGGTCAAAAAATTCCTGGGACTGGGCAAAACAGCTTACAGGGCCAAAATTAAAGAGGTTCTGGATACCTACGAAGATCACAATAAAAAGATTAAGTTATTGGCTGATTTCATGAAAAAACTCAAGGTGGAAGATCCTTGGTTGAGAATTAAATTGCTGGAGTTATATGAAGAACACAACAAAAAAGATGAGGCTCTTCGTCTTATCAACACTTTTTATTCAAATCCTCTTTTGGATGAGGAATTAAGGCTGGCCGCAGTGGAATACCTGAGAAGACAAAACAAGCCGGATCAGGCAAGAAGGCTGCTTTCGGAAATTGTCGAGTTTTCAGTAAACGATCCTTTCCGGCGCAAGATCCTTGGTTCTTTGTTCAGAGGTTTTGGTTGGTACGAATTTGCTGTTCGAGAATTTATCAGTCTGGTTAAGCTAACCAAAGACAGCAATGATTCCAAATTAAGACTGGCTAACGCTTACGCTGACTTGGGTGCCAACGAAAAAGCTCTTCTGCTTATTCAGGAAGTCATGACCAAAGCTGATCCCAGAAGTGATATCGTGGGGCTGGCTCGAATTACAGCTTCTTTGATTCTGGCAAAATTGCGTTATAAAGCCAATAAATCCCAGAAAATCAATATTATAGCCAAAGCAAATAAGATGGCTATTTTAAGAGATGATGAAGCTTACAAGGTTTTTCTGGTAACTAGACACCCCGGTGCTGATTTGGAATTACTTTGGAACAGACCAGGACAAAGCCGGAACAGAGTTCTTCTGGTAAAACCCGAATGGGGGCTTCAGGGAGTTGCTGTTGAAAAATTACCGGAAAAACTGGAGTTTGTTATCAACAGGCAGAATCCCGATTCACGTCGGGTACTTTCTCCAGAGTTATTCATTATTCTAAATGAAGGCAAAAAAAATGAAAAGATCATCTACAAGAAGTTTAAATTTGAACGGGGAGTTGAATCTGTCAATTTTAATTTTGCCGATCGAGAGATCAAAAACCTTGAGATAAAAAAAAGTAAAACCGAAAAGGAATCCACAAAATAGTTTGTAATTTTTTAATTCAATTACTGCAAATTATTAACTTCTAAAATATTCCAGATAGAGGAAGAAAATGTTTTCAACTTCAATTTTCAAATATAATCCCAAATCTCTTTTCAATAAATTAGCAATACAATTTTCTTTAATTCTGGTAGCGGGATTAATTACAAACTGTTCAACTCCCAAAGATGAAAAGAATAGAGCCAACCAGAAAAATCAGTTGGAATTCAAAAATACTCTCGGGACGGTTGATCCTATGGGGAATCACATTGAGGCCGATGGCAGTAATGGAATTTATCCTTTCAGGATTTTTCCCGGTACAACTATCAAGACAACTGCCAAAGCTCAAATAAAACTGGATAATGGCTCTTTGATTTTGCTTGATAAAGATTCAACTCTGGTAATTAATAAAAATAAAATTGAATTCAAACGGGGGAGGGTTTGGTTTGATCTGAATCAAAACAAACTTAATCATATTGTTCTTCCTGTGGGCAAGCTTTCCAGCAGAAATGGGGATTTTGATGTTGAACAAAGAGATGGGCAATTTATTTTGCATCATATCAGAGGTGAGTTGAATTTTCATTCCAGGGTTGTCAAACAATTGGACGGAGGTTCCTTTGAACTGAGCAGTGAGGGAGCAAAGTTGCTGCCTAAAGAATTATGGATTGACTGGACAGGAGGTTTTTCCCGCAAGATTTCGGATAAATTTGGCTATGGAGTATTGTACGGATATGGCAGTGGGACTTTTGCTGACAACTATAAATCCATGTCCGAGTTGATATTGCGCAAACACAAGGTAGAGGTGAGAATCCGCAAAAATCTGGCTATTACCGAAGTAGAGCAGATTTTTTTCAACTCTTCTTCAAAATATCGGGATGGCGAATACAGAGTTATGCTTCCCCCTGGAGCGGTATTGGCAGATGTGGCAATAGCTACAGGCAACACTTATATAGAAGGTGTTGTGGCACCTATTTACAGAAGAAACTCCTTTCAGCAGGGAAATAATAATTTTTACTTTATGGGGCGGCGCTTGTACGGAGCAAATATAGTCAACATGGCTCCTTCCAGAGAGGTCAGTATCAGGTTTACTTATTATCAAACCCTTCCTGTGATACGTGATCGGAGATTCTATAAATATTCAATGGCCGGTGGTATTAAGGCAGGAGATTTCGAACTGGGAATCAGGATTACCGATGATTCTGCCGAATTCAGAACAGGTTGGGATGGAAAATGGGAAAAGAAAAAATATGTAATCAGAAAAACTGATTTTATCCCCACTTCCGATTTTGTTGTTGAAATCTTCCCTTCTCGTAAATTTGTTGCCAATATTGAAGTATCCAAAGACAAGAAGAATCCTTTCATGGTAAGTATTCCCATGAAAACTCTGGCACAAAACCTGACCAAAGATAAATTACCCGAACAGAACAAAAAAAATGTAGTTTTTCTTCTGGATTTAAGTGGTTCCATTTCTTCAGATAAAATCCATCTGATTAAAACTGGGTTTTCTTCTATTCTCGAAAAATTCAACACTAATGATCAAGTGGCAGCTCTGGTTTTGCGAAACGAAGTTACACCATTGGACAAAGCAGGTCTCAAACCTCTTGATTCTCCTCGAAAAAAAGTAATTATGGAAAATCTTTCCAGAAAGATTCCCGGGGGAGCTACCGATCTGGGAATGGCCATCGAAAAAGCCAGTGTACTTATTCCCCATGGCGATGGCACAATAATTTATATAGGAGATGGGCAGCCTTCCCGTGGTGCCATGATTCCCGAGAAGTTAAAATTTCATCTTGCCCTCAGTTCTCCTCCTCCTACTTTTTGCAGTATTCTTGTGGGAGATAATGCCCGCAGTGACATGCTTGAAGTTCTGGGTAAAGTCTATCAAGGGGAATCCCTGGGTGAAATTACTTCAATTGTATCGGATATCATCAAGGAATCGGGCAATTCCATCTTTAAAGATGTCAAAATTGAAGGGGATAACAATATTACCCGAATTACCCCGGCACACAGCCTCCCCATGGGGATAAACTCTACTTTTTATGCTTATGGGTTCATGGAAGATAAAGTTCCCGAGGAAATAACAGTCAAAGGATATTTTAATGGTGACAACTTTGCCAGGAAAATAAAATTAAGGAAACATAAAACTGTAGATCCCGAGGCTCTTAAAAAACTGTGGGCCAATTCCAGATTGAAAGATCTGGTTGTCAAAGGAGCAGGATATGAAGCTATTCGTGATTTGGCAACAAGGTACAACCTGGTTTCCTCCTTTACTGGGCTGGTTTTTGTTTATAGCGGGTATAGACCCGACAGAATAAGAATACCAAAGACAGTCTGGGAAAATATCCCGGATTTGGGAGCTTACCGCTCTAAAATCCTTCAGGATAGACCGCCAAAGAAAATATCCGGTCTTTCAATTCCCGATCTTGTTCCAAATTATCAAAATTTGAACCTGGCCAATTATTATCAAAATCTGCTGGCTTCCGGTTCTAGAAGAGAGGCAGTCAATGAGTGTTACAATAAAAAAGCCATGTTTAGTCCTCAAGAGGGAGGTAAGGTTGTCTACAGACTTAAAATTAGTCAAAGTGGAAAATTAGTCGAATTTAAAAACCTTGTTTCTACTCTTAAAGATGATGAAATCATCAAATGTATTAATCGTGTACTCGAAGTTATGCCAGCTTTTCCACATTTACCTTCTGGCAGCGAGCTAGTTTTTAATCATACCTGGAAGTTTAAATCCACTGGCCAGATTTTGCCACGCAAATGTTCAAAATTATCCAAAGCATATCTGAAAAAGCGAAGAAGAGTCTGGAGACAGAGAATTGGTTATTCACCTTCAGCCTACAAGTCTGAAAAAGAATGGCGTCAGGCTCAAAGTCAGTGTGAGCTTTCAGAATGGGTTTATAAAAAAGCTCTCTTGGATATTATTCTGAAAAGAATTAACAGTATAAATGTCACGTTGCGCTTCGCAGTCCTGATGAAATCAGAAGGGCACAGTGTTTATTATTACCTCAAAGAAAAGATAATTCGCTCCATTTCCAATGTAAGTGAAGCCGAATTGGTAGCTCGCACCTTTGAAATGGGTGGGGGTGCCTTATATGCTCAGGTCAAAAAAGAAATCAACAAATGGCTCAAAGAAAAAGGAAAAAAGATTGATTCTAAGGAGCAAGCTGTTGAAATTATAAAAATTATTAAACGTTTCTACAAGCTTGACAAGGACAATAGTGCTTTGGCCCTGCTTTATGCAGGTTATGCCCTGGTTGCCCAGCGCCAGGGTCTGGCTCAGGATTTAGCCCATCGCCTTCTCAAAAAAACTGTACTTACTTCTGGTCAAAGAAGAAAACTGGCATATCTGCTTGGAAGAACCGGAAACAAAGAATTATCAAGGTTGGTTATGTCCAATGGAGTTGAAATGGCTCCTTATGATCCTTTGGCTCGCAAAAAACTGGGTGATTTTTTCTACAAAGGAGGCAATTATTCCCAAGCTTTATCAGAATATAAAATTCTGGGCTGGTTTTTGCCTCAGCATCTTTCACCAAAATTGCTGGTTGCTAAAACCAGAATTGCCAGAGGTCAGACAGAGTTGGGCTTGAGAGTTCTGGAGAGACTCAGTTTGAAGGATGGTTCCAAAATAATCAGATATCTGCTGGAATTCTATCTGGCCCAATTACTCGAAGGAGCCCGCCAGGATAAAAGCAATGCGGATGCAGTTTGGGCCAGGATTCGCAGAGATGGTTTGTTGACTGATGAAGGTAAGGGTCTTATCAATTACCAACATTTCAGGGGCCAGATAAGTTTGCGTTATCGTTATTTGGATAGCGACAAGGAAGAAAAGAAAAAGCAAAAATCAGATTATGACTGGACCTGGTTTCCTCAGCGCAACAATGATTTAGGAATGCAATTTATTGATTTTCACAAAGAACACAGCAATGTGGAAATTGAACTGATTGCTCGAAAATCAGGAGATTTCCAAAATATCTTTCCAGTTGAAGGCAAGTTCAAAATTATTAGCGGCCTTTGGAAAAAAGAACAGAAACTCCATCAAATTCCGGTAAAATTGCAGCAAGGTACTTCCATGCGTTTTACTTTCAAATCAGATGGAACTCTCACCAAACCTCAAATCAAGTCCCGTGAAGAAAAAAATAAAAAATAAACCCCTGGGGAACTACATATTTCAAATTAAAAGTTATTGAAGGGGTTATTGCAGATAATTGGAGTTTAGCTGATAAAAAAGGGGAATCCCAAAAACAAAAAAGACCAGTCAAATGACTGGTCTTTTAATGGCGCCGGTTGCAGGATTTGAACCTACGACCCAGCGGTTAACAGCCGCTTGCTCTACCGACTGAGCTAAACCGGCACTAATTGAAGTGAGATAAATGTATAAAAGCTGAGGGGGCATCTGTCAAGCTGAAAATTCAAAGAAAATTAGAAATAAATTTTAGAATTGGCAAAGAAGTAAAATCGTTGACCTTTTGTGGGAACAGTCTCGGTTTGAGCTGAAAGATCGTTGAAATAGTCAGCGGTATAATAACTGTGGGAATCGGTAAGGTTGTAAGTCATCAGGCTGAATTCAGCTTTGTGGTTGAGAATTGAAGTTTTATATCTCACACCGGCACTCAGAAGCCCTGCTGTGGGAACTTTTTCGTAGGCTACATAGGAAGCCGGGGAAGAGTTGGTGGCATTGGTGACTCGGTTGGGATCTTCGTAAGCACCAATTATGCGCAGGGAACTGATAAAATTAAGATTTTTGGTTAGTCTGAAAACACCTGCCAGATTGAACCATTGATTGGGAACGGATCTGGCTGTCATTCCGTCAAGTCCTCCTGAATACATGGAATTGAATGAGTATCCAAAATAAAAACTGTGGCCACCACGTAGATAGAGTCTGATCAGACTTTCTACTGAATGGATATCTCGAGGAGATGAGTTGTAATAACGACCTTCTTTGATTCTGATGAAATTTTTCAGATGGGTGTAGCCGTAATTGAGACGCAAAGATAATTCTTGGATGCTGCCTTTGTTTTTGACCAGGATTGTATTGATCTCGGTCTGGAAAGCCTGAGATTTTTCGACTTTTATGTCAGGGTTTCCAGCATAAACTATGCTGCGCCCGTTGGAACCGGTATTGAAGAAAATAGGTGGACGAAAACCGGTGAGATAGTTGAGTTTCCAAAACCAGTTTTTGGCAATTGGAATAACAACCGAGGCACCGGGAATCAACTGGGGAGTATAGGTGATATTACCAGCAGGGCTTGCCTGGACACGAAGACCTCCATCAACAATGATTTTGTTTTCAAATTGGTGTTGTGCTGAAACAAAGGTACCAAGAACAAAACGATCTTGATCGAAGATCATGGGCTGGGTACATCCGGGTAGATAAGTTGTGTTTTCCGGGTTGTCCGGATCGTAGACAGGGGTTCCCTGATAAGGGCATGACATGGGAATATTGCTGTAGTCAACATGTCCGTTTGAATCAAGGGGGGCGATAATGGTTGCGTTACTGTTTTGAACCCATTCGTAAAATGATTCAACACCGAAGAGAATTCTTGAT
The DNA here is from genome assembly GCA_027858615.1 of Deltaproteobacteria bacterium. Taxonomy (GTDB): domain Bacteria; phylum Myxococcota_A; class Polyangia; order HGW-17; family HGW-17; genus JAQICJ01. The sequence continues at coordinate 9,202 of JAQICJ010000254.1, forward strand.
CTTTTGCCGAGATTCCAGTTGAAATCAATGTTCATCCCGGTTCTTTGACCTCTGGCTTTGGTATCGACTGCCATCCCGTTGATGGAGCCCGGAACATATGGCAGGATGGACATTGGTCTGAATTCTCTGACAAATTGAGTAAAGTATAATTTGGCATCTATGCTTAATTTATCTTCGACAATATCGTCTTGAAATTTAAGAGCGCCAAAACGGTCATAGACATTATAGTTGTTTTTGCCTACTGATTTGACTTGAGAAGAAGTGTTGATGGGCCAGGCAGTAATGGCAACAGGTCTGGCCAGATCACGGCTGAATCCGGGAAAACCAATAAAGGGCAATGACCAGTTGAGAGAAAATTGTTTATAATTGATTTTGCCGTTGAAAGAACCATAGAAACTCATAGGGGCAGAGCTGCTGGTTTCTTGGGACCCCATATAATTTATGGTTGACATGGGATGGGGCGAAGCTGTCAGCAATCTTACCGGTAGATATTGATAAAGGGGACCTCTGAAAAATTCGCCACTGAGATGGGTAAAAATTTTCAGATCCCCAAAACTTTTACCATACATGCCATAGGCTCGGAAAACATCTTGATCACCCGGGCCGGAACCACCGCCGATACCAAGCTCGACACCGTTGATGTCATCGGCTCCCTTGGTGATTACACTGGTAATCCCCATGAAGGAGTTGGCACCCCAGAGAACACCACCGGGGGATGACATGACCTCGACCCTTTTTATGATTTCAAGGGGCCACCGTCGCATGGTGGCCTGGATGTTGTAGATAGGATCAAAAAGGCTGATCCCATCCTGGATGAGCAGAACAGAAGTTGAGTTGCCGAGGGCTGTAAGCAGAGGCATATTGTCGTATTGACCATTAGCCGAAAGCATTGATGGAACAAAATTCATGAGGTCGACAAAATTACGAAAGCCGAAATCGTGGATATCGTCTTCGGTCATAATTGTAATAACAGCCGGGGCTTCCTGGATAGTGGTCTGTCCCTTGGTGGCACTTTGGACAATTTTTCTTAGTTCCAGTGCTTTACTGTTTCCATCATCTGTTTTTTTTGCGGTTTTCCTTTCTCCCAGATCCATATCATCATCGTCTTCTGTAAAGAGAAGGTTTTTGGTTGGTTGGGACTGAGCCTGGGTGATCCCGAAAAGATGAGAAAAAAGTAAAAACAACACTAAAAAGTGGAGAATTCTTTTATTCACGGAAAACTCCTTATTGATATACGATTATAAAATCGACTCGGCGGTTTTTGGAACGACCAGTTTTGGTTGTGTTGGTGGCAATGGGGAAGTTTTCACCATAACCAACGGCTTGCAGTCTGTATGGAGCTACACCTTTGGACAAAAGATAATTCCTGATTTTTGCAGCCCTTCGTTCAGAAAGATTCTTGTTGTATCTGTCGCTGTAACGTCCACCTGTATGAATCTCAATTCTGATCAGTCTGATGCCGGGATTGGCTTTGAGAAGATTGGCCAGGTTGAGCAATTTGGGGATTGAATCCTTTTTGAATACAGCTTTCTTATTTTCAAATTCGATTTTGCCGTCGATTTCGATTTTGCCGCCTTTGATGCTGAGTCCCCTGATAATATCGGAGCAACCGTCGTCATCGTCGATACCATTGAATGTTTCAGGTTCGTTGGGGCATTTATCTCTGGAATCAGGGATGCCGTCATTGTCGTTATCAAAGTCGGGGCAGCCGTTATCATCCTGGAAACCGTCGAAATCTTCTTTGGTGTAGTAGAATTTGTTTTTCTTGTTTTTGTCTGTTCCCGGACAGCGATCGGCTACATCGGGAATGCCATCACCATCGTTGTCAGCATCGGGGCAACCGTCAGCGTCTTCAAAGTCATCAAGATCTTCGGGCTCCATGGAGCATTTGTCGAGTTTATCGGGAATGCCATCTTGATCGTTATCGGCATCGGGGCAACCGTCGGCGTCTTCAAATCCGTCGATGTCTTCAGGTTGTTCCGGACATTCATCAAGATTATCGTTGATCCCGTCTCCGTCTTTATCTCCGTAGACAACTACCTGCTTAAATTCTTGCGAGGTCCAGGCCAGATTCAAGCCGAATCGCAGGTTGTTGGTTCGTCCATATTCGGGACCGGTATAGCCGTCGGATCCGGCAAACAAAGTGATTCCCAGGGATTTGGTGGGTGAATATTGTATTCCGGCCAGCAGTTCTCGAGGTGAGTCAGTTTGATTGAAGTTGGAAAGGGCGTGAAAGTATTGTACTGCGGCCATAACAGCAAATTTGCCCATGGTTGATTTGATGCCCAGGATGGTTTGGATTTCGGGACCGACATCAAGCAGACTTCTGTTTTCATCGACGGGATCCGGAAGGCTTAATTCCTGTCTCCAATAATAGGAGGAGTTGAGGATCACAGTAAAATATCTGGATGTATAACCGAGAAGAACTCCTCCAAAAGCAGCCAGGTTCTGTTCGCCGGCGAAGACTTCTTCAACTCCGAAAGGAAGTACCAATCCTGTTCTCAGACCTGCAGCGAATCCATGAAGAGCAAAGAGGTTGTATTTTATTGAGAAGCGAGTATCGCCAGGAACAGCTGAGGGTACCTTGCGATTGATAGTATTGAGCGGATCATTGGCTGTGAATCCCCATTCGTTATCACTGTTGAAAGCTGAACCGGAACCCAGTTTGTAAACCGGTACAAAAAGAGAAACCTGCAGATCTTCGAACACACACAATGAAATTCCAATATTGAAGGCAGTAATGTAGTTTAGAGCATTTTTGTTGTTGTCGGAAGCATCGGGAGAAAGCCCTGAAAAATCAAGTACCATTGGGGCTGCAGTGTAATTGGTATTGAAAATGAAATCTACACTTTTTGCTTTGATGGTCAGAGGTGACTGCACTGAGAGAAACCCCTGGGAGTCGAGAGCTGGAAAGAAGGTTTGAGCGGGAATTCCTCTGTTTCTTCGTGCAGATGCAAAAGAAAGATGCAACAAGGTTGCTGTAAATACAATAATTGTTGAAAGTAGTTTGCTTCTTTTTATGTTCATATATTGATCCCCAAACTGGAATTGGATTCTCAATTAGTGGCGGTACCTTTTACGTATTGGACGAAAAGAGCTCTGGAAGAAGAACCTCCCTGCAAAGACTGTGGGAAATTAAACCCATATTCAAGACAGAGAGAATCTTCTTCGGCGATTGAATAGTCGCAAAGACCGAAATATTTAGTTAATTCTGCACCGAAGTACATGACCACCCCGGTGTCTGAAGTGTAACCTCTATCAGTTCCCGGAGTCAGAACCGAATATTCTCCTGATTCGTTTTTATCGAGAAAAGCGATTTTTTCGGGGGGAATCTGAGCATTGGTTTTGTAGTAGGGGTTGACTCCGTTGATGTACATCTCGTTGTCGGGATTGTCGTTTTTATATATTCCAATCCAAGTACCGCATTCAAAAATGTCGCCATATTGACAGGCGTTGCTGATAAACTCGGAAGAAATATTTTGGCGCCATTCTTCAAGAGTTGATGCACTGATGGCTACAGTATCGGTATCAATTAGATTTACTCCGGCAGTGGCTTTATAGGCAAATCCAGTGAAAACCCAATTGGCGGGAGTTGCATCACGGGTCCAGCCGAGATCTCGGGTGACAAGTGCAATATAGCCCTGGCTGGGAATTGAAATATCGGTTGCGATGAAGGTGCCGTTGGTGGCATCGATAGTTGCAACCCCCAAAGGAACGGAGTCGGCTCCAATGGCGGCATAGTCGAGGGGATCATAGATGACAATTTCCATATTGTTCAACAGGGCAGGATCTTCAATGGTGTTGGACATGAAGCTTGTTTTTTGACCGGGATCGACAAAATGACGTATATAACCGTTGATGCAGATAGAACCATCTTGTCCCGGGTCGGGGCATTCTGGCAAACTACCTTGTCCTGTTGATTCGCAAGTAAATTCATTGCCATCTTCACTCCAGACAATTTCAGTTCCTGAGCCGCACACCTGGTTGGGATCGACAAAGCATTTGGCCAAGTTGGGATTCCAATGGGTGCCAGGAGCACATATTTCTTCTCCCCCATCATTATCAGGGTATTGTATATTAATGCAGACTCCATTTTTCTCTATTGTTCCCTCCCCACATTCAAGTTCGTGACAGGAGATGAAAACAATAAGAATAATGTTGATACTTGTCAAAACAGTAAAGAGTTTGGTAATTTTATTCATGGTTCAATCCTTGAACATGGTAACCGGTAAATCGGCTTCAGGTTTAAGATTAATTAGTTATTGCATTGTTTAGTTCCCAAAAACCACAATTCTGGGACTGGAATTGTTTAAAAATATACGGGATCTTCGTCCAAATTGTAATAAATCGTGTATTCCATTTTGAGGGAATTCCCCTCCGGACTTTCCATAACACCATGCCAAGTTCCCTCAAGCATATTTTTGTCGACATATCCAAAAAGTCCGTCAATTTCGGACATGAGAACAATCCTGCCTTCATTGCCGGGTGGGAGATTTAAATCGTAGTTTTCATTGGAAATTCTGTTCTGATCAGGTTCGGCAATGATGAAGAGAGAATCAAATTTTTCAAGTTTATGTTCCACAGAAATGGAAATGCCACCAATTTGCAGAGAAGTACGTGGATCGGGTCCATCAATAAAACCGAAAAGAGTTCCATTTTTAGGGAAAGTTATTTGATATGGATTACCTATGTAATAATCTGGATGGAGATTGTTGCAGAATTCTTTGAGGCCTTCCATGGAATATTCCTGGCACTGGCCGTCACAGGAGGGTTCTTCTACTAAAGTGGCATCAGAAGTGATAAAATTGTTATTCCATTGTGTCCAGTTGTATCCGGGATTGAGAGCCTGATCGAGATTTGTGGGTACGGCTTTGACTAAAACAAACATGTTGCTTTCCAGCTCGGGGAAAGGGAAATGGCACATGTTGACATATTCAACTCCCGGTTCGACATTGGTTTCATTCTTTATAATCTGGTAACAGGGATGGTGAACTTCTAGTACGGGGCGGATATGTAAATTCATCAGGCGCACGGTTCCTGAATTCTCGTATCCGGCGTAAAGCTCGTAGTGACTTATGTAACCAGGATCCCCAGGAGAAAGATAGGTGTATCCCTGGCCAGGACCATTGCTCAGGCGGGTGGGAGTAACCAGTTGATCTCCGGTCAGATCGGAACCAAAATAAATGTTTGAGACAATTTTGGAGCCGTGAAAAGGTTCTTTACAGGCAAAAAGGAGTAGCATACCAAAAAGTATTGCAAGCTTATACTTGGTCTTGTTAATGCTCATAATCATATCCAGTTTGAACAATTTGGGAACTTGAAAAATTTATAAGGAAAATCAGTTTTATTATTAACCAAAATATCATATTTAACCATTTTAAAAA
>JAQICJ010000084.1 GCA_027858615.1 Deltaproteobacteria bacterium
CCATTCTCATATGAGGATTGTAGATTATCGTCTGGGACAATACAAACTCAAATGCAAAATATTTGATCAACTTGCTCTCACTAAAAAGTTAAGAAAAGTATATACACTGGTCGAAAAACAGGATTCAAACTCTTGGAGAACAGTAGGCTTTTCAAAAGAAGCGGTTCTGCCTGGCTATTTCAAAAATGCAGATGGCTATCTCATGAGCAGAGTCTATGATCAAAAAGGCGATCCGATCACCGGCGGATTATCAAAGGTAAATCCCAAAGAAGGAATAGAGTTTCCCGAGCCGTCACCTCCCCGAAAAAAGCCAAATGGTCTCAAATACAAAATGATTTTCGATACTGAAAAAATCAGCAAAATAATGAAACACAAAGATATTCACCATATTTACAATCCTTACGGGCAGGATATGTACCATCCCAAATTGATTCTTGAAGCCAGAATCCGTAATCGCAGATTATGGGTAGGTGGTGAAATTAATACTGCCTTTGGTCATATAAAACTTGATATTCTCACTGCTCCTAAAAATAAAAAGGAACACAAGTATCTTACCTGGATGCTATATATTTTAATGCAGGAATTGCAACAGAACTACGATATGTTAAGTGTTTTTTCTTTTAGTGATATCAGAGACAAGTCCGTTGGCCAAGTGTTGAATGATGCTTGTCTTGAACAATGCGGACAATTAACCTGTCATCTCAAAGATAAAAAGGGAGATGTCACTGATGCCTATGTTTGGCACCGTAAACTCCAGCCCAATGAAGTAAAACCCTGATAAAATATAATCTTGATTTTTAATGACTTAGTGGGGGAATTGCCGGTATAAAATAATATGGATAAGTATTAAGAAATTATTTTCTTGATTCACCAAGAAGTTTACCAAGATAGGAAATTTCTTCTTCGGAAAGACCTTGGAATTTAATTCCTGCAGAAAATTTTCCTGGAGAAAGTACTCTGGACCATACTATTTTGCCAAAAACACCAAAAGAATTCTGCTCTTCTTCTATTCCTTCACTTAATTTGAAGAATCCAATCTGAACATCATCATTTTTATAAAGGGGACCATTGAGTTCGGTGGACATTCCCCCTTTACTGATATCGTTAGTGATTCCTTCATAAATGTTGTTTTCGGTGACTATTTCAATGGCAAGATGGATCTCAAGACGTTGATGTTGTCGGCGATTATCATTTGGCATATGTTTCTCCGGGCCATAATTGTATCTGAAAAGCAATAATTTTCAGAAATCAGTCCAGGTATTCGGATACTTTGCTCATTACACTTTCTTTAACTTTTTCTTCTGTAAAAACAGGCAGGTTGCCGGGTACTTCAACCAGAGGAATACCGCTTTCTTCAAGATAGGTAATTGCCGGCAGAGTTTTTTCTTTGAATTCCTGCAGGCGAATTTTAATTTTTTCGGTAGTATCATCACTTCTTTGGATAACTTCTTCGTTGCAGTCAGTGCAATATTTGCCGTCTTTGGGTGGTTTGTATTCCATATGGAATACTTTGCCGCAATTTTTACAGATTCGTCTTCCGACAGTTCTTTTGATGATTAATTCATTCTTATTTTCAACAAGAACAATCAGGGCAATCTTGGCACCTTCGTTTAGAGAAAGTCTGAGCAAAAATGATGCTTGAGCCTTGGTTCTGGGATAACCGTCAAGAGTTAAACCTTTACCACCATGTTTCAGAAAAGCAGCTTCAAATAATTTGTTGGTGATATAATCCGGGACAAAAAGTCCCTGATCTACGAAACGAGTGGCCTTTAATCCTAATAAAGCATCCTGGATTTCAATATTTTTTTCTTTGCACCCAGATTTTATGGAATCTATGATTTTGCTGTCATCCACAAAATTGGCTTTTTCCTCATCCCAGAATTTTTCCAGATCTAAATTCAGATCCAGCTTTTTATAGATTGAAAGATAAGAACGAAAAATATCACCGGTTGAAAGTTGTTTCAAACCGTATTGTTTAACAAGAACATCGATGCGGGGTTGTTTGCCCGCTCCGCTTTTGCCGGTAACTATCAAATTAAAATTATTCATATTGTTCCTTATAATAATTGATTTGGTTAGAACTTGAAAGTTGAATGGAAATATTAGAAATTAAGAATTTCTTCTGTTTTCTTTTCAATGATTTTATCGACAATATCTGTATGTTTATCAGTAATTTCCTGAACCTTGTCGAGTCCTCGTTTCATTTCGTCTTCAGAAATATCACCTTCTTTTTTTGCCTCTTTCAGCAAATCGTTGGTCTCTCTTCTTTGTTGTCTCAGTGTGATTTTGTATTCTTCACCAGTAGCCTTAATGCTTTTAACTATATCTTTGCGTCTTTCTTCGGTAAGGGGTGGAATGGGCAGACGAATAATTTCTCCATCATTGGCTGGAGTAATTCCAATATTTGCGGCAATTATGGCCTTTTCGAGGGGAGCCAGCATGGCTTTTTCCCAAGGTTTAACTGTGATTAACCTGGCATCGGCAATTTTGACGTTGGCAACCTGGTTGATAGGAGTCTGATTGCCATAATAATCGATAGTGATGCCATTTAGAATGGAGAGATTAGCGCGCCCGGTTCTGACTTTGGCCAAATCCTTTTTCAAATTGCTGGTTACTTCATCCATTGAGTCTTTAAGTTCTTCTAAATATTCATTAACCATTTTTTTCTCCTGAAGATTAATTGTTAATTAATTTGTTAATTTGATGGTTTTACCAGAGTACCTGTTTTTTCACCATTAAGAGCTTTTTTGATGGAATTTTTCTCAAACAGGTTAAGTACCTGTAGTGAAAGATTATTATCACGAGCAGTTGCAATGGCTGCACCATCCATGACTTTCAGATTGTCCTGGAGCACCTTTGAATATGTGATTTCCGGGAAAAAAACAGCATCTTTGTTTTTTTCTGGATCAGAATCATATATTCCAGATACCTTAGTAGCTTTGATAAGCAGCGAAGCATTGATTTGCAGAGCCCTTAGAACAGCTGCTGTATCAGTCGTAAAATAAGGATTGCCTGTTCCTCCTCCAAAAATAACAACTTTGCCCTGATCTAGAAGTTCAAGAGCCTTCTGTTCGCTGAATTGCGGAATCCGGTTTCCGGTTGGAAAAGCTGACAAAACCTGGTTGGCAATGCCAAGTGATTCCAATGAGGCTGAAAGAGCAAGAGAGTTGAGCAAGGTTGCGAACATTCCCATGGTATCACCTGTATGACGAGGCATTTGATGCTGAAGGGAAATTCCTCTGAAGATATTTCCTCCTCCAGGTACAATGCCTATTCTGCTGTTAGTTTCGCAGGCAGATTTAATCTGATTGGAAACACAAGTCAAAGCTTCTTTGTCGATTCCGAATTCTTGGGAGCCAGCAAGGGCTTCTCCAGATAATTTGAGCAGGACAGTTTTTTGATTGGATGAATTTGTCATGATAATGTTGGGCAGGGCAGGTGCGGAAAGAGAAAGTCGATTAGAATCCTGAAATTTCAGGATTCTGTATACAGGTAATTAGTTGCCGAGTTCATCTTGAACATCTTTGGCAATATCATAAACTCGTTTTTCGAGGCCTTCTCCGAGTTCCCATCTCACAAAGCGCCTGACGCTGATTTTTTCTCCAATTTTAGCAGTAAGATTTTTGGCAAGATCTTCTATAGTATCTTTGCTACCATCTTCGTTAAATGAAAATTCCTGGTTCATGAGACAGACCTGAGAATACCATTTATTCATTTTGCCTTCAACAATTTTACCGATGATCTTTTCTGGTTTGCCTTGATCCTTGAGTTGAGCAGTGTGAATATCTTTTTCTTTCTGGATTACTTTTTCAGAAATTTCTTTTTCCTCCAGATAAAGTGGACTGGTTGCAGCAATGTGCAAAGTGAGTTGCTCAACAAAATTAGTGAAATCAGGGGTTTTTGCAGCAAAATCTGTTTCGCAGTTAACTTCGACCATCACGCCAATTTTGCCATTACCGTGAATATATGATTGAATAGTACCTTCGGCAGCTATTCTTCCACTTTTCTTGGCAGCAGCAGCCAGACCTTTTTTGCGGAGAAATTCTTTTGCTTTTTCCATATCTCCTTCAGTCTCTTTGAGGGCTTTTTTGCAGTCCATCATGCCTGCACCGGTGGATTCACGTAATTCTTTAATGTCTTTTACAGAAATTTTAGCCATTGTTTACTCCAAACTGTACTTCCTCTTTATCAACGAATTAATCCATTTAAAGAGAAATAGAGGTTGAGGTTTTAAATTTAAAGTTTTAAATTACGAAGAAACTGGATAATAATTCAGTTTCTTCGTAATATATATTGTTTCGGGAGTTATTTGTTTTCAGGATCAGCGCCAGCTTCCGGGGCAACATTCTTTTTGCTGTCTTTTTCGTAAACAACCTTTACTTCAACATCTTCTTTCTTATTTTCTTTTTCACTCTTTTCGGGTGTTTCTTCGGGATCAGTTACCGGAACAGAATTTGCCGCTTGTTTTCCGCCTTTGCCATAATTTCTTTCTTTGGCAATTTGCTTACCTTCTTCAACGGCATCAGCTATTTTGGAAGCAAAGAGTTTTATTGCTCGAATAGCATCATCGTTGCCTGGAAGAATGTAATCTATTCCTTCCGGATCACTATTGGTGTCGGCTATGGCAATGATGGGTATTTTGAGTTTGACAGCTTCTTTTACGGCAATATTTTCTTTGACTGTATCAGCTATGAAAATCAAAGAAGGAATTTTTTTCATTTCTTTGATTCCACCGAGATTCTTTTCAAGTTTTTCACGCTGTCTTTCCAACATGAGGGTTTCTTTTTTTGTCAGTTTTTCATAAGTTCCGTCTTCTGACATTTTCTCAATTTTTTTGAGTTTATCGATGGATTTTTTTACGGTGGAGAAGTTGGTCATCATTCCTCCGAGCCAACGATTAACAACATAAAACATACCGCAGCGCTCAGCTTCATCCTTGATTACCACCTGAGCTTGTTTTTTTGTTCCAACAAAAAGAATATCTTTTTTGGCTGCAACAGTATTCCTCACTGTTTTGCAGGCTTCAGTGAACAACGGTTGTGTTTTTTCGAGGTCAATTATATGAATTTTGTTTCGTTCCCCGAAAATGTACGGACTCATTTTGGGATTCCATCTTTGGGTCTGATGACCAAAATGGACACCGGCCTCAAGTAATTCCCTCAGTGTTGCTACATGCTTTTCTTGTTTTTCTTGTTTTTCTACCATTTAATACTCCTTTGGCGTTAGTCCTCCATATTTTCTGAAATGATTCCCCATACACCTTTTGAGATCAATGCACGCCGGGGACAAAAAATATGTGTGTTGATAAGGGAAAACCCTTGTAAATAAAGAAAATAAACAATAGTGACAAATTTCGAAATGAAAACGAAGATCTATCACAGAAAGTTCAACTAACATGGAAGATAAATTAAATCAAGCTGATAATAAGGAGATGCGTTGAATTTGCAGGTAGTTTCAATTTCAGAAAGGGAAATGTACAGTTCAATTGTGGTTGAGTATTTATTGCTGAAATTGGTTAAAGGTGATGCAGGGGTAAACAAGAAGAGGGGATAGCCAGAAAAGCAAGGATTTGTGAAAAATCAGGGAATGGGGAGGTTAAGCAGAAAATAGAAGGAATCAAAATAAAGTTGAAAAGCATGGATAAAGCGAGGATAAAGATCAAATCCCATGACAGTGAGACTACCCATTAGAGCCGCCATAATCAGAGAGTATTCAACAATTGACTGTCCGGAATTATTGTTAACAACTCTGGAAAGCAGTTCCAATAATTTTTCCATGTTCACTCTCCCTTTCCTGTAATTCTGGAAATATGTACACGAACTCGATTTGAATTTTCAATTTCAGAAATTGAGACAGTGACTTCTTCTTTATCTTTGCTGAAAATCAAGATCTTAACTTCTCTGGTAAATTTTTTGGTGGCCAATTTGCCAAATTCATTAGTTTTATTAAGTTTATAGCCTCGATTTTGCATTTCCAATTTGTAAAAAGTTATATTATCGTTGATTCTGCCACGATTAATATAGGTAATAACTTTGCTGGCGCCTGATTTGTCGTTGGAGCCAAAAGAAGTGATTCCTTCAGAACCTGGATAAATAGGGATAATTTTGCTGTCCACTTCTTTGTCATTTTTGGTTAGATTAGTGAGTTGCCCCATGATCAGTGAAACAAAGACAATTGTTTTATCACCTTTGCGTTGCATGATAATCTGGCGAAGGAGATTATTTTTAAGATCAAGCGCACTTACTTTGCCACCCTGAGGATGCACATCTTTAGTGACATAATGTCCTTGGTTTTCCCAGATTGAACTGTAGTGATTACCGACTTCCAGAGGTATATCATTGGTTCTGAACCAGGTCATCTTCATTTTTGTGTTGCTGACGTTCATATTTGAAGAAAGGGGAATTTCTTTGACATTGGGATAAACAGGCATTTCAGCCGACCAGTAGTTTCTGATATTCTGATTGAGGTTGAAGGCTTGGGCAGTCCTGGTTTGTTTGCTGCTGAACCAGGCTGTTGCCAGAATCCCGGTAATTAAAAGAACAAAGGAAAGATATTTAATTTGTGTGTTGGTCATTTTAACTTTACCTCTAAATTAAAGTTCTTCGGGAATTATATAATCGCCAAAAGGATTATCCTGAGAAAGTGATGAAGTACAACCCAGGGATTCTACCTCAGGGCAAGCCATATAGTTTTCACCTCTTGATTCAAGAGATTCCTGATAATCACTGTCATAATCGTCTTTGGGAAGAAGAGGAGCTGTATCATAGGTTGATTTGGCTCCACTGTTCAGATCTTCCTGCATCTGTCTTTTGCCGGATTCAAGAGTTGTATAATTTTTTGAATAAACAGTAACTTCTTCGATGGGGTTCATGGTTAAGGGTTTTTGTAAAGCAGTAAGCGCGACAACGGCTGTAGATGCTCTGACAATTTGAGTGTATATTTTGAAAATATTCCTTGCACTCTGTTTCAACAGGTACATTCTCTCAACCTGTTTATAAAAGGCAGAATCCTTGGAATCTGTGCCTTCTACATCCTGACCGTCAAAAAGTTTCCAGGAATCGGCTACCAGCACATTTCTCATGTTAAAATTGAGGCGTCTGACTCTGGTGCTTTGTTGAGACCAGTGATTTCTATCCAGAAAATGTTCGGGAATCCATTCATTTTCGAAACTGACAGTAACATTTGTTTTGATATAGCCTTTATTATTGAATTTCCACTCACTTGGAGGATTAAATACATTGGCTCCTGCTGTTCCGAAAAGATTATTTCTTTCAGCAGTGTACCAGGCTGCAAGAGCTGCCCAGACAACATTGGGATGTTGAGCAATGCTGAGCATCCTCCAGCCATCAAGGAGATAGCCTACACCTGTGAGAATAAAGTTGGCAATGGTGCCTCCCGGAATTCTTGGTTCAGATGCATTTTGGGTACGGACTCTGCGAATAGACCAGCTTCCGGCCAGAGCTTTATTGGCATTATTAAGCTTGTCAGTGGAGTTTAAATTGGCAAAACGGTCTTCGGCATCACTGACTATATCGTTTTTGGCGTCATTATATCCCATATCACCGGATTCATAATCATGAAGTGCATGACCGGTAAATTCCCAGGTTGTATATCTGGCCAATTCTTGAGCTTTGAGTTTTACCTGTATAGCTTCATAGAAATATTGAGAAAACAAAAAGATTACAACCATTGTGGGCAGAGCTATGGCAAATTCGGTTATTGCCTGACCACTTTGTTTTTTCAGCAGTTGTTTAATCATATCAAAAGTCCTTTTGATCTCCTCGATCTGTTGAGAGGGTCGAAGGTCAATCAAGTGTATTTAGAGATAAATCAATGGGTCATTACCGAGGTAACAACTCCGAAGAAAATATCGTTGATGAAGTTTCTGATGAAGTTCATGCCATAATTGAAAGCCTCATTTTCAAAGGTATCATTACCCATGCCTTTGGTAAGTCTGTCAAAGAGCTGGGTAAGCTTTTGACCCACAGGAGCAAGTTTTGCTCTCCAGAATGGATTGAAAAAGTTGGGGTGTTCAATCCAGTTGTCGGGGCGATGGTAATAAACCATGCCGCGGGAAATGGCATTGAGGCCTTCAAGGAAACCAACGAGGCTGCTTCTTTCTCCACCAATAGTTGTGTCGAGACTTGCACTGTGTCCACCATGTTCCCAAGTGTCATCCGTAGACAGATTTTGGAATTCAAATTGATCATTACCACCATGGTTGAAGCGGAAATCCTTGTGCCAGGGAACAGAGTCTCTTTCGGATCTGATATATTCCGGGGCTATATTAAGGAACATCCAAGTGCTTGGTTGATTGTAATCACTGTTGTGATCGGCTTTGGGGTTGAATTTGGTGTAGGGGGCAATGCCCGGCCATTTATGCTGTTGAACAAAATTGCAATCCATGTCTTTGTCGACGGTTTTCTTGGGGATGCTCATCAGGGGCGGGAAAGCAACTAGTCCGTTGTAACTTCCGTTGGGATGACCGGTTTTTCCTTTGGGGTTTTTATAGCCGTAATGTTTCCGATCATCTTTGTCGTCGGCTGCAAGAATAGCTGAACCAAGATTATTAATTGAGTTGGGAAGAGCAACAACAATAGAAATTCCTGCAGTGGCAATCCCGATTCCTGATTCGATATAATCGTCGGAAGCCAGATAATCGCCTACGATGTAATTGCCTTCTGTTGCTCTTAATGCTTTGATTTCCGGATTTGGTTCAATATCACTGTCTGATTCTTTGGCAACCAATTTGGTCATTCCTCTTTTGTCGCCGAAAACATTGGAGACAAGGAAGGAGGCAAAGGCAAAACCGGAGCGATCGTAAATTGATTCTTCACTACGGGAAGCATTGGCAAGTTCGGTCATGACTCTGACAGCATCTTTGTTTTTATCTTTTTTGCGCTTTTTGAAGTCGTTGTAGTTGAGGGCTCCCATTAAAATGTCTGGTAAAACAGGATTTACTCCTGCTCCCCGATCGAAGGCAAGTCGGAACTCAATCAAGTTTAGAACTGCATTGATAATGATATTCATCCAGGAGTTGCCCTGCATGAACTTCATGCGAGATTCAGACAGATCATCCGGTTTATACATTTCACCAACAATTTCTTGCATTCCCGAAAAAATGTGGGCATTAATCAAAACCAGCCGGAACAATTGCATGTGCCAGAGAATATATTCGTTGAAAAGAGCCAGTGCTTCAATTGCCATGGGCGCTGAATAATGAACTACTTCATAAGCTACCTGGGCGATAATTACTATTACCCGCGCAATCATCTTAAAAGCTCGAAAATAACCGCGTAGAATACAATAAGGCGTGTTGTAAGGGAAGGGGAAGGTTGAACATCCGAAGGCCAGTGAACTTTCAACATTGGCAATAAGATCACGCACAGTGCCCACAAGAAAATAACAGAAACCGGCATAACTGAGATAACTCTGGAGAGCCATGGCTGTATTGTAATTGGCGATTTGAGTTCTGTTGGTCAAGGCTACAAAGTTGAAAGCACGTGCTTCGATTGCAGCCAGTGAGTAGGCTGCAGAATCAGCAGTGTTTTGTAATTTGATTTTTTCATGGATGGCTTGTCCCAGATTGAGAGTGGCCAATACTGAAAGAGCCATGATAAACAAACCAACTGCCGCCAGAGGGAAAGCTTGTCCCTCTTTTTTGCTGGTTAATCGTTCAAGAGCTTGTGTTTTCATAAGTAACTCCTCTTCTTATGAGAAGAAAAACCATTAAGGTTCTTGTGGAAATATGATCTTTATCAACGCAGTGGAACTGGTGGTCCACCCCTTACAGCAATTGATCTGCGGTAGGGATTGGATTGCATTCTCATAGTATAAGTAGCCCTGAGAGGAATCATGAAAACCCCTCCCTGTGCGGACTGCCATAGCATTTGAGTTAAATTTGTGCCACTGCCAGAAAAATCAACAGGGGAAACAGAGCGGAATCCGGTTTCGCCTGCTTGAGTTTGAGGATTCCATACTGCTCCATAGAGATCTTCTCCGACCTTCGTAGCTATGAAAGCGGTGTGAATAACTCGGTTAGCAAAAGGAATCCGCATTGTATAGAAGTAAGTGACTCGGACACTGAGCCGGGTTTTTTCACGCCAACTTTCATTTTCGGTGACAGTGTCAAATTGTATTTCGGTGCTGTGTACTCCTCCAAAGTCGCCTATATCAGGAGAAATTATATCTACATTGACTGTTTGAAAATCATTGCCGAAAATAGAGTTGATCAGGTTTCTTATTCCGGTATCGGCAATATTCTCGGCTGCTCCGAGAACAGTATTGCGGAAGCCGGAGGCACCTCCCTGGATTGTGGTTGGCAAAGTTGAAATTATTGCATCTGTACCTGCCCTGATAGCATTGGATGCATCGGCGATTCTGCGGTGTGCCTGATAGATGAGCGCTCTTTGCACTATGCGAATTACCATGGTAACCGGATCTCCAAGGTCGGTTTCGTCAACAAGACCTTCGAAGGTAGGAAGCAAAGATACAATCGCAGCATTTTCCATGACAAATCGGTCCGCATTCCAGACAATTCCGGCTCGGGCAGCATTAAAAGCTGCATACTCCGTCATCAGTCTGGCGTGCTGGATCATGGCCAACTGCAATACGCCTAGAATGATAAAAGTCATTAAAGGTATTACTATGGCTGATTCTACCATGGCTTGCCCTTTGTTTCTGACAACTATCAAATTTTTGCAGAACCGAAATTTGTGCATATTAATCCTCCACTATATTATTATTGTGGAAAGCAGGTAAAAAATCTATGGGTAAAGTGGTTCTTTTGGCTGAGAACTCAGAAAAAATGGAACCAGGGAATACTTTTTCAATAATGATTATAGCTGTTTTTATCGAGTATGGAAATAAGTTCTTTGGAATCAGGACTGCGCAACATTGCTTCTTCAATTGAGATCTTGTTTTGCAGCAGCAATCTTGCCAGAGATTGATTGAGAGTAACCATACCTTCTTTTTTGCTGATCTGCATGGCAGAATAAATTTGATGGAGTTTGTCCTCTCTGATCAGGTTGCGGATGGCATTGTTGGGAATTAGCAGTTCATATGCAAGTGCTCTTCCTTTGCCGTTTTTAAGAGGAATAAGATGTTGGGAGAGGATCCCCTGGAGGACAAAGGAGAGCTGGTTTCTAATTTGATTTTGCTGATGGGGCGGATAAACATCAATAATTCTGGAAATTGTAGGGATGGCACCATTGGTGTGAAGGGTGGAGAAAAGCATGTGTCCGGTTTCAGAGATGGAAATAGCCGAATCAATGGTTTCAAAATCGCGCATTTCGCCAACCAGGACAACATCAGGATCTTGTCGTAACATATACTTGAGAGCATCTTTGAATGAGGTGGTATCCTGACCGACTTCCCGCTGGTTGACCAGGCTTTTTTTGTGTTTGTGCAGATACTCTATCGGATCTTCCACAGTAATTATATGACCTCTTTTATTGGTATTGATTATGTCGATCATTGCGGCCAGGGTAGTTGATTTACCGCTTCCTGTAGGACCGGTGACCAGAAACATTCCTCTGTTTTTGAAGCATAATGGTTTTATTTCGGTGAAGGGCAAACCCAGGTCGGTGAGGGGAGGGATTTCAAATGGAATAAAACGAAAAGCTCCTGCTATGGCTCCCCGCTGGTGGTAGACATTGGCTCTGAATCTTCCGATTTTAGGTACTCCAAAACTGAAATCAAGTTCCCTTTCATTGATAAATCTTTCTTTTTGGGATTTGGTCAGAGATTGAAAGATCAGTTCCCTGGTTTCTTCAGGAGAAAGTTTGCCGGTTTTCAAGGGAATAAGGCGACCGTCTATTCTGAGCTGGGGAGCCGAGCCGGTGGTAATGTGCAGGTCGGATGCTTTTTGTTCTATCATTGCCTGTAAGAGTTGCTGTAGTGTAAAATCCAAAATTCCTCCAAAAATGTCAGGATTGGTTGACAGTGATTGCCAACACTGAATTCATCACAACAATATCATAAAAAGAGACAAACTTTGAACAATAAATTCTTGTCCCAAAATTTAATGGAAGGTTGATTATTTATTTGAATTTTCCTATCCACTTGATAGAATTCATTGCATATTTTTTGAGTTAATCCTTTCTACTTCTCCAAGGAGGTTCCATGTACGGTAAATTAAAAGATAAATTGCAAAAAGACATTGATGAAATCAAAGAGTTGGGGCTGTATAAATCCGAAAGGATTGTCGTGACTCCCCAATCATCAGAAATAAAAGTAAAAGGCGACGATAATTCAGTGATAAATCTCTGTGCAAACAACTATCTCGGACTGGCCAACGATCCAAGGCTGGTGGAAGCAGCAAAGAAATCTCTTGATAAGTATGCCTTTGGAATGTCTTCAGTCAGATTTATTGTGGGAACCCTTGATATTCACAAGCAACTTGAATCTGAAGTGGCCGATTTTCTTGGAACTGAAGACGCCATTTTGTATTCATCTTGTTTTGACGCCAATGGAGGCCTTTTTGAAACCCTGCTTGGCAAAAAAGATGCGATTATTTCCGATCAGTTGAATCATGCTTCAATTATCGACGGAATCAGACTTTGCAAGGCCAAAAGATACAGATATGCAAACAATGATATGGAAGATCTGGAAAAACAATTGATCCAGGCTCAAAAAGACGGAACTGAAATTAAAATGATTGCCACCGACGGTGTTTTTTCCATGGATGGAATAGTTGCCAATCTCAAAGGGATTGTAGAACTGGCAGAAAAATATGATGCTCTGGTCATGGTAGATGATTCCCACGCAACTGGTTTCGTGGGAAAAACAGGTCGAGGAACCCATGAATATAATGATGTAATGGGAAAAGTCGATATTATCACCAGTACTTTAGGTAAGGCACTGGGGGGAGCAAGCGGTGGTTTTACCGCTGCCCGTAAAGAAATAGTAGAATATTTGCGACAAAAAAGCCGTCCTTATCTTTTTTCAAATACTCTGGCTCCCACAATTGCTGCAACCTCTCTGAAAGTCATGGAAATCCTGAAAGGGTCCACAGAACTCAGAGACAAGCTTGAGGAAAATCATAAATATTTCAGAAAAGAAATGGAGAAATACGGATTTGAACTGGAAGGAAAAGATCATCCCATAGTTCCCGTTATGCTTGGAGATGCAAAATTAGCTTCAGCCATGTCAGATGATTTGCTCGCTGAAGGTTTGTATGTAATAGGATTCAGTTATCCCGTAGTACCCAAAGGCGAAGCCCGTATTCGTACTCAGATTTCCGCAATTCATACCCGCCAACAACTTGATAAAGCCATAACTGCCTTCGTAAAAGTCGGCAAAAAGCACGGTGTTATTTCCTGATTCTGGACAATTTTCACATATTGTCAGTTCTCACCTTCTACTGAAAATCTTTCTCATAGTTCATCACTTGCTATTCACCACCATTAATATTGCTCTTGTGATTTTTGCCTGAAAAAACACATAAAGTTTTGACTACATTGTATGACCATGGTATACATTGTAGTAGAGGTGAGTTATGAACTACAAAACAATAATAGCTCTGATGGCAGTTTATCCGCTTACTGGCTGTTATTCAGGATTAAACAAAGAACAGTCTTCTCAATTTGACAAAATAAAAAAAGAGCAGATCTCTTTGAAAAAAAGAATAAAGGAATTGAAAAACAGAATTGTAATTCTGGAAAGAAATGATTCAGGAGGTTCAACTTCTAAAGAAAACGTTTTAGACGACAGTGATAATCCTGAGCATATTCCCGTGCTCAAATTGAGACCAACCGAACAATCACAACTACGAGAAAATAATTACAAAACAAGGAATGCAGATGGGGTAAAGGAAAAGAATTTCTTTGAAAAAGAAATTGATTCGGCAGATAACCGCAAAAGTGTAAAATTAAAACTGTATGGAAACAATTCTTCTTCAAAGAGCAAAAGCAAGCCTCTTGCTCTGGGAACATACCATGAGTTGCAGGAACCCGATTCTAAAAACTTAGTGGGAACTAAAAAATCCGCCTATAACAATTATGAAGAAACCCCATCAAAAATATATGAGTTGGCCAGACTTAAGTTCAAAAGCGGCCGTTATCCAATGGCTCTTATCCTGTTTACAAAATTGCTGAAAATATTTCCCGAAAGCAGATTTGCCGATAATGCAATTTTCTGGATGGGGGAATGCCATTATCGCCAGGGCAGATTCAAAATAGCTTTAACTTATTATGAAAGAGTAATTAAAAAATATAAAACCGGTAACAAAGTTCCAGATTCAATTTATAAAATGGGATTGAGTTATTGGAAGCTCAACCATATAGAAAAATCAAAGAAGTTATTAAATCAGGTGATGGAATTATATCCAGGCACTGCAACTGCAAAAAAAGCTGCAAAAATACTCGTAAAATTGAGGTGATACTGTGAATATACTACTTGCTACCATAATTCTAAGTTCTTTTATAAATGCCCAGACGGTGAACACCAATACCGGTAACAATAACAGTGCAACTACTAATACTGTTCCTGGAACCTATCCTCCAGTTCAAAAAAAGTACTGGGTACCCACAAATAATATGATAAATCATAGACTAGATGCTCAAAAGGAAGATTCTGGAAATGATAATCAAAATTCATCCCGAAAGCCATCAAGAGAACAACGAAACGAAAATGCTCAACAAAATAAATTTGATGTTGTAACTGAATCAGGAATCGTTAAATGGATGGGAAACCATTCCGTTCATGTTGTTAAAAAAGGGGAAACGCTCTGGGATATTTCCAGAAAATATTTCCAGGATCCTTGGTATTGGCCCAGATTATGGTCTTGGAATTCACATATCACCAATCCACACTGGCTTTTTCCTGGAACAAAAGTCTGGTTAGAAAAGGGTAACAAAGCGGTTGTAAGAGTTCAGAAACATGAAAAAGTAAATTTTTTCGGTCTCAAATACAATAGTGTAAGTATTTATAAAAGAAAAAGTGCTTTTGTAAAAAAAGAAATTATAGACAAGGCACTAAAAATTAAAGGTGCAGAAACTGAAAAAACTCTTCTTTCTCTAGGGGATCTGGTATATTTCAACTTGGAAAAAGAAAAAATGAATCCTGAGAAAGGTTCTGTTTATACGATTTTTAGACCTGAAAAAAATGTTAAACTTCCCGGATCGAAGAAAAAACTGGGTTCTGTTGCCAAAGTTCTGGGTCAGGTTAAAATTTTGGAAATTAGACCGAATAAAGTAGCAAAGGGAAGAATTATCAATTCCACCGGGATAGTCAAAAGAGGAGATAATATAGGCAAGTTGAAAGAAAAATTCAGAAAACTCAAACCTTATTATTTGAAGGTAGAAAAACCTGTAGTTGGCAAAATCTTTTATTCCCTGACAGACAGAGAAATGCTAGTTCCTGATAATATCGTCCTGGTAAATATAGGAAGTGAAAAAGGGTTAAAAAAAGGTGCTCTGCTCAGAGTTGTCCAAAGAGGAGACGGATTGGCTCAGCATCTCCATCCCATAGACAGCAAAAAAGAAAAGGAACCTTCTGGTTATCCCTGGGAAAATATAGGAATTCTGGTAGTTCTGCATGTAGAAAAAAATTATTGTCTGGCAATGATTGAACAAAATAAAAAACCAATTAAGAAGGGTCAGGTAGTTGTATTTGGTGACAATCCGGACGATAAAAAATACAATAATTCGAAAAATGGGAAAAAATAAACTCCATTCAATTATTGAATACCCATCGGATTCTTTTTCTAATTTTACATACAACGTATCTAAGGGGATCGTTGACAAACCAAAAGAAAACAAATTTACTATTTGAAGATTTTATACTTTGTAATATACTTGTCGAAAAGTGAGGGTTCAATTAAATAAAACAGTATGGTTATTTTTTTGAATTCTAAAAATAACTGAATGCAGAACAGATAATCTGGGTCTCAAATCCAGGACTAACTAGTTCCCGTCCCAGAATGGGGGTTATTGGCTGCAGTAAGAAGTTGGATTGAGATGCGCGGAGAAACTTCGCCGACATAGTTGATACTATTTCAAGAAGTTACGACAAAGCAGATCAAATCAAGTTCCGTGCTCAGATTTCAACCTTCCTTTTTGGGATGGGAACTGACTAATGCTTTCAGTACTTTGCAGACTTTGGAGGATTTTGAATGAGTGATACAATAAATTGTCCCAATTGCCAGGCTGTTATACCTGCGGGTAACAAATTTTGCGGTTCCTGTGGACAGAAACTGAGCGGTGATGGAAGTCAGGCTAAAAAAGCCAAAACCATGTATTTTGGTGCACAGGAATTACAAATGCCGGGAAAGGCCAAGTTAATCCTGATAAAGGGCAGCGGTCAGGACGGAACAACTTACTATCTGAATGGCAAAGAACATATTATTGGTCGTACAGATGGGCAAATACAGCCAGAAAAACCTGATCCTTTTCTTAGTCCGAGACATGCCAACTTCTTCTACGATGACAATAAATTGTTTGTTAAAGATGAAAACAGTGTCAATGGTGTATTTGCCAGAATCAAAGGCTCCATAAATATCCAGGCGGGGGATGTTTTTATGTTGGGGCAGCAACTTTTTCGTCTGGATACAATTGATGAACCAGAAGAGTTGGCACCTGAAGAAGATGGCACATATTTTTATGCAACTCCACAAATGCCGGCTTCATTTATTCTGGTCAGAGTTCTTCAGGGAGGTATAGAAGGGGACATATACCGAGCAGAGGAAAATGTCATTACAATTGGCAGGGAAAGCAATACTGTTAATTTTCCTTCAGATCCTTTTATTTCAGGCAATCATGCCAGAATTGAGCTTAAATCAGAAGGTTTTGTTCTCACAGATCTGAATTCCAGTAATGGAACATTTTTTAAAATAAGAGATGAAAAACAATTAAGTAGTGGCGATTTTATTTTTGTAGGACAACAACTGTTCAGAGTGGAAATTAACTAGTTTCCATCTCAGAAGTGGGGTTTTTGGCTGGATAAGAAGTTTGCCTCAGATGCGCGGAGAAACTTCGCAGACATAGTTGATACTATTTCAAGAAGTTAAAAAAAGCAGACGAGGTAAAATTCTATGTTCAGGCGATGACCTTCCTTTTTTGGATGGGAACTAACTAGCAAAACAAGATGCCATAAATATTTGCTGAAACAAAATATGGTAAGAACAAAGGAGTTTTACATTGTCAGTTGTAATTTGTAAACAATGTGGAAGAGAAAATAAATCACACTTCAAATATTGCCTCGGTTGCGGGATTGAATTAAAAAGAGAAAATGTCATCCTCAAACCAGAGCCGACTATCCCTCCAACTTCCATGCCTCCTGCACCGGACAACATGTCCATGAAAAAAAGGCAAAGTCTTGGTAATGCTCCAACAATGGCTGCCACTTCAAATGAAGAATTAAACAGAATGTTGAAAGAGCAGGGGATAGATCCTGATAAATTGAATAATAACGGAGACTCAGCACCACCTGCGGCCGCAGGTCAGAGTGCACCACCACCGGCAAATTCAGACCAGGATTCAGCATCTTTTACACCTGAAACAGGAAATGTTCCTCCTCCGGGTGGTTTTCCTCCTCCTGCGCAATCACCTGGAGAAGGTCCATCAATGCAAGAAGGAAATAACCAGGTTCCTGTGGATAATTCCGGTGGCAAAGAAAGCAGTGAAGAAATAGAAATGGCAGATACCGTATTAGCTGATGATATTTCAAAAATACCTAATGCTGGCGAAATGATCAATTTCGTCACCTGTAATAATTGTGGTAACAGAGTACCTCGTGATAACAAGTTTTGTGGAAATTGCGGCAATAACATCCAGGTTCAATTGGAAAATATGGAAGACGATGAAGAAGAGCCGCAAGAAATAAAAGCTGCCGCAGTAGCAAAATTGATTGTACAGAAGCCTGATGGCACTCAAGAAGTTGTATTGGAACTTCCAGAAGGAGAGTCTATCCTGGGAAGAGAAACTCATGATTACTTTGAAGAGGATTATTATCTCTCTCCCCAACATATTCAAGTTTTCATCCAGAACGGCAAAATTGAAATCCTTGATCTTGAAAGTCTGAACGGTACCTATTTCAAATTAAGTCAGGAAGAAGAAATTGAGGATGGAAATGTCTTCAGGATTGGTACGGAAGTCCTCAGATTCAAAAAAATCCAGGAAGAAAAAACAACTGAAGATGACACTAAAATTCTGGGCAGTCCAAATTTTGGAGTTTGGGGAAAGCTGGAACTGATAACCGGAAAGGGTATTGTAGGCCGGGCATATTCTCTTACAGGAGAAATGATAAAAATTGGAAGAGAAGAAGGTGACATTACATATCCTGAAGATGGTTATGTTTCCGGTGAGCACATGGAAATAAACAAACTTGATGATCAGGTTTTTCTGATAGATTTAAATTCCTCTAATGGCTCTTACCTCAAAATCAGTTCAAAGCGCGAGTTAATGCCTGGAACTCCACTTCTTATGGGGTATCAACTCTATAAATTTGAACTGATTTAATTCCAGGGAACATGAACAATAAAAGAAACAGACATCAAGATATTCTCAGGGCAGCAAAGAAATTATTTGCTAAATTAGGCTATCACCAGACTTCCATCACCAAAATCATAAAGGAAGCATCAATAGCCAGAGGTACTTTTTATCTGTATTTCAGTTCCAAACGAGAAGTTTTTGCAGAAATAGTTGATGAAGCACTTGAAAGTATTATTTCCAACATGAAACCGGTGTCTACAGATCCAGTTCCTGATTATGAATCAGTCATGAGACAATTAAGAATTAATCTTGCTCATGCTTTGCATCCACTTTTAAAAGATATAAATCTTTCCCGTATTTTTGTCAGTCAGGCTGAAGGTCTTGATACTGATGCCGCCAATAAATTGTGTGGTTTTTATAAATATCTTACCGATTGGCTGGAGGAATCTCTGGATGAGGGAAAGGAATTGGGAATAGTTCGAAGGTGTAATTCAAGGATTACTTCCATCTCATTGTTGGGAATGCTGAAAGGAGTAATTTGGTCTTATGCTGTTGGAGGTGAAAAGATGGATTACCATGAAGTAGTCGAAGAAATAACTGCCAATATTGCCGAAGGAATTATTTTAAACTGAGAGAATAAAAGGTTTTCAAATATAATTATGTTTTATTTCTTTATTTCCGTTTTTAGTTTGCAATTGTCAGTGGGGCAGATCTTTTTCAGTGGGGTAGACAGAGTTGAATATGAAACAAAGATCCGAAAAACTGATATTGCTGCAAAAACAAAAAATATACGGAATCATGGTCTTGGGAAAGTTCTGGAAACTACTATAGATAAAATTTTTGCCGATTTTTTTAAAACAGGTTCAATTAAAAAAAGGAAAAACAAAATAAAGCGCAGTTTGCTCCGTAAACGAAAAAATTATCTTTATGGAATTTCCAAAGTTGTGGAACAAACTGATATTGCCGGCAATTTAATCTGGAAGGCAGAATATTTGATTGCACGTTCCCGATTAGTAAGAGATATTAAAGCCATGTTAGGGAAAAAAACAAAAAAACAAAAAACTGCTTTTTATTTGAAAGAGAGTCCTGTCAATCCAAACAGTAGGGACTTGGTTGTTCTATTATGTAATGACAGATGGGATTTATCGTTTTTCGATAAAAAATTGCCGCCCAAATGTAAAAAGTTTGATTTTTGTGTTGGTATTATTTTAAAAAAGCACAAGCAAAAAAAAACAAAAAAAGAAATCAATAATGATCTCAAAGGATCAGGCTATATAGTCAAATATAAAGTTATGAGAAATAAAGGGAAAGCTAAAGAGTTTTCCGTGGTTTCTCCCAAGCTTGATATGGTGTTTTCAGATTTTCCAACAGAAATGTCAACCCTGCTGGATTTGAAAAACACAAAAACTCTCAAAGTATCTTTCAAAACTACAGCAAATTCCAGTCAACTGGTAAGAATTTCAAAATTGCTTGCCATGCAGGAACCTGCGTTATTGGGAATTGCAACCTACAGGTTTGATAATAAAGAACTTGAAGTGGAATACAATGTTGCTCAGACGGACAATCAGTTATTTAAAGGACTGTATTTTGGTAAAAACCTGAGGTATAACATCAAGCAGATCAAACCAGGTTATTATCAGATTAATATTGAACAGGAAAAATTGGAAAATATCAGAGATGAACAAACCCCTTAAATTGTTTTTTAGTATTTTATTATTTACAGCCTCTCTTTCTGCCTGTACTGGGATAAAAACAGTAAAAAGCAGACAGGGAATTGCTTTTTTTAATCTGCCTAAACAGGCCAGAGTATACATTGATGGAAAATATATGGGAATTGGCCTGGAATTGAACAGAAGGCCGATAAAGCTTACACCGGGAGAACATGCAGTTCTTATTGATGAGCCGGATCATTATCCCTATTTTTCCAAGTTTAAACTTGAGAAAAAGGTTTTACTAAAACGCAGAATTATGATGCGCAAAAAACTGGATGAATAATTATGGCCAAAAAATATGGATTTGGTTCAGCGGCTCGAACTCATCTTTATATTCAAATTGCCTTTATTGGAATATTTATCTATCTCCTGTTTTCTTTTCTCAGTTTTTTCCTGCCTTTACTCATCCCGTTGATCATTTCCTTTGCCCTTGCCTTTTTCTGCAATCCCCTGGTTTCTTATCTCGAAAAGAAAAAAATCCCCAGAACCATTGGTATTTTGTTTATTCTGTTGCTGGCAATAGCTCTTTTTACAGTTTTCATAATCTTCGTCGTTCCCCTTCTGGCCAAAGAACTAAAGGTTTTTATAGGAAAAATTCCAGAATACAGTGAACAGATAAAAAATTGGGCTGTACCGTGGATTGAAAATACTTTCAAAACCTAATTGCCCAATTTAAAAGAAACTGCCACTAC
>JAQICJ010000001.1 GCA_027858615.1 Deltaproteobacteria bacterium
AGACGACCTCAATTATACCTGCCCCGACAATATGCTGGTTGCAGGAGGCCGTCCTTACAAGTGTTATGTCTGCGGTTCAACCACCAGCACAGGCAAGAAATTACGCATTGGCGGGTTGGAGAATGAAGTTGAATATTCATTCGCAGTGGTAGCTATTGATCAACATGAAAATGTTTCAGTAATCAGTGAAGTTGTTTCGGCAACTCCCCTGCCCACCACCGACTTTGCCGAACATTACAGCTCCAACGGCGGCAACGCCACCGGTGATTACTGCTTTATTGCCACAACCGTCTATGAAAGCAAAAGTCACCCCTTTGTAAAGATTCTCAGAAAATTCAGAGACAGGAAATTGTTAACCAATGAACCGGGAATTGCTTTCACCAAATGGTACTATGCCAACGGCAAAATTATTGCCACCTTTATATCATCCAGCAATATACTTGTAGAAAGTGTTAAACTACTCCTGTTGCCACTGGTTATGCTGGCATCTATACTGCTTTTCCTGCCCTGGTGGAGCTTATTTCTGATTACGGGAGCGTCCTTCGCTTTCAAAAAGCGCCGATTCATCAAAGGCAAGCTTCAATCAATTCACAGATAAACAATATCAAATTATGAGATATCAAATGAAAAATATTATATATTCCATTTTCTTCATCTTTTCGCTTCTCTTCAGTTTTCAAGCCAGAGCCAATGAAAAAAAATCATGGTGGCTGTTCGAAATCAAAGGTGGCAAATTCGTTCCGGAAATTGATTCTGAATTTGGTGGAAATGCGACTCCTTTTTCTGATATTTTTGGAAAAGACGGGAGCATTGTCTATAAAAGTGAAGTCGATTTTTTACTCCTTGATTTTTTCGGTTCCCTTTACGCGGGTTTTGAAACTGGATTCTACTTTGTCAGTGGTAAGGCCCTTGACGAAGACGGCGAAGCATCCTCCGACGAAACCGATTTGTATTTGCTCCCTTCGGCGTTGAAACTTGTCTATCGTTTTGACTGGTTGGACAAAAAGTGGAAGATTCCCCTTATTCCTTATGGTAAAGCGGGAATAAACTATACACTCTGGTGGATCACACAGGGAGATGGCTCCATCGCCACCTGGGAACCAGAAGGAGGCGGCAAAGCCTCTGGCGGAACCATGGGTTATGAGTTCACCCTCGGAGTATCACTGATTCTTGATTTTTTCGATCGAAAAGCTGCCCACAATCTTGAAGTTGAAACCGGAATTACCAAAACCTGTATCTTTGCAGAATACACTTGGAGTACAGCCGATAATTTCGGTAGCGGCAAAACCTTATATCTTGGAGATCAATACTGGATGTTCGGAATGAGTTTTTCCTTTTAACATATGTCTGGAACCATGCAGGGAATATTACTTGAAGTAGCTTACGACGGAACCAATTATTGTGGTTTTCAATTTCAAAAAAACGGTATTACTGTTCAGGAAGTCTTGGAAAACTCAATTTCAAAAATGGAAAAGCGTTTTGTCCGAATCAAAGGTGCTTCCAGAACGGACTCAGGAGTCCATGCTCTGGGACAAAGGATTTTTTATCCATCCACTCTGGATCTTTCGGATATAAACTACCTCAAAGGTCTTAATTCTTCGTTGCCAAAGGATGTTGCCA
This sequence comes from Deltaproteobacteria bacterium, assembly GCA_027858615.1. GTDB lineage: Bacteria > Myxococcota_A > Polyangia > HGW-17 > HGW-17 > JAQICJ01. Next base: position 1,621 of record JAQICJ010000001.1, read on the forward strand.
TAACCAGCATTAAAAGAGTCGAACCTGATTTCAGACCCAGACATACTGCAGGCAAAATTTACCAGTATAAAATCCGTAACAGCCTGATTCCAAATCCTTTAGATAACAGATATCACTGGCATGTTTACAAAAAGCTTAATGTAGAATTAATGAAAAAAGCTGTAGGTTATTTTGAAGGAACTCACGATTTCAGTTCTTTTCGTGCTGCAGCCTGCGAAAGCCGGCATGCAATCAGAAAAATCACCAAAATCTCACTTGAAGGCGAGCAAGAATTGTTGTTAACTGTAGCCGGAACTGCTTTTGTCCAGAATATGATCCGCATAATTGCAGGTACTCTGGTTATTATTGGCAAAGAATTTCAAAAACCGGAATTTGTCAAAGAATTGCTTAATATCCAAGACAGGACAAAAGCCGGACCAACAGCTCCAGCAAAAGGGCTCTGTCTTCAAAAAGTTATTTATCCAGATGAAGATACAGAACTTTTAATCAGGAAAAGTGATGAAAAAAAACAAGACTCAAAAAAAAACCAACCAGGAAAACACAGCTTCATCGCCTCAACTTGAAACCTCAACAAAATCTCCCCAAAATAAAAAAAAGAAGCAGGAAAAAGAAGCAAAGGGCAAATTTTATGCAAAACCCGCTGGTAAATTCAAATTTGATTCAGGATGGCTGAAAACAGGAAGAAAAGTCGCCCTTGTTTTTTTTGCAGCGGTGGGCACCTATTTTATCATCATTTATCTTGATATTATTCTTCTGACCTTTTTAAAAAGACATCTTTATTTAATGTCTGAATTCATGCAAAAATATTTTGTCACTCCCTTGGCTCTGGAAGGAAGTTATATTATTGGAATCACTATTATTTTGTATCTTCTGGGCAGGTTTGTAGATTTAAAAATATGGCCTACCGTTATTTCAATAATAATCTTGGTTCATCTGCTTGATTTTTCAACAAAATTTATCATCAATCAACATCACCTCTATCTCTCGATGAAACCATGGCTGTTAAGGCTTCCCGGCCTGTTAATTCAATTATTGCTAGGTAGTTTCATCCTTAAACTTGCTCTCAAAAAAACTGGAAATCATGAGTAAAAATGTATTTTCTTTCAAATTCAAACTTGTCTTTTTTTCTTTATTGCTGATTATCTGGGGAATAATTTTTTACCTGCAGCGGGAAAAACCGGTTTCATTGGAAGAACAGATGGGCAATCCCCCAACCAACAGACACCAGATAAAAATAATTGTTGACCGCATTACTTCCTTTCAACCCGATGAAAACCAAAATAAGCACTTTGCTCTCAGTTGCAATAGTTTTTTCCTCAAGCATCTGAATATGTTTCCCATAGCTCAATTGGAAAAGCTGCTTGAATACCACCCTGTTATCCCTGAAATAATTGAAAACACTCTGATAAAACTTATCAATAGATATCCTGCAAAAGACTATTTTCCTTCAAGAGATGACCAACCAGTTATAATCGCACTCCAACATCTCATTAAATGGAAATATGATTCTGATAAATTATTGCTGATCATCAGTTCTCTGCTTGACCGAATTCCTCCCTTAGGGGACGCCAACTCCAAAGTAAGAACCAAAATTGCCAAATTTCTTCCTGAGATTTCAAAATCCCCAAAGATCAAAAAGATTTTGATCACCCTGATTAAAACATTGAAGAATCAAAATTATCGAGTCAACTCCATGGCGGCAGAATCACTGGGTAAAACTGGGGTTTCCTCAGCAGAAGCCACCGGATTGTTAATCAAACTACTCTTTTTGATTAAAGATGATGTCAGTGCTGCTCGCAATGCAGCTTTTGCTCTCAGTGTATCCACAGGCAAAGCCAGAATGACGGCTAGTTTGATTCTGGCAAAACTGGTCCGCTACAGTGGCAGAATAATTAACGAAGAGGTGGAATGCTCTGAAGTATTTTCCGTTCACTCAAAACATATATGCAATTTATTCACTCTCGGATTACAAAAAGGCTGGTTGGCAAACAATCCCTATCTTTTTGAAGAAACATCCATCAGAGTTTTATCATATATGCATGCGAAATTTCAATTGCTGGCTTTACATAAAGAATACAACAGAACTTCCCTCAAAATAAAATGGGTTAATCAACTGAACCGCTTTGCAGAAAAAACAAACCAGGAAAAAAATTCCAAATTGAATCTCACTGAAATTATCTTTCAAAGTAATAATATTTCTGATTTCAATCGTGATTACCAGATTCGCAGTATCCTACTCGAACACCTTAATAGTTTTGGCCGCATACTCATCCCCCTTCCGGAAGATTTTTCTTTTGGCGAAGAATCAAGATTTTCACTGGACACAGCAAATCTGGCTGCAGAAATGAAACCAAATGCAGATTCTGTGAAAATATTTATCGATAATGTAACCAAAGGGACAGTGTGGATAACCTCATCTTCTTATTACTCCCTGCTTAGAACCATTGCTTTAAATAAAACTCTGGACAACCCGGAACTTTCCACAAAACTTGCTGAAATCTGGAACAGCGAAACCAGTAGTCGGGATCAGTGGCAGAAAACAAGGAAATACTGGCAACCTCAATTATTGAAAGAAGTTAACCATTTCAAAAATTGTAAAGAGGATAAAAATTGCCTTACTCCCAATGAGTTATACAGGCTCAAACTGTTAAAACTTCTTTACCACCATCTAAATTACAAATTACTTGCAGAGTTTTTGCCCCAGATCAAAAAACTGAATATTCTAAAACAACTGACACCTCCTGAATTTCTTAAAAACAACCCTGAATTTGTATCCAGGCCCTGGAGTAAAAAAGTCGAAAAGCTAAGGCTGGAAGCAGCATCAGAGTTAATCTCCAAAACTAATAAGGATTTCAAACAAATAGAAAATTTTATGTTTAAATGCAAGGAGCAAACTGCTTGTTATGCC
>JAQICJ010000034.1 GCA_027858615.1 Deltaproteobacteria bacterium
GCCCCTGTACGCAAATCCCCCTTCGTCCGCTATAAGGCAAAAAAAGATCTCAGGTGCAAACCAAACAAAATCAAGGTTATTCGCCTTAAAAAAAACAAGTATAAAGCCCAGGGTTGTGATGCTTATGCGATTTACAAACTAAAATGTAATTCTGTAAAATGTATTCTGAATGCGGTCGTTCCCCCAACTCCGCTAAATCAAACACCAGGACAGGAAACACTAGTTGTAATAAGACAAGCTCCTTCAAAAGATAAAGCTGTCCCTACGATTACTCTTAAATCAGGTAAAAATGAATCCGAAAACAAGCAGAATAAATCCTCTGAGTCTGTATCTGAAAACAAGCAAAAACCTGTCGAGAAACCAAAAAAATCCACTACTACCACCGTCAAAAAAGAAATAAATCTGGAAGAAGAGGAAGATCCTCTTAAAAATGAATATGGCCCTACCGACGACTGATTTTCCAGATGGAAATGGTCACTGATTATGCAATCGCGGGACACATACAAGGCAAATTTTCGTAATACCCCTTGGCCGGAACTGATTTACGCAAACACTGTCAAACGTTTTATCCATCATTTACCCGGCAAAAACGAGATTATTCTCCAGGGACTCGAAAACATACCCGCTGCCCATCCTGTTCTTTTTGTGATTAATAAACCTGATCCAAAATTAATTACTGATTTCGTCTATTCAATCATAAAATACAACAACATTCGCTACACCTCTTACTGGATACCGGACCATATTCTCCATTACCCCCTGTGGAGAAAACTCTTCAATTGGGGAAATGCCATTCCCGCTCCTACCAGAGCAATCTTCGTGGAAGAAGATTTTATCCACAAAACCGGACGCAAACCTTCCCCTCATGAACTCAAAATTATTCTCAACATTCTTGATGGACAAAATGCTCCAACTGAAGAATTTGAAACCGGTCTGCAAACCTTTTTCAAAAACAACAAAGATAAATTAGCCATCCATAATTATCGGGATTACTTTGATTCTCGTTATGCAATAATCATTAAAACATTCATCAACTCCCACCGTCGAGCCACCCGCGACCACAATCTCAATGTTCTGGCCATTCTTGACAGAGACATCATGTAGCCTGAAACTATTGTAGATAAAGCATTGGTTGTAACCACTTCCTCCCTTTTCAAGCATACGGTTTATCCCATAGAAAGCATTATTCACAAATCTGAATCCAACCAGGGAAATTCCACAATTTTTCAAATCAAAAAACCGGTTTATCTGCCTGAGTTGATCAACAAAACCCCAAAACAGCTTCAACCTCATGATATCTTGGAATTAACAAAACAACTCCAGCTTCAATTCAGTTAAAATGAAAAATTATTTTTTGTGCACAATTATTCTTTTGGCAGGCTGTTCCAATAAATCCTCCATCGATAAAACCAGTTCTGAAGGCAATTCTATTCATAAATCCTCCAACCCCGGCAAAGTTCACAACAAACTGAAACCAAATAATGCACTCCCAAAAAACAAAAATTCAACTTTACTTGATAATAAACAAAATACTAAAACCGATTTAGAAAAGGAAAACAAACCTGTTTTGGCTGCTCCCGGCAAAAAACAGGCTGACTCCATTTATTCCTGGAGAAACAAAGGAACAAAATATATTTCCCTTGCCAAAACTATTCCCACTCCTGCTGGATATTTAAGAAAAAAAGTAAAAAAACAAAGTTATGCCTGGTATCTGAGGCACTTGCCCCTGAAACCTGCCGGCAGTCCTGTAAAAACCTATAAAGGCAAAATCGTTTCCTCCTGGCAATCCTTTGCCAGGGCAGTCATTGATTTGCCTCTTGATACTCGCGGGTTCATGCAGTGTATTGATGTTATAGTCAAATTGAGGGCTGAATATCTCTGGTGGCGCAACCAAAAGAGTAAAATAGGGTATTTGTGCGGAACAAACAAATATTTTACCAGGAAACAATGTAGTAAGGGTATCCGCTACTTGAAAAAAAACAATAACTGGCAGTTCATGAAAACAACTTCCATGAATTCCAGTCGTCACAATTTTAACAAATATCTGAATTGGATCTTTGCAATGACAGGTACGATCAACCATGTTTCAGAACAAAGCATCTCTTTTAAAAATTTAAGAGCTGGTGATTTTCTGGTAACGCCTCCTCCCAAACCAGGCAGCTTGGGTCATGCAATCCTGATTGTCGATCTAGCTTCTGATAAAAAGGGCAATTTAATTGCCTTGTTTGCCCAGGGCTTTACTCCGGCTCAATCGATGCATATTATCAAAAACAATCATAATTCCTGGTTTGCCATCAAAGGGTCACAACCTGTAAAAACACCCCTGTGGAAAGATTTTCACTGGAGTGACTTAAAAAGATTCAAGTATTGATTCAAACTGGAATCTTATTGTGTTGGACATAATTTTCCCGGCTAACCTAAGTCCAATCCTCAATAATCTTTTTTCGGCAATTGCCATCTATCCTGACTTGGAGTATGGTTAAATCAAGCAATTACAACCTTGCCCTTTTCGATCTTTCAGTTATTATCATATAAACTGGGTGTACTTGAAACTGGGTGTACTTGGTTTTACGTTAATAATACTTGTTTTTTGCATTTTCATCAGGATACCTGTGCGATCCTGAGTCGACTTTAACCACTTAAAAATTATTTCATTCATATAAAGTTTTTCGCAAAGGAGCAAACAATGAGATTTTCCAAAGTTTGTCTGTTTTCAATCAGCCTGCTTGCCTCACTGGCAATCATTTCCTGTGATGACAGCAACAGCAACAACGAAAACAATGTCAACAACGTCAACAACATTGTCTGTGGCAACGATACTATCGAAGGCAATGAAACCTGTGACGGCAGCGATATTGGTTCTGTAACCTGTGTTGATCTGGGATATGACGGGGGCACCCTTGAATGCCTTTCCAATTGCTCCGACTACGACGAATCCGGTTGCACCTCTTCCAACAACAATAATAACGCGGTTTGCGGCAATGATATCATTGAAGGCAATGAAACCTGTGATGGCACCAATCTCAATAGCAACGACTGCACCACTATCGGCGAAGGCTTCACCGGCGGCACCCTGCATTGTGCTCAGAATTGCAGTGGCTGGGATACCACTTCTTGTACCCAAACCACCGAACCTGCCTGTGGCAATGAAATCATTGAAGAGGGAGAAGCCTGTGAAACTAATGATTTAGCAGGAGTAACCTGCGAATCTCTCGGATTTCTCGGCGGAGAACTCGCTTGCGGCCCTACCTGTCAATTTGATGCCGGCAATTGTGAGTCACCCTATTGTGGTGATGGCGATATCGGACAGTTGGAAGTCTGCGAAAGTGGAGATCTCAACAACAACGAATGCACTACTATTGGCATGAATTTCGTCGGTGGTACCTTGGCCTGTAACGAAAACTGCCAATGGGACTACTCACAATGTGAAACTTGTAGCAATGGCACCCTTGATGTAGGAGAAACCTGCGATGGTTCTCTGCTTGACGCAAATAATTGCACTACCATTGATGCTGGTTTCATCTCCGGTACTCTCGCCTGCAATTCCACCTGTGATGGTTGGGATATCAGCGAATGCACCCCCCCTGTCTGTGGTGACGACATCATTACAACCGATATTGGCGAAATTTGCGACAACACCAACCTCAACGGCAACGATTGCACTACCATCGGAGAAGACTTTATCAGCGGCGATCTGGCTTGCATGGTTGATTGTGAAACCTGGGACACCAGCGAGTGTATCCTACCCGTCTGTGGTGACGATATTATTACAACCGGCATTGGCGAAATTTGCGATGGCATCGATCTTGACGGCAACGATTGCACTACCATCGGAGAAGACTTTGTGAGCGGAGAACTTGCCTGTGATTTAGGCTGCGAAACCTGGGATACTTCCAGTTGCAATCCTCCTGTTTGCGGCGACGGCATCATCACTGTCGATGCCACCGAAGTCTGTGACGGCACCAATCTCGGGGGCAACGATTGCACTACTATCAGCGAAGGCTTTATTGACGGCGAACTTGCTTGCACCAATTGTCAATGGGATATGTCCGGTTGCATCGCCCCTGTCTGTGGCGATAGCATCATTACCTCACCTGAGGTTTGTGACGGCACCAATTATGACGGCTACGATTGTTCGGATCTCGGTTTTGGAGGCGGAACTCTTGCTTGTAATCCTACTGAATGCACCTGGGATTTCAACAATTGCACCGACGGCTGCGGCAACAACGCCATTGACGGCAGCGAATTGTGCGATGGCATTGAGTTGGGACCTGAATCCTGCACCGATTACGGCTTTGCAGGGGGCACTCTCGCCTGTGCCAGCGATTGCAATTACCAATTTGACAATTGCATAGACGGCTGTGGCAACAACACCATTGACGGAACCGATATCTGTGACGGTGATGATCTGGGCGGAACCACCTGTGCATCTTCAGGGTACACCGACGGTACTTTGACCTGCAACTCCGATTGTGGTTCCCTTGACACTTCCGGCTGTTACAATGACTACTCCATCGATGACACCTTTGCTTTCAATTGGATTGATCTCAGTGCCGACGCTTCAGCCCTTGAAACAAACCTTGATGATTATGGTTCAGCCGGGCCCTTTGCCATCGGCTTCGACTTTAAATTCTTTGCCACCACTTTCAGCGAATTTCATATAAGTTCCGATGGCTACATTTCCTTTGGTTCTGGTTCATATTCCACAACCAATGCCTGCCCCATCACCTCTTCCTCCTCGGGAGACAATCTCATTGCACTTCTCTGGGATGATCTCGATGGCAACAATACCGATCCTATTTATCATCGTCATTTTGCCAGTTGTCCGGTGGGTTCATCCGGCGGTCAATGTCAGATAGTCCAATATGACAACTATTCTCACTACGGTACAGCTTTGGCCGGCACCTTCCAAGCTGTTCTTTTTGAAAACGGCTCCATTCTCATCCAGATTCTTGATGCCGGCGATGAAGAAGGCAGTAGCTCCACCACCGGTATCCTCGATGACGACGGCAATGGTTATACTTGGGATACATGCAATTCCGCAGGTTCCATCAGTGATAACCTTGCCATCTGTTATGCAGCCACGGGTTCAACAGGCTGCTGACGCATCTTACTCTCTGCTCCTCTTTCTCTGTTCTATCTCCCCAACCATCTAAAAGGCTCTAGCTTAAAACCTCAATCCCCCATCTTACTTGTTTATGTTTTTTCCTTTTCAAATAACCAGAAGAGGTATAGTCTTGCTCGGTGTTTGAAACAAAGATTAACTAGTTCCCATCCCAAAAATGGATGTCATCGTCTGAATGCGGAAATCTACCTCATCTGCTTTGTCATAACTTCTTGAAATAGTATCAACTATGTCGGCGAAGTTATTCCGCGCATCTGAGGCAAACTTCTCATTCAGCCAAAAACCCCACTTCTGGGTGGGAACTAACTAGTTTTTACTCTATAGAGGAAATTTTCAGATGGATAATCTGCTTCAGGAAATAATCACCATTAAGAACTTGCTTATCACCAGTCCACTGCTGGTTATCGGTCTACTGCTGGTTTTTGGTTTCTTCCTGGGCAAAATTGCCGAAAAATTTAAACTTCCCAATATCAGTGGCTATATTCTGGCGGGACTATTGCTTGGAAACAGCGTAACCGGGATTGTTTCCGTCAAGATGGCGCATTCTTTACAACTGGTTACCGAACTGGCCCTCAGCATCATAGCCATGACCATCGGTGGTGAGTTTTTTCTGGCCAAACTCAAACAGATGGGCAAAGCGGTTATTATCATGACGATTTCCCAACTGCTTCTGTCTTTTATCCTGGTTACCATTGCCCTCCTACTCCTTGGCATGGAATTACCCTTTGCTCTTCTCCTGGGAGCAATTTCCACCGCCACCGCTCCTGCAGCAACAGTTGCCATCGTCCAATCACTAAGGATCAAAGGTAAGTTTATTGATTATCTTTATAGCATTGTTGCCCTTGATGATGCCGGAGCTGTAATTCTCTACGGTATTGTTTTCGCTGTTTCGGCAATCCTGCTGGGGGTTACCTCAGTTGATGCCGGACCGATGATGAGTATAATCCATGCTTTCCTCGATGTGGTTTTATCTATCTCATTGGGATTGGTCAGCGGTGTTTTTATCCACTATTCGGTAAAAAAACTGCGCAGTAAAAATGAAGTCCTGGTTATCACCCTCGGCATTCTCATTTTAACAACAGCCCTGGCAAACATATTCAAGTTATCCCCTCTGCTCACTAATATGGCTGGAGGAGCAATCCTGATCAATCTCTCTTCCAAAAATCACCGGGTTTTTCACTCTCTGGAAAAACTTTCACCTCCAATCTTTGCTCTTTTCTTCATTATTGCGGGAACTGAACTCAAACCGGATATAATTTTTCAAACCAGTATCCTGCTAACGGGAATGGTCTATGTAATTGCAAGAATAGTCGGCAAATATGGAGGAATATATCTGGCTGGCCGCCTGGTAAAAGCAGAACCCCGGATCTCCAAATATCTCGGTCTTTGCATGATGCCTCAGGCAGGAGTAGCTCTGGGTCTGGTTCTGTTAATTCAGGCTTCCCCCATATCTCAGGCTTTGCCAGCTTCTCAGCAGGCAATCCTGATAAATATGGTTAATATTGTCCTCTTTTCTATTTTTATCAATGAACTGGTGGGACCACCAGTCTCCAAATTTGGAATCATTAAAGGATGTAATCTGGAGGAATAATGCAACTATACAAAATTCTGGATAAAAATTGCTGTCAAACTAATCTCGCAGCTAAAAATAAAGCTGATATCCTCAGAAAATTTTCAGTTCAGGCAAAAAAAAGTGAGGTGCTCTCAGATTTGTCTGAAGATTTCATTTTCAAAAAACTCAATGAAAGGGAAAAACAAGGCTCAACTGGTTTTGGCAACGGAATTGCCCTACCCCACACCCGACTCAAAGAACTAGATGAATTTCTTTTTTTCATCATAAATGTTCCCGGGGGAGTAAAATTTGAAGCAACGGATAAAAAGAAAGTAAAACTGTTTTTTGTTATTTTCGGGCCGGCTGATCAACCTGAAAAATATCTAAAAATTCTGGCAGAAATTTCCAGAACAATATCTTCAAAAAAACTTTTTAACAGCTTGGTTAAAACCAGTTCATCAGAAGCTCTCTATGAAACTTTCCTCAAAGAAACCCGCTTCATGGAAAACAAAGGAGAGAATAAAGAAAAGCTCAAACTGCTCTTTCTTATTCTCTATGTAGATGATCTCATCTACGATATTCTGGAATTTTTCATTCAGGAAGATATCGAGGGAGCAACTATCCTGGAATCCACAGGGATGGGACAATATGTTTCTGCCATCCCACTTTTTGCAGGGTTTCTCAACTTCATGTCCGACAAGAAAAACCACTCCAAAACTATTATTGCCACTATTCCCGAAAATAAACTGCAGACAATAACAGCTGGAATCGAAAAAATTACCGGAGATCTCGATGAAAAACAGGGAGCCATGATCTTTACTGTCGATATCTCTCATTACAAAGGCTCAATGAAAATGCTCTGAGCCTTTTCCCTTTCACCCCCCCCCAAATTTCACATTAATTTCCTGCCTTCAAGGTTTTTCATGAGCAGATTCAAAGTAAAAATTGTCAAATGGAGTCAATACAGCAAAGTTTTAAGTTCAATCCGCCGGGAAGTTTTCATAATCGGTCAAAACTGCCCCATAAATGAAGAACTTGACGGCAAAGACTCCGGTTCTGACTATACCCATTTTCTGGTTTTGAATACCGAAGATGAACAAGATATTCCTCTGGGAACAGCCAGAGTTTCAAAAGAGGGAAAGATAGAAAGAATGGCAATAAAAAAGAATTGTCGAGGTCAGGGAGCAGGCAGAAAATTGCTGGCAGCTATTTTGCAACACCTTGATGACAACAATTACGATCAAGCTATTCTCCACTCCCAGACTCATGCCATCCCCTTTTATGAAAAAGCAGGTTTTATTGTTAAAAGTGAACTCTTTTACGAAGCTGGAATTCCCCATAAAACCATGATCAAAAAATTATAGTCAGAAACTGAAAGTTATTGGCAAAAAACCGGTTATTCGCGAATTCTGAGCAGGACTATCCCCAGAAAAACGAGAAAAATCAGTGGAAAATTCATTTCACCTGCAAAAGACGGATGTCTGCAGGCACATTCATAAGATGTCTTGCACTCTTCGCAAACTTCCTGGTCTCCTCCATCCGGGTTTTCGGCATCACTGTCATCAATATCGGAATCATCTGCATCAATTCCCCCGTCGGTATTTTCCTGTTCACAAACACCCCCGAGGCAATTTTCTGTACACATATTGTCACATTCACCGCAGTGATTAGAATTGGTATCAGTATCAACACATTGGCCGGCGCAATAATCAAGATCGTTATCACAAACACAACTACCCGCTTCACAATGAGTGTTTTCAGGGCAGAGATCCTGTGGATTGTCGGGTGAAAAATCTGCAGCAAGATTATAAACCCCTTCCAACTCCAGAGGTTCATCAACATAAGTGTCAACTACCAGGTAATAACGTCCGGGTTCAAGCACAGTCTGAAGGTCAATATGAGCTCTGTCGAGACAGGCATCTTCAGAAAGACTCGAAAGCAGTTGTAAATCAGGATCGACACCTGCATCATCATTGACTGAAGCTGTCAATGTACCAGAGGTACAGATATCAATTTGATAAACAAACTCCCGCCCATATTCGGCAAGATCTGAGTTGCAGGAATAGTAATTAAAATAGCGAGTTCCAGAAATGCTGGTATCATTGCTGTCGGTGAAGGGAAAAGAAGTAATGGGAATTGGCAAATCCACACTGCCTTCAACCGGTGGTTCGGTAGTAGTAAAATGTTCCTCCAGCTTGTCCCAGAGTTCTCCATAACCATTATCATAACCAAGGGCCCAGAATCCAACTCCGCCAATTTTCTGCTGTTTGATCAACTGATATTTGCAATCAAGGCTTTGTGCATCTTCATACCAGGCCTGATGGTAATTGCTCCCGTCATTCCAAATAATCACCGGAGAACAGATTCCTTCGTCCCAGTACCGGGTTTTGCCTTCTGCTATAAGTTGACGAGCAGCGCTGTAAGTAACCGAACCAATGTGAGATATGGCAGAAGCGGGCCAACTGGAAGAATTTGTAGTCCATTCCCTGCCATAAATAGGGAGACCAGCAATTATTTTGGCTCGGCGATCTTCGCCCACTGCTTTGGAAATTCTGGCCAGAGTCCTGAGTAAAGAAAGGGAACCGGCGCTCTGCCAATCACTTGATACTCTGTATTTTCCCGGAGGTCCTGCATAAGAAGAGCCTGACCAGTGATATCCGTAGGCCATGATAAAATAATAATCCAGAATATCAAAAACGGCTGCAAAATCGATGCCATCAGAAACACCGGTAGGACCGGCAAAAGAAATAGTTGCGTTCAGATGTCCTCTGGAATTTAGTTCGTTTCTTAATTCGATCAGGAAAGCTGTAAAGTTATCTCGCGCCGAAGCCGGAACAAATTCAAAATCAATATTTATCCCGTCAGCTGATCCCGATTCCATCAGATCCACCATATTTCCAATTAAGGTATTGCGGGCTGAAGAACTAGCCAGTAAGGTATCGATTGCACTTGAAGAAAAAAGTGTAAAAACCAGTTCTACCATAACCCCGTTATTGTGGGCAGTCTGAACAAGTTGATTATCAGGCCAGCCATGGGTATCTAAAATTTGGCCTGATGAGTTGATTTCAACTGAAAAATAGGCAAGATGTGAAAGATCAGACCAGCGAATCTGAGAAAGATCACTGATCCAATAAGGCAGATATCCATAAACGATTGTATTTAGTGCTTTCTGGGGATTGTTGGGAGGATTGCCGTAATCTCTGAAAACAGGCAGATCATTGTTTTTATGTTTGACAAGAGCAGCCCGATGAACTGAAAAAGGCTGTTCTATTTGGTTTTCATGGTTGAAATCAGTTATTGTTGCAGCCTGAGCCCCGGAGACACACAAAAAAGCAACCAATATTTGAATAAAATACTTCATGACTATACCTCAAAGGAAGTGAATCGATGTTTAATTTATATTTCTGGATTATTTTGGGAACCTTAATGCTCAGCCAAATTCTTGAGTTAATCTCAGTGGGCTTGAATCTTAAAAATCTGAGCCCGGAATTGCCGGAAGAGTTTTCAGGCTATTATGATGAAACAAAATATGCAAAATCACAAAACTATCTTAAAACTACTACAAAATTTGCTGTAATCAAATCACAATTTAATTTTCTTGTACTGCTTGTGTTCTGGTTTTCAGGTGGATTTAATCTGGCAGACAATTTTGCCCGCTCCCTGGAATTAAATTCTATTCTCACGGGTCTTGTTTTTTTTGGTCTGCTGGGAACAGGAAGTTTTTTGCTTAATCTTCCTTTCAGCATCTACTCCACCTTTGTTATTGAAGAAAAATTCGGCTTCAATCGCACTACTCCCCAAACCTTTATTCTGGATCTGTTCAAGCATCTTTTTCTTTCCCTGGTTCTGGGAATACCTGTGTTAAGTGCCTTATTCTATTTTTTCGGAAACGCCGGAGAATCTGGCTGGCTTTTGGCCTGGGCGGCAATTGCACTTTTCACCGTTATTATTCAAGCTCTGGCTCCTGCCTTGATAATGCCTCTTTTTTACAAATTTCAACCTGTACAAGATGGTGAACTCAAAGATAAAATCAACCACTTTGCAGATAAAATCGATTTTCCCCTTCAGGGTGTGTACGTTATCGACGGATCTCGACGTTCATCCAAATCCAATGCTTTTTTCACCGGTTTTGGCAAAAATAAAAGGATAGCCCTCTTTGACACCCTGATTGAAGAGCATACTCCCGAAGAAATTATCGCTGTTCTGGCTCATGAAATCGGCCACTATAAAAAGAAACACATCATCAAATCCATGTTAATTTCCTTGCTGCACACAGGAGTGATGTTCTATCTCCTTTCCCTCTTCCTTCTGAACGCTGAACTTTTTGCAGCCTTTGGCATGGAGCATCTCTCGGTTTATGCCAGTTTCATCTTTTTTGGCATGCTCTATTCCCCCATATCTCTATTTTTATCTATTTTTGAGAAATACTTTTCCCGAAAAAATGAATATCAGGCCGACAATTTTGCCGTTGAAAACATCCCCGATGGCAAAAATCTTATTTCAGGCTTGAAAAAACTGGCGGTAAACAACCTGAGTAACCTCACGCCCCATCCTTTCCATGTTTTTCTGAATTATTCCCATCCACCACTGCTGAAAAGAATAAAAGCAATTAAAAATCATTAGTACATGTTTGACGGTTCAAATTTTCACTTCAACAATAAGGGGTAAATGATCGGAGATGTCCAAAGTATGCTTGTGTCTAACTTGATAGTTCAAAACTTCGAGCAAAGGAGAAACAAAAAAATAATCAATTGTCCGATCCGGGGATTTGACTTCAGGATCATTGGGGAAATGGGTAAACCATTTCTGGTAGTTTTTACCTTGGACATCTTGTGGGGAAGGAATTCTGGGATATTTACCACTGAGCTTGTTCAATTCGGTATTTGGTTTGAAATAAGCCCTTTGTTTTTCAGGAAGCCGTTCAAATGCTTTTTTGTCAGGCAAAAGATTAAAATCTCCGGCGATTAGCCATTTTTTTTCGGCATTGGAAAGCTCTTTCAGCAGCCTGCGTATTTTATCCACCTGCTTTTCCATGGTATTCGTACCTTGGGCAAAAGCATCGAGATGAGTATTGATCAGAATCAACTCATCCCTTTCGCCCACAGGCAAAATAACTTCCTGCAAAGCTCTTTTTAAATTGAACTGTTGTACCAACCAGCTCCCCGGAATCAAAGGCAGAGCGTGGCGACGAGATGACTTGAGTTGATACTTGGAAATCACTGTCAATTTCATGCCTACAGCTGACATTATCCTGGAATGGGGCACAAAAAGAGACTTCCAATACCAGACCGAGGTATGAGCTCCATATTCATCAGGAAGTAATCCCAACAATCTGGCCACTTGATTTTCACGATCAGTTCTGCCGGCATCATCATCGAGTTCCTGTAGCATAATAACATCTGGATTTTCATTTTTGATGGTCTTGACTACTTTATGCAAAGTATGCTCAATGTCCTCAGAAGAAGGTCTTTCATCCGGACCTGAATCATCCAGGAGATCATAAAAAAACACATAGTTTTTCCCCGCCAGATACTGAACATTCCAGCTCATTATTTTAATGGTCTGTCCAGCCTGCAAACGAGGCAGAGAGGGGGAATTATAAACCCTGCTTTCTTCCAAAGCAGCCGGATGCCAAGTGATGAACCAGACAAAAAGAATGCCGGTTGAAACTAGAAGTAGAATTAAAACCAGCAACCAATTTAATATTTTAAGGAGCATGAAAAAATCTCCAAAGTTTAAAATCTGGAAAAATAAACAGAATATAGCAAAAAGAAGTTGATTCAGTTTATAAAGGGGATAAAAAAACACCTGTTTTTAAAATGGAAACTAAAGCAGGTTCACATCTGTTGTACTTCAACAGTTTACACATTAACAGTGAAATTGAAACAGAAAATATCTGTTGCCTCATCCTGTAAATATGTTAAATTTCATGTAATAATGTATTTTTTAAATGGAGTTATCAATGAAAATTAAATTTATTCTCTCCTTGGCATGTTTATCAATGCTGGTTTTATCCTGTGATTTCTTTTCGGGCACGGTATATATTAACGACAATGTATATCTTTGCAATTTTTCTTCAGATTGTCCGCCTAATAATGTCTGTGTCGGTTTTCATATACAGTGGGATGCATCTTTAACTGGCAAGCCTATAACCAACTCTGTCTATTCAGGTTATTACGGCTCCTGCATTTCAGAAAGCAAAACTAATAACGAAGTATTTGCTTGTGACAACGGCACTTCCGATCCAAGTGATGATCTCTGCAATAAACCATTGTGTAAAATTTATGCCACGCCCGTCTGTTCTGAATCACTGCTGAACTCCTGTGGCAACGGAGTCAAAGATTACAATGAAGAATGTGAATACGATACCAAACATTTTGCTATCTACAACCATGACAATAGTTTTGGTCAAGGCATTAATTGTGGTAATTTCTTCTATAATCTCAAAGATCAAAGTAGTGAAGAAACCAACTACAGGCTTTTTACCGATGATAATTATAATCCAGTCCCTGATGACCAAATCTACTGCAACCCTGATTGCACAATCAACCCCCTC
The DNA here is from genome assembly GCA_027858615.1 of Deltaproteobacteria bacterium. GTDB lineage: Bacteria > Myxococcota_A > Polyangia > HGW-17 > HGW-17 > JAQICJ01. The sequence goes on from JAQICJ010000034.1 coordinate 13,234, forward strand.
CACTGCTCTAATATCCAAGCTCTTTTTCAATCAGAATACACTGATCAACAAGAAGAATTGTTAACTCATCTGAGACATGCTGATAATTTTTGCACAACACCTGGACAGGTTTTTTGCTCAGGACCCTATATAGGCATCTGCCTCAATACCGACAATACTTTTTATAAAGATTTCCTTTTACCCCTTTACGAAGAAAAAGTACCTGGACAAGAATTTGACATTCAGATTAATGCTGACGTTGGCGGTTCTTCTTGTTTGGGGGAAGATGCTCCCTATTGCTCTTATCCTCAATTGGTATCCTATGACGATGCAACTGATACATATGAATTGAGCATGGAATGTTCAAATGACCCCAATCCAGATCCACAAACAGATTGTGGCAATGGAAGTTTGAACATAGTATCTGAACAATGTGACGACGATAAATTTGATGGTGGCTCCATGGGTGTATTACATGCCCCTAACGCAGTTTGTAATATTTATGGTTACAATGATGGAGGGCAAGAAAACGAAGTAACTTGCAACTCATGCAGCATTGATTTTGCCCCTTGCATTTTGGAATCAGAAGCATTTGGCACCTTAGGTTCTGCCTGTCTTCCCGGTAAAAGTCCTTGTGAAGCAGGACTTATTTGCAAAAACTTTATAAAAGGGGATATTAACGGCAACTTTGTATCACATATTCTCCCCGGTGGATATTGCACAACAGATAATCCAGAAGTATGTGGAAATAACGGAGAGGATGAATTTTTCTCCGATTTTAATATTTGTCTGCAAGGCTGTCTACCTGGAGAATGTCTTCGCCCGAATCATGAATGCAGACCCTTCCCCGGCTCCACTGGTGCTTTTTGTCTACCCAATTTTTAGCCGGGAGCATTACCACGATTAGCCTTTTTAATCATCACTATCCCGCCAATTACTACCAGTAAAACCAGCAAACCACCAACTCCCCACCAAATCGCTCGCACTCCCCCTTTTTTTTTCCTGCTGACCGCCTTGCTGCCTTCTTCCGTTTCATAGTGGGGTTTGACAAAATCAAGCTTGCCGTAAACCTGTTTAAAAGCCTCTTTCATCTTTACAATCAGCCAAGCTCGTTTTTTTGCCTCAACTAGCATTTTTCTTTTGGTATACACTACTTCCCGTGGATCATCGTGATGCAAAACCAGAACCATTGAACGATATTTGGAGGAATTGACGTATTTTAGCATTTGAGTATCGTTGGTGGAATTACCAAAACCAAATACAGGATCCTTGCCGGTTCTTTCTCTGAAGCGCAGAACTTTGCCTCTGTCATAGCTTATCGGCTGCCAGAACTTTTCTTCCCTGATGAAATTGTAGTTTTTATCTGTTTTGAAAGCCACCATGGAACCAATAACCTGAACCGGAGGAATTTTGAGATATTTATGAACCAGAGGCCGAACTATCTCCTGTTGGGCAGTGGTCACAATGTATACCTTGAAAGATTTTTTTCTCAGCAGTTCAAGTAATTCCACCGAGGGCAGCAAAAACATGGAAGAATATGTTTTACCCTTGAAAGAAGTCCGGAAGTTTTCAAACAGATCCATGGTAAATCCATGCAGAAAAGATAATCTTTCCCCTGAAAATGATTTTAAAATCCATTCTTTGATATGGGATCTTATATATTTTTCGTCTTGATTGCGAATTGCCCTGTAAATTTCCTGCTTTTCCAATTGGGGATTTTTCTGTAATTTTTTCAGAAGATGTTTTTTGGAAACAAAGCCGTGAAAATAATCAGGTCTTTCCGTCAACACGGTACCATCTAAATCCACAACTGCATACCTGTCTTCAACCGGAATATAATTGCGACTGCTTTTATCGGTAATCTCGTTCAGATATGCTAAAATTATCTTGCGATAAGGGTCATTCCAGTTTCTCAAATCCCTGCGTTCAGCGAAGGCAAAAGAAGTGAAATGATTCAAAAATAAAGTTATCATAAAAAGGTAAAACTTATTTCTCAAATCAATACTCCAATCTTTGTGCAATAAAATAAACAATTGTGGCAAAACTGAATTGAACTGCAAAAATCAACTTTACAATCATAATGGTTCCTGTTTACAAAGCCGCAACAAAATTGAGCTTCAAATAAGGCAAGACAGGTAATAATCTTTTCCGAATCAGAACCGAATTACTGAGCTTCACACCAGCAAACTGCTCCCTCGTCGGAAACTTCACCATTAGGACCATAAGCTCCACAGGAACCGGAATAGGATCCCAAATCTTCCTGGGAATAACGACAAACTCGATAACAGTCGTAGACAGATAAATGACCGTTTTTACAATAATAGATCTTGTTATTTTCACAGTATTTTTCATCAGGACTGCATTCAGGAAAACAGGTATCCCGATAACTTGGATAGTTGGAATTGTGGTCTGTACATTCACTTTCATACATTAAATCAGTACATTCATCTGAAAGTACCAAAACTCCAAAAGATTGCATACAGTCGGTCTGTGACTCAAAGGTGTTACATTCTGTCATTTCCTTGCAAAGATCCTTATATTTTTCATCGCTGTTGCAGGCAATATAAACCATTGATAATATTGCAACAAAAACAACTATACATGTGCTTGATTTCATATTGACTCCTTATCAAAATTGCAACTGTTTTCAAACTGCATTATGTTAATAAATAATTATCATAAATAAAAGCATTTATTTTCTGGAACAAAAACTATGTATTGCTTTTCACCTGAAGCAACTTGCTATCATCAACATGGGTGGCAAGACCTCTGATGTGTCCGGCAAGAGTAATGGAAACCTGACGAGCAACTTCCGGATATTCATCCAGCATATAACTGAATAAATTTGAAGAAATCCTGGTAAGAGAGGTTAAGCTTGTACTTTTAACTGTAGCTGTGCGCCTACCCCGATCCAGCAAAGCGATTTCTCCAATTACACTGTCAGGCCCACAAGCATTAACCTGCTTGCCCCTGATCAGAATCTCAAGTTTTCCCCGGTTGACCAGAAACAGATTGTTGCCCTTATCACCTTCTTCAAAAAGGATTTTGTCCGGCTGCATTTCAATAATTTCTCCCATGCGAGCCAATTCCACAACCATCTCGGTTGGTAGATTCTCAAAAAAACCAGAATTTCTAAAAATCAGGCTTTTTTGAAAAAGAGAATCTCGGCATTTTTCTCTGACCACATTTAAAATAAGCTGTTTAATGTATTTATCGTCAAAGGCATTGATACTGTCAGTAAAATTCTCAATTGCAGGAAAAGAAACCCCGGTAATTTTCAAATTTTTCTTCATATTCAGTAAATTTCCTTCAATTCCATCTGCCAGCCATTTCAGTTTTCCTCCCGGCCATTCATCCAGCAGTTCTCTGGCTGCATTCAATTGATATTCACTTTTAGTCTGCAAAGATTGTTCTATTCGTAAAAATATTTTTCTCTTCCGGGGGTTTACCA
>JAQICJ010000068.1 GCA_027858615.1 Deltaproteobacteria bacterium
AAGTAAGTATGGTCAAAAGCTTGGCATCGCAGTTTGGTCCATCAGGGGTGACCATCAATAACCTGGCCCCAGGGGCAATTCTTACCGGGCGTAACGAAGAAGTACTTAAAAATGAAGAAATACCGCCGGGTTACAAACATCTGGTCAAGGTTTACTATCGCTTGATCAAACCCAGGGAGGGAAAATAATGGCAGATGAACAAGTTAAACAAAAAGTTGAACAATTTGGTAAAGATCTCAGGATCCTCAAGAATGAAATAGGCAAATTCATCGTTGGTCAGGAAAATGTAATCATTGGAGTAATTACCAGTCTCTTGTCAAGTGGACACGTGTTGCTCGAAGGGGTTCCGGGATTGGGAAAAACAATGCTGGTTACTACTTTGGCTCAAACACTGGATCTGCCTTTCTCCAGAATTCAGTTTACTCCCGATTTGATGCCGGCTGATATTATCGGAACCAATGTTATTATGGATGAAGATGGTCACAAAAAATTCAAATTCCAGAAGGGACCGGTTTTTACCAATATTCTGCTGGCTGATGAGATCAACCGTGCCACTCCCAAGACCCAGTCAGCCCTGCTTGAAGCCATGCAGGAAAGAATGGTTACAGTTGGCAACAAAACCTACAGGTTGCCAGCTCCTTATATTGTTCTGGCAACTCAGAATCCTCTGGAGATGGAAGGAACTTATCCTCTGCCTGAAGCCCAGTTGGACAGATTCATGTTTAAACTTGTGGTTTCTTTCCCCAACAAAGATGAGTTGCACGAAATTATGAAACGAACCACCGGTGAGGAAATTCCCGAAATCAAAAAAGTGATGAACGGCGAGCGTATTCTGGAAATGAGACAACTGGTGAGAGCCATGGAAATCCCTCATGATATTCAGGATTATGCTTTGAGAGTATTGCGCTCTACTCATCCCGACTACAAAGAAACTCCCAAGAAAGTCAAAAAGTTCGTTCGTTTTGGAGGTTCACCTCGAGCTGCCCAGGCTATTTTACTGGCAGCTAGAGTCAGGGCTCTTACCGAGGGACGTTATTCTATTTCCTACAAGGATGTTCAGGAAGTGGTCAAACCTGCTTTGAGACATCGTTTGATCCTCAATTTTGAAGCTGAAGCCGAAGGAATCAAATGCGATGATCTGCTTGATGATATCCTTAAAAATTTAAAAGAAAAATAAACTAAATTATATTGTTAATTATTGCAATATACATAAAAACTCTCCAAGGTTTCAGGTAGATTGGTCTTATGCCGGATCCCAAAAAATACGTCAAAAGCAAAGTTGAAAACGCACGTAAACTCATTGATAATTCAATGAACAAGGATTTCCTCCGGGAATTGGAGAGGCTCTTTTTGATCTCCCGTCAAATCATGGCAGGGCGCACTAGAGCTGAACGCAAAACCAAAAAAACAGGCTCGGGACTAGAATTTTCCGAACACAGAGAATATGTCCCAGGTGATGATTTTCGCACCATCGATTGGAATTTGTACAGCAGACTGGACAAGCTTTTTGTCAGACTGTACGAAGAAGAAGAAGACCTTCCTGTTTATGTGCTTTTTGATGTTTCGTCTTCCATGCTCGAAGGCAATCCGGTTAAACTTATGCATGCTTTCAGATTGTCGGCTGCTCTCAGTTATGTGGCTCTGGCCCATCTTGATCGGGTCTCAATGATGCCTTTTTCCGGTACTATTGACAAATTTTTCCTTCCCGGCAGGGGCAAAGCTCGCATGTTTAAAATATTTCATCAGATAAAACAGGCCGAGCTTGGCGGGGTTACGGATCTTGAAAAAGCAGCTCGCAGTTTTGTCTATCGCAAGCCCAGACTTGGTAAAGTTGTACTGGTATCTGACTTTCTTACCACCAGAGGATATCGTGAAGCTGTTAATATGCTCCGCTATCACAAATACAAAGTGATTACTATCCAGGTATTATCTCCCCAGGAGTTTAAACCCGTTTTAAATGGTGATATTGAATTGCTGGACATTGAAACCGGCAAATTAAAATCCATCACTGTTACCAAAAATCTGCTACGGGCCTATAAAAGCGAATTGAAAAAGTTCATCATGGAGATTCGTTCTTTTTGTCAGGATCGTTCAATTCCTTATTTCAATACTCGTTCCGATGATAAACTGGAAACGCTCATGCTTGATGTCTTTCGCAAAGGGGGAATCATAAAATGAGTTTCTCCGGTTTCACCTTTGCCTTTTTAGCAAAAATTTTCGGATTGTTCGGCGGTCTCATTGCCCTGATGTATCTGTTGAAAATGAGGGAGCGGCTGGTTCCTGTTTCTGCCCATTTCCTCTGGGAGAAAATACTGAAATCCGGTCAACGCTCTCTGATTGCCCGTCTTTTACGACGCTTTTTTTCATTTCTCCTGCAATTATTGATTCTGGGCTTTATACTGTTTGCCATGTCCAATCCTTCTGAGTACCAGCAAAAGAAAGAACCAAAAAAAACAGTTATTTTACTCGATCAGTCAGCCTCAATGCTCACCAATGATATCAGTGCCGGCAAAGAAGAATTCATCAACCGGTGGAGCAAGGCTCTGCAGGAAGTTCGAAAAATCATCAAAAACAAAGATCCAAAAGAGGAAATCTCCCTGGTAACTTTTTCCCATCAGGCAATCCCCAGAGTCTCCTGGCAAAAAGATCCAAAAGACCTGCTTGGGGCATTGGAGAAGCTTCTTCCTCATCATACCCCGGGAAACATAATCAGTGGTTTGCGTTATGCCGTGCAGGTTTTACATAATTTTAAAAAGAAAAAAATAATTCTGGTTACTGATGGGGCCTATTCCCTGAGCAATAATATTTTCTGGCCTCCGGTGGAACAGGAAAAATGCAAGCCAAAAAACAAAAAAGTCGATTTAACCGGGATTGAGCTTGAACTTGTTCAAATCCAGCCTCAAAAACCAGTCGGCAATGTTGGCATCACTGCTTTTTCGGCCCGACCCCTGCCTACAGATTCCGAGGTGGGCCAGGTTTTGATTGAAGTTACCAATTTCAGCGCTAAGCCACGTCGCATTTCCATAAAATTCTACGTGGATGAAAATTGGCGTGCTACACGCAATCTCACTATAGAAGCCGGTGATAGGATTACCAGAATAATCAGATTGCCACTCATCGGCAGACACCTGCAGGCAGTTGTAAAATCCATGGACGGATTTGAAGACAAGCTCGAACTTGACAATCAAGCCTGGTCCATTCTTCCCCGTAAACCCGATCCCAGAATTATGCTGGTAAGTGAACACAACCTCTTTTTGGAAGCTGCCCTTTTGCTGATTCCCGGATATTTCGAAAAAGTCCTTCCGGCTGAATATACTCCGGAATTGGTAAAAGACTGCGGTGAAATTGGTGGTGCTCCCTGTAATTTTGTTATCTACAATGATTTTGTCCCCGCCAAAATTCCTGCCACTCCCAATCAGTTCTATATAAATCCCCAGGGCCAGCCTTTCAAAGTCAAAAGCCAGATAGAGAAAAATCTGCAGATTCTTTGGACCGGGGGAGCAAATTCGCATCCCATCATGGAGAATGTTTCCATGAAAGACGTCAACTTGTGGGGGGTAAGCAGCTCTTTCGTCAAAGAGAAGGGCGATAAATCACTGATGCAGGTAGATGCACGCGGAACCATTTTTTCTCTCCTCAAAACCAAAAAAGACGGACGAAGAATGCTGGGCCTGGGTTTCTCCCTTAAAGATTCCGATTTTGTTTTGCAGGTTTCTTTTCCGGTTTTCATCTTGAATATGGTTAATTGGTTTATGGGAACCTCCCCTTCGTTCTTGGCCACTTATTCCACCGGAGAGCCTAATCGTTTCTTTGTGGATTCAGATTTAATCAAATATCCCGATGGCTCCAAAGCCGAGCTTTCCGGTAAAAATTTAGTATTTATTCCCAAGTTGAGCGGGGT
>JAQICJ010000223.1 GCA_027858615.1 Deltaproteobacteria bacterium
ACTGTTGCCATTGCTGTCAACGGCTATACCATTACCTCTATCATCACTACTTCCCCCTGCTTTTACTGCCCAGAGGTAATTCCCGGAACTGTCAACTTTCGCTATGAATACACCATTTCCTCCTGCACTGGTTAAAGTAGTTGAACCAAATTCGGCTGTTCCTCCAAAATATCCGGTGATATAACTGTTGCCATTGCTGTCAACGGCTATACCATTACCTCTATCATCACTACTTCCCCCTGCTTTTACTGCCCAGAGGTAATTCCCGGAACTGTCAACTTTGGCTATGAATACACCATTTCCTCCTGCACTGGTTAAAGTAGTTGAACCAAATTCGGCCGTTCCGTAGAAACGTCCGGTGATATAAATGTTGCCATTGCTGTCAACGGCTATGCCCTGACCCCAATCATAATCAATTCCCCCTGCTTTTACTGCCCAATCCAAGGATGCCGGGCAAGGATCATTGGGGTTACCGGGGGTGCCGCTGTCGCCATCGCCATAGGTTGAGGTTTGAGTGCAACACCAGTGGCTGCCGTCATCATTGAGAACCACAACACTGGCATCATCATTTGCGGGACTGAAGTTAAGAGAAGCACCAGTAGCATGGTTCCAGGTGGTGTCCCATAAAATGTCGTCGATGAAAGAAGAATCGCTAACTCTATGAATTTCGATTCTACCACCCGCGGGGGTTAATTCTACCCAACTAGTAAATTCGTGGTCTATATTCAAATTTCCATTTTCATCGGTGGTGCTGTTTGCTCCCACCACAAAGTAGGACTTGGGGGCAAGCAGGGAAGGTGTCCCAACTTGAGAAGTAGCATCATCTACCAGGTGTCGGTTACATAAAAACCGATATCTGAAAGATCCATGGTGGCATCAGTAGTGTTGTAAACTTCGAAGTACTGACCGTCAATTATGGAAAGAGAATTGGTTGGTTCGAGCATCACCTCGGTAATGGCCAGTTCGCCAGCTTGAGGCTGCAAAGCTTCATGACAAACTCCGGGATCTGTAAGCAATTCAACCCAACCCGGATCACAAAGGCAGTAGGGAGTAACAGTTTGGCCTTCATCTTCACAGGAAGAGTTGGCCTGACAAGGACCGGCATCAACAATCGAGTCACAATCGTTATCAATACCGTCGCAGGTGGTTTCTTCTGCTTCATACCCTTCAATCTCAGTATAATCGGGATTTACCCACTCCAAAGATGAAGCATCACAAACTTTATAAGCTCCTTGGCAGACTCCAGCCTGTAAATCAGCCAAAGGTGCATCCCCTTCACAATTTGAATTATTAGTCTGACAATAAGGAAAATCCGCACAATCGGGATCATCGCAGTCAACAAAGCCGTCATCGTCGTCATCTATTTCATTATCGCAGATCTCATTCTCTGAGTTTCCATTTTCACTATCATCACAGGCGGAAAGTGAAATCAAAAAGATAGTAATAAACATAAAGATATACCTGGATTTAAACATGACAACCTCCGAAGAACATAAAAAAATATTGGTTTAATCAACCAAACTTTTGTGGGAACTTTCTTTTCAATCAAAATTGTTGTTTTTTATTTTAGCACAGAAAAAGTAATGTTTTAGCCTTTTCTTTAAAATGGCTTTTTTCTCAAATCTCTTTCTCTTAAAATTAATTTTTCTTTCAAAACACTAATACCACACAGGTTCATATAGTAAGCTACCCCTTGTTTTTTTCTTATTATAAGTATTGATGTCAAACGTCAATTATAAATACTTAGTGGGTTTGATTATTGATTTCTGAGATTGGGGATTAGTTTTGAAACAAATCCGTTATCAGTTTCTTTTGGACTAAGGAGAAAGCTGTCGGTAAAATAAATTTTGGGCAATATATGGACAAAGAGACTCGGATATTAAATTTCAAGATTGAATTACAGCAAAGGGGAGGGGGGAAAAGAAGAATTATTGTATATTCCACAAAGTCAGGTAGAACCAGCTTATAAAACCTTCCAAAAAGTAAAAAGGCTCCTTTGGAAGAACCAAAGAAGCCTCTGAGCGGGAAACGGGATTCGAACCCGCGACGTCGACCTTGGCAAGGTCGCACTCTACCACTGAGTTATTCCCGCAGGGGGAATGAAAATTCCCAAGCGAAAAGTTTTATACTTGTCACCTGATAATGTGTCAAGAAAAAATCCAAGAAAAAATTCAAATTGGTGTTGGTTCAGGTGGGCGCATAGACATGGCAGGGCTCGATCCTGCCTGGTTACAATGGTTGAACATGTGGTTTCCTGACGGAATGGGGGAGTTTGCACCCAGGGTTTATCTTTCCCAGTAGGATTCTTCGAGGCTGTCTTCTTTTTCCGGGAGACCGCGATTGAGGCGGGGAGAGTGTTGAGCCAGAACTTCATAACTAACTCGGTTGGCATATTTGCAGATTTGAGAGAAAGAGGAGTAGGTGAGGAATTTGTATTTGTGTTTGGTCGAATTGGGAACAAGGTCCTTGTGATAAGAATTGGCGGACATGTCGTGCAGCAGGGCGGAAAGAGCGCCATCGCCGGCTCCGTTTGTATTTTTGATGGTTTCGGGTCCTCCCATGTAGGGGGCGATGTGGGAATATATTTTGACGGGTGTCTTGGTTTCGGATTTGCGCATGGGTCTGGAAAATTCAAAGCGGTTGAATTCGGGGATTGCTCCAGGAAGCAGGGGCAGGTGAGTTTTGCGTCTGGCTTTTTTTTCGGTGTAGCCGGCAAGATAGAGTCCCGCCGGACCCGATGTGCATAAAACCAGATCTGCCCAATCCAGAGATTTGTCTGAGGCGAGCAGGGGATCCTTGATCCCTGTAAGTGCTTCAGCTTCTTCTTCGTTCATGGCGATTACGGAAATGTGCTCTTTAATGAAATTTTGCCACCAAACGGGGTTGTCTTCGATGACAAATCTTGTGCCCAGAGTTAAAACTACGGGGATTTTGTTGTCTTTGGCAAATTCTATTGCTTTTAAAGTGGCTTGGGGCAGTGGATCATCTTTTTGGCCCCGCAGCAGGTATGAGGTAATAACCAGGGCGGATGCATTTTTAAAGATGGTTTCCGGGATATTTTCAGGTTTCAGTTGATTCATGCAGCCTTCATTGATGGCAAAGGTGCGCTCTCCGTCTTTGGTAATCAGGGCAAAACAGCGACCGATTGGTCCGTCTACTCCTTGCAGATAGTTAAGATCAACCCGGGATGAGGTGTTGCACAGATATTTGTAGGAATAACTGCGGATTTCAATGTTTTTGCTCATGATACCAAGGAGAATCGACCTGTTATCAGCCAGAAGGGAGTAGTTGTGCAAAGTATTGCCAATAGTACCTCCGGCAAATTCCGAATTGATCATATTGTTGGAGATGAGTTCTTCATGGAGTTTTTCGGCTATGTCCTGGTTGATGACCAGGCTGTGTCCCTTGAGCAGCCCATATTTTTCAAGAAAGCTTTTGTTTACACGTGCTTCTATATCCACCATGGTTTGATCGATGCCGATAACATGGGTTTTTGATTGTACAGAGGCGGGATGGAGAAGCAGGGGATCCTTTTCGTGGACGGGAAAGTAGTGTTTGGACTTTCTTTTTCCGGGAAATTTCATTAATGACGGCCTTTCTTGATAAGGAGGTGGAAGGAATCGACTCAACCGGATGATGGAAAAAAGACGGAAACGAGTGGTGTTCAATATATCAGAAAAAAAAATCAGGGAAAACCGAAAAACAAGTTGACATAACTTGAGTATAATCAACAATAATCCGAAATATCCGGATAAACGAACTGTCCGGATGCACCAACTGCGCAAACTACTCGGACTTGGAAATTTACTGACGAGAGGACTTGAACATGGACAATGAACTTATAGCTGTTATTTCAATTGTGGAAGATCCGCTGGGGGAAAAGGTAAAAGAGCTGTGGCAAACTTTTGAAAATCAATACAACACCAAGGGAGTGCAGATTTTCAAATATCCAAGCGTTACTCTGGCAGGGGGCAGTATTTCTCCTGATAAGTTGAAAATACTCAAGGAAAATTTCCAGAGGTTTGGCACCAAGGTCAAACCCTGGATTCTGTCGGTGGAAAAATATGATCATGTTGAGCAGGATTCTATCTATATGAAGGTGGAACGCCAGCAGGAAATCCTGGCAGTTAATATTCTGGTCAATTCCTTTCTGGAGATTTTCTGTGATGAATTGATAGAAGACTACAAACCAGAAAATTTTCGTCCGCACATTGCCCTGGCCATGAATGATCTGGAAGATGAACAATTCGACAGAGCCTGGAAGGTGTATGCAGCCGAAAAATGTAATTATCAGCAACAGATCAACAATATTATTCTGGTAAAGTTTGAGGAAGACGGACATCTGGAAATGATAGCCCGAGCCAAATTGGGAGAGAAAGAAGGGTAAGAACGATGAAATCAAGGATTATGTCCTACAATATTGAACACATGAGAAAATGTTTCAAAAGCAACAAAATTCTGCCGCAAGCACAACCCAAAGTTGAAGCAGCTGCCAGAGTTATCAAGGAGATTGCGCCGGATATTCTCGGTATTGTAGAGGCGTCCAACAAGATTAAACATCTTGAATTGTTTATCGGTGATACTTGTTTACACGACAGCGGATACAAAATTGCAAAATCAGATTGCAATCGCACCAAGCAAGATTTGGCATTTCTGTATAAGAAACCTTTTGAAGTTCTCTCCATGGATGAGAATCTGGATTTTTATGATGACTGGCTGGAAGACATTGATGCAGACGGTATTCAAGAACTTTGCCATTTTGAAAGAAAACCCATGGAGGCATTATTCAAAAACACCGAAACCGGGGTTGAATTTCTTGTTATTCTGGTTTTCACCAAGTCAAAAGGGGTATTTTCGGTAAAAGATGTATATGAGCATCAGCATCTGGCCCTTGCTAACCGCAAGCGCTTGTTGGCACAATCCAAACAAATTCGTCGTCGTCTGGACAAATTAATTATTTTCCAACCCGGTTTGCCGATTATCCTGATGGGTGATCTCAATGATGAACCCGGTTTGGACAGCATGGAAAGAATGCTTGGGTTCAGTGCACTTGAAACAATTATGGGAAGTGTATTTGCTCCCGATTTGATTATGCACAATGTTAATTGGCACATGAAGTCCAAGCCCAAGTTGGTTCGCCAGCTCTGGACCACTGAATACCCCGATTTGATCGTTCGGAACCTGGGGTTGCATCATGCTTGGTTGGATCATATTCTGGTTTCTCCCAATCTGCTCAACCAGGAAAATGTTCCCCGGCTTGTTCCTGAAAGCGGACTGGTAGCCCCTAAAACCAAAGATGGTGCCTTGGCCTCTGATCATTATGCTGTTTATTGTGATCTGGAATTTCAGGTTTAGGATGGAGTGGAGGCTTGGAGCAGCGACGCTTGAGTAATTTCAATCTGAGCAGAATCGTGACAGTCTGGTTGAAAAAACAACTGATTTTTAGCTAAATTATGCTCGAAAATATCAGGGGGTAAATAAAAATCAAACTTTAATCGGCAATAATAACATATCATTAGCCTTAGTTTCACTTTATTGCAAAAAAAATGTTTGACAAACTGAGTCTTGAGAGTACAACTGTAAATCGCTGTTGCGGGGTGGAGCAGTTTGGTAGCTCGTCGGGCTCATAACCCGAAGGCCACAGGTTCAAATCCTGTCCCCGCTACCACCAAGTAAGGTCGGTTCTGACGAGAATCGGCCTTTTTTTTTGGCTAAAATTCAAGGAAATCATAGGTGTCAGGGTAGTTTTCTTTGTAGTTACTAATCTCAGGTAAGCTCCACAACCAAACACTCTCACCAAATTCCTGCGGATTTTGGATGCTCAGATCCGCAGATGTTATGCGACAATTAGATTTGTACAAACCAGGGGGGATTTGGTGCGGGGGAAAAGCAGGGGATGTTTTTTAAGACCTGGTCTCAGATAAAGAGTGCGCAATCAGCGGCTTAGTTTGCAGGTCCATGAAAGCTTCTTCCCCACAGCGCTGAGGGTCATGGTTTTTCCTTTTAGCTTGTATTTGAATTTCTGGGGTTTGGGCTGGGCAGGTGTTCGGTCTCCGCGCTCCATATTGTCGATGCGAAACACGGTGGACAGAAACTTGCCTTTGGGCAGATAGGTCACATTGGAGGTGATTGTCTCGTAAGGGCGTATAGTCCCCATGGCCGCCATGGCCATGGAAATGTGGATGACTTTCCATGTGCTCTTCATGAACCGCATAAAGACGCTTCCCGCTTTGCCACATCGCCAGCGTGTGTTGATAAGCGCCTTGCCGTGGGTGACAGATGCTGCCTTGGCCATGGATTCACGAAAACGAAGGGAGTGGAAGGCTCGCATCCACTCGTTTCCCAAAGCTTTGGTGTGGGTGTCGTAGAGACCCATGAACATGGTGGCTCCGCGTCCATGCCGAAAGATAATCACGGCGAGGGCTTGTTTTTGTTTGGCAAAGGTCGACTTGGGCTCAAAAAGTACTATCCCTCCCCAGTGTGCGCTAAACTCCTTTCGCACAGAATCCATGGGAAATGGTTTGACCCGCTTGCTCAGGCCGCCTTTGGCCAGTGGAGCCACTGAAGCCTTGAGGATGCCTCTTAGGGCTTTGTCAGAAGGTGTCTTTTGACAAGACTCCTTGGTCCCGCAGGTTGACTTGAGAGCAGGCAGCACAGAAGGTGCGCCTCCGTATCGAATCTCTAATGGTTGTGTGGATGACTTGACCGAGTACAGATGCTGCCAGTGTGGGTTTTTTGTCACTTGGATGGGTTTGTAACCGGATGTTGAGGTATAGATCATCTTCTTGTTGCTCTGCAGGTTGGAAAACTCGGTCGAGTTGCCTGTAACAGAATTGCCCGCCCTGACCATTTTTCCAGCAGCACGCTCCGATCCCTTTTTGCCCTTGTCCTTTTTGTCTTTTTTCTGAGAGTTGGCGTTTTGTTTTTTAACGGAATTATTTGGATTGTTATCAATAGTGTTCTTGGATTTGGAACCGCAACCTGTAACAAAAATAATAATAAAAATAAAGTTTTTGAAAATGTTCACTTGTTATTCTCCTTTAGTATCTATAATTTTATACAAGTAATGCGGTGAATGTACAATAGTTTTCTCCACAGGGAGTATTGCCAAGAGTGTCTTGCAATTTATGCAGCCCCAGGGCAAGCATCTCAATCCAATTTATTCCCCAGCAAAACCATTCCGACAAAAAAAAAGGATTATCTAGTTCCCGTCCCAGAATGGGGGGTTGGCTGGTAAAGAGATTTTCAAGTGAACCCATCGCTATAAAAATACATTGCGAAATTTGATTTTCATCGTATGTTATCCGAAAGGAGAATATTTTTATGTCAAAACAAATACAATCTATCCTGTTGACAATCACATTTTTAGGTACTCTCTTTGTTGCCTGCACGGAGGAAACGGAGCCCGAGACATCATTCGAAAGTTACAATATTGTTGAGAACAAAGATGAAATTTCAATTGAACTGCCAAGTCAACTTTCGCTGATTGATGGTGAGCTACTTCGTCATCCGTCTTCTTTCTTTTCTCAGTTCAGTCTATCTGTGTCCAGTGGCGACATACTTTACCTCCTGACGCCCAGCGGGGAGTTGCAGATATTTGATACAACAATTCCTGATGGCTTGTCAGTAGTCGGGAAAGAGAAGCTGCCGCGAAATCCTATCGGTATGGTTTTGGAGAATACCACTCTTACTGTGGTGGGCGGCGTAACGTTTGATGATCTTGATTATTTTGAAACAGAGTCCTCTGATTCGAGTGAAAACGCCTGGATCTCTCAATACAACATAGAACCCGATGGGACTCTCACTTCTTTGGGAAGTACCCATGTCAGCGGAAGACCATTGGCCGCCAAAATACTAAATAATTATGTGTATATAGTGGTAACACAAGCTTCCTGTCCAGAGTGCGTCGAGTCTGAAATCAGGACAACAATACATACAGTGGCACAAGGAAGTCAGGGAGGGCTCGAATCAATTGAACAAAAGCATTTTGATATTTCAGACAGTCCTTTAGTTGCAAATTTTGGTGCTTCAACAGCGTATATTGGACAATTGGGATGTGAAAACAACTCCTCATGTATTCATCCTGTTGCAATTGACACTGCTACAGGAGAGCTTACAAATGGAGAAACAATAACGTTAACCGGATTTTTCCCGTTCTTTCTGAATTTTGAAGATAACCCAAATGTTCAGCCACCATTTGGGGAAGTAGCTGATAGCTTTGTGGTTGCGACCTCATCTTCTGTTGAAGGCGCCGACGACTTACAGGTTGAAACTTTTACCATAGGATCCGGTGGAACACTCACTCCACTGGTTACTATCGATATAACCGGTATAACAACCAGGGTTTCGGGGATTTATATCCACAACAGCACCGTTTATCTGAAGGGGGAGAATTTCCTATCTCTGACACCAGTTTCTTTTGATGATCCAGCTCAACCTTCAGAGCAACAAACTCTCGAGTTCCAAAAACCTCTCTCCCATGTGCACTTTTCAGGAGATCGTCTCTTCACCCTGGAAGGGTTGCAATCTTCTGATATGAAAACAATCTCAATGTTTGACTGTTCTCAAACTGACGAGATCACGCTTCTTGCCACTCATCAATATTCCCAGATACCAGAGTCTGAGACCCAAAATCCTGTGAATTCATTATTTTTCATTAATGCAGAGGCGGGATTTTTGGCTGTTCCCTTCTGGGAATTGACTCAGGAAGGACGTGAGAGTGGTGTTCACCTCATGTCAATATCAGCCACCGGGATCACTCAACTTGGCGATCTGGACTTATCTCACCTCATTGATGTACATATTACAGATAACTCAATTTTAGCCATGGAGAGTGGGAAGATTAGTCTTTTTGATCTGGCTGATGAAGAAAACCCAGTGTTGCAATCCTCTGTTGCATATCATAGAGCGGTGAATTCCGTTGCCTGGATTAATAATGATTACCTGGCCAGACACTCACTCGAATTTGGTACCGGGGCACCACAATTTGATATCGTAAATGTGAGCACAGGAGAAGTTGTTAGTCAGATCCCCCTCGAAACCAAGCACAACAATACTTACTATGACTACTGGTCAAGGATCACAGGGCGGCTCCGTTCCAGGATTTTTGTAAAAGAGGACTATGTTTATCTTTTGCGTAGTGAGTTGGATATAACTGAATATGGAAACGACTCTTTTGGGTGCAATAAAATGTACCCTACAGAACTTATAATATTATCTGTAGATGATCCAACAGCGCCAACTGTGGTTTCCCAGACAACTTTCCCTTATCCGTTTCCCTGTCACATGTGGGGAGATTACCACGGAAGCAGAGAAACCGGCAAACAGATCACTATGGCCGGCAACGCCATTGCCATTGCCCCTAATCGATATCAGGTATGTGGACTTGACGATCTAAACCGTGTCGGGCTTTGGATTATTGATATTTCAGACCCTGCATCACCGCAAGTTTCTTTTGAAATTCCCTATGATCAAAATGTATATATTGGTTCTCTTCATACTTTAGATGCGACTCTATACTTTTCAAGCACCCAGCCCACTTACTCCGGGTACCCTGACTCAAATGCTGAAGATCTGGTCAAGTTCTACCTGAACGCAGTCAATCTCGAGACTCCGGCAACGCATTCAGAGGCGTTTCCCATAAATATTCCCGGTAGTATTGTCAGGATTGACAATGATTACAACAGTATAATTACTTATGATTACTACCTTTCTCCCAATGGTATTACTGATAAAGGGGAATGCAGCGGTCTCTTTGATGAAGAGCCGCCACGGTGTTATGACTTGAACTATAGTCTCAATCTGGCTGAGTTGTCTGACACTGTAGCAGAAAAACAGTTTGAGAGCGAGGTTGGCAATGCAGCTGTTTTTGGGATAACAGGCGGGGTGGTTGTTCATGTGCGTACAGAAGACTATACACACCTAAATCCGGATTACAAACTTGGGGTGTATATGAAAAAAGGTTCGAGTCTGTCCAAATCTTCTATTCCGATCGCCAGCGGTGAACCCCTTAGCACTCATGGAACAAATATCCTGGTATATTATCGGCAGCAAGGAAAACTGGTGTTATACAAAATCATCGATGGGGAAAGGCTCGAGTCTGTTGACACTCGCTACATTGCCGGCACTCCTGTATCCATAAAATCACAAGGTGACAGGATCGCAGTAACAACTGATACTGGTGAACTTTATCTGCTCCTCCCTTCCTCCTCACAATCTGAATAGTAGTTGAATCTCAATTTAATTTATTGAATTTCAGGGGGTAACGTTAGAAATGTTTTTGTAAATTGTTGTCTTGGTTTGAGAAGAACATCATCTGCTGGAGTCTGAAATTTCTGGAATCTTCAAAAAAATCTTTGTTCAGAGGAAGATTTATTGTATTGTGCGTTATTGAAAAAAACTTTTAAAGAAAGTTGGCTATGATGAAAAGTTCTTATTTTATAAAAATGTTCTTATTACTTTTTCTAACTGTTTCCTGTGCCGGAAGAATTCGATCCGATGTCTCTTATATTCAAAGTATGTATAACGAGTTGAGAGTTTATGGCAAGATAGAACTCAACTGTAAAAAAGACAAAATCATGATCTTAACCAATAAAAAACTTCTTGCCAGCAAATTATTTGATGTTTATGGCTGTGGAAAAGTTGTTCGAATTGAGGTACGTGATTGTTCAAAAAGTGGCGGATATACCAGTGGGTTAAATTATAATTCATCGGCTGGGCAAGGCTTTGCCTGTCAAATTAGAAAAATAGACAGTTTAAGCAGAGGACAGATTAACTATTTTTGGAGTGGTCAAAAACAAGAGGACGATAAAGCTGTTTCTTTTACAAGAACAATAAAATATAAACAATACACTCAACAGTTGAACCAGCTTTTAACACTTTCAAAAGAAAAAAATGAATTCAAAACGGTTCGCCTGTATAATTCTGACATTGTTTTTGATGATCTCTACAAATTAACAAATAAAACCTCTATTTTGAATGGTTATAGGACTAAACCAGACGGTTTAGTTAAAATTGACGAAAATGGAATTATCAAAATTTGGTACAAAGATCTTTTGTCTTATGCAAAATATGTAAGGAAAAATGCAACGCGTTCTTTTGAACCTGAAAAAGAAACCATGGAAAAAATTGCCACCTATCCCAAGGGGGGAACCATATTTGTACAGGTACTCCGCAAAACAAGTGATGAAGCTATAATGAACAAATTCATTTTTGTTCTGAAAGAAGGTAATAAGACAATTAAAAGAGTTTATCTCAATGATAAAAACCCCCAGAAAAAAAATATTTCGTTAACAGAAGGCGATATGGATTTTTATGTTAATGGAGAAGTCGTTCCTGTTAAAAATATGATCGATAAAAAAATAAGTATCTATT
>JAQICJ010000281.1 GCA_027858615.1 Deltaproteobacteria bacterium
GGCAGATTGGTGATAACCGGATCTTCGTTGGTTTCGACAATATTGACAGTTTGGGACTGGTTGGTAGTGTCGACTGAATCTCCGCAGGAAAGAGCAACTTGACAGGAAGAACCACCCAGGCCTTCATCGGTGCTGAAAGAATAAGTGCCGGTTCCGTTGCCGTTGTCTACCAAAAGGCCGCCGCAGGTATCAACCGGGCGAACACTGAGGGAAGGAGCATCTCCGTCTTCATCATTACAAACAATATTGTAGGAATAATTTTCGCGTTCTTGCACAGTGGAAGGTATTGAAGAAGCAAAAACAGGTGCGGTATTAATGCATTGGAGAGAGAGAGTCCTGGTATCTGATAAAGAAGGAACTCCGTCGTCGTTGACAGTGATATCAACCGAACAACTTTCAACCTGGGTACAGGTCCAGGAGACCAGACCGGTGGAAGTATTGAGGGACGGAGCAAAGGAACAGGTGTTATTGCTGATCGCATAACTCATTGTCTGGACAGGTTGATCTGTATCGTCATACTCAACAGTGTAATTGTTGGATGAATTCCAATGAGTATTGACTGTTGTTGGCAAATTGACAATTGTTGGTGCTTCGTTGGTTTCATTGATGGTAACAGCACTCACTTGATTGGTGGCATCCTGGGTATCTGTGCAATTAACATCTACTTGGCAGGAAGTACCGCCGGCATTTTCGCCAGCAATAAATTCATAAGAGCCAGTACCATCGCCATTATCTGCCAATGTACCTCCACAACTGTCGAAGGTTCCAACCATCAGACTGACTGAATCCAAATCAGGATCTGCACAGTTGACAGCATAGGAATAAGTATTTCCTTCTGCAGTTGTGGCTGGAGCTGTAGAAACAATAGCCGGGGCTGTATTTGTACAACTGAGACTGAAGGTAGAAGTATCGCTTTTTGCAGGAGAGCCGTTGTCGGTAATTGTAACATCGAAACTGCAATCTTCCACCTGAACACAGGTATAAGAGAGTTCACCAGTAGAAGTATTGATATCTGGAATAAAAGAACAGGTATTGGCTGAAACAGTCCAGACCATTGCCTGGGCAGGAACATCACTGTCAATATAGGTGGGGCTGAAGTTGCCGGTGGCATTCCAGTGAAGGGTATCCGAAGCTGGCAGATTGACAAGTTCGGGTGCTGCATTGGAATCGGTAACAATAATGGTGTTGGCCTGATTGACACTGTCGGCACTATCACTGCATTTGATTGCCATCAAACAGGAAGTTCCGCCATCTCCTTCCATGGTATCAAAGGAATAAGAACCTGTACCATCCCCATTATCCACAATTGTACCGTCACAGGTGTCGGAAGAACCTGCAGTGAGGGCAATAATGTCTCCATCGGTATCGGCACAGGTGAAATCGTAAACGTAGGTATCACCCTCAACTACAGAACTTCCGGGAGTGGAAGAAAAAACAGGAGCTGTATTGGTGCAGTTGATAGTAAAAGTCTGTACATCATTTTTGGCAGAGGAACCATTGTCAGTTGCCATTACATCAACTGTGCAATTTTCTTCTGAGGTGCAACTCCAGGTTAATTCACCCGAGGTTGGTCCTATGGCTGGGGTAAAGCTGCAGCTTGAATAGGAAACGGACCAGGAAAAATCCTGAACCGGAATATCCGTATCGGTGGCATCGCAAGTATAACTTCCAGGTGTATTCCAATGCATGTCAACTGTTGTGGGCAAATTGACAATTGTTGGGGCATCATTGACTTCGGCAATACCAATGTTGATTGTCTGGGATTCGGAAGTTACCGGATCACTGCAAACAATATGAAGGACGCAACTTTCGCCGCCCCTGCTTTCATCGGGAGTGAACCTGTAATTACCGGTACCATCGCCATTATCGGTCAAAGTTGGACTACAGGTGTCAGAGGCTCCCAATTCGAGATTGAGAGGATCACCTTCGGGATCATTACATACAACATTGTAATTGTACTCTGACTGCTCGGAAGCATAGATTGCAGGTGAAGAAGTAAAAGTGGGCAGTGAGTTGACACATTCCACATTCAAGGTTCCAGTTGCATCAAGCACCGGTGAACCATCGTCAGCCAGATGCACATCGATCTGGCAAGATTCGACATTGAGTCCACAGGTCCAGGAAATCAATCCGTCATTATTGATGGTTGGTGCAAAACTGCAGGTATTTGAAGTAATTTCCCAGTTGAGGGTGTTTGCGGGGAGATCAGAGTCTTCTCCTGTTAGTTGATAGGAATCATCCTGATTGTATAAACCTGTTTCTGTGGCTGGAAGACCGTTAATCAATGGGGGGGAATTGGTTTCTATTATATCCACCTGGGCAGTCTGAGTTTCAGAGGACAGACCGTCACTGCATTCAAAATGAAGGTTGCAAGAAGTCCCTCCCTGACTCTCTTCAGGAAGAAAACTGAACTCGCCGGTTCCATCGCCATTGTCTACAAGGTTGCCATTACAAGTGTGGGAGGCTCCCAATTGAAGTTCAATGGAATCATTTTCGGGATCTGTACAGGAAATATTATAAAGATATCCTACATATTCGGTGGCTGTGGTCAAAGGTGTAGAATCAAAAACAGGAAGGGAATTTACACAGTCAATTGTGAGTGTTTCTGTATCATTCATGGCAGGATAACCGTCATCTGTAACTCTGATATCGACATTGCAGGTTTCGGGACTTGTGCAGGTCCAACTTATAAGACCGTCATTGGTGACATCAGGATTGAAAGTACAGGTGGTGCTTACAACCTCCCAATTGAAATCATTTTCCGGAAGATCCGGATCCTCTACATCAGCCTGATAAGAATCTTCATTCCCCCAGGTACTGGATTGATTGCTGGGCAAACCAATAATTGTCGGTTCGTAATTAGTTTCAACAACTGCCACATTGGCATTTTGTGATTCTGTTACTTTGGAATTGGAACAGGTGAAATGAAGCATGCAAACTTCGCCTCCCTGTTCTTCGTTGGGAACAAAACTGAAAGTTCCGGTACCATCACCGTTGTCAACAACAGCTCCTCCACAGGTGTGGGAATTTCCAAGTGCAAGGGTCAGACTTTCGCCATTGGGATCGCTGCAAGTTAAGTCATAGACATACTCGCTGTGTTCCACCGCATTTTGTGCCGGATTGGACTCAAAAACAGGCAGATTGCTGAGACACTCAATATTGAGTACTCCACTGGCATCGAGAGAGGGGTTGCCATCATCACTCAAAACTATTCGAACACTGCAATTTTCTTCGGAGAGACAGTTCCAGGTTACCAAACCGCTGGCATCAATTGCCGGGGTAAAACTACAGGAGTTTTCGCCAATGCTCCAAGATAATGCTTGCTCAGGATCTTCATCTGTTCCCAGAACCTGAAACGAATCTTCTTCGTTGGCATTTCCCTGTTCAGTTGCTGGTAGATTGGTGATTGAAGGTGGGTTGTTTTGGGGTTTGTCACTATCATCGTCGCAGGCCAGATGCAGAAAAGCAAAACCGAACATAAAGAAAAACGTAAATAGTTTTTTCATGACTCTCTCCTCTAATTAAGGATAATCCAGATAAAAACCTGAATTTATATTGTAATATATAAACATAATAAAAGCAATTACACCTTTATGCAAGTTGAGATACTTATATTTTTCTGTTTTTGTTTTTTCCAGATAGGAAAATTTGCCACAGCGATTATTTTCTGACAAATCTGTTGATTATTATGTACTCTAAAAACAGACCCTCTGCTTGCCCCTGTGATTTTTGACTGGATATTTGGATTGGATATTTGGAAAGTCAGGTTTATTTCATGTTTTTGTATTTTTTGAAATTTTTCTTGACCCAGTTTTGAATCATCTTTTGTTTAACTCTCTTTTTGCCTGTTTTGGTTTTTTTGTCGACCAGACCGTAACGAGGGCATTTTTTATCGTTTTTGATAACATCTTCGCCAAGTTTTTTGCCTGTGTGTCTGTTGTAAACAGCAACTTTGGCATTCATGAGAGTAATATCAATCTTGCCGTACTTTTTAAATTCGCACTTGATCTTCTGTTCTGATTCTTCTTTTCTGACTACAGTCACCAAATCGATATCATGTACTTTTTTGCCTTTGCCGATTACAAAAGGTGAACCGTATTTTGATACCTGGATCATTGTATCGATCTTGCCGTCGGTTTTTGGCTCATTCTTAAATTTGATGGAACCATCTTCAACTTCCATGAGATAACGTCCGAGGCTTTTTGAGGGATCTATTGGTGGAACATTTGCTGTAACAGGCTTATACCCGGGTATAGACAAGGTGAATTTAAGATTGAAATCGTGTCTCTTCTTTTTATAAATGCGTTTGTGATAAATTGAGGAAAGGGGAACCTCACCTATTTGATCTTTCATGAGATAATCGAAGTAGGCATAATCGGATTTATCCACGGTGAACTTTTTGTCTTTAATCTGGACTGTAGTGCCTTCAGGAAGTTTTTTAATGCTGATATGCATATTCAGTGGCGATTTTCTCAAAGCTGTGGAACTCATATAGAACCAAATCTGTGATCCGTCAATTCCTTCCACTACAGCCTTGCTTTTTTTGTAACCTTTCCATTCCAACTTGGGAGGATCTTTCAAATCACCTGCAGGTTGGGTTTTTTTGGTGTCTTTTTTGACTTCTGCCAGATCTGATTTCTTTTTGTCTTCTTTTTTCTCTGTTTTGTCTGTTTTGTCTGCTTTTTCTGCTTTGTCTTCTTTGTCTTCACTGCTTTCTTCTTTTTTGTCACAGGCTGCGAAGACCATTGATAACATTAACAATGATGCAAAAATACTGATTTTTTTCATAAATAACTCCTCTGTTTGATCCTTGAATTGTTAAAAAGTATGGTTACTTTTTTATTGTGAATTAATTTTTATTACTAATTATGAATATGAGCATCTTAATAATGAATTGAATATATATATTTGTATTTAGATATAATCAAGCAAAAACTTATCTATCCCAGAACTAGTTCCCTTCCCAGAATGGGGTTTTTGTTCTGGAAGTTGCTTAATCCAAATTCCTGATTGCAATAACAACGTCCTTAAACTTGAAAAGGAAACTGCTTATGACAAACAAAAGAACAAGCCCATACCAAATAGATGAAATGTTTTTAGATCGCTGGTCTCCCCGGTCCTTTTCTTCAAAACCGGTCAGCAAAGAAATTGCCAGAACTATCTTTGAAGCGGCTCGCTGGGCGCCAAGCTGTTACAATGAACAACCCTGGCATTTTCTTTATGCCCTGGAAGGGGAAAAACATGAACTTTTTCTCTCCCTGCTGGTCAAACAAAATCAAATCTGGGCTCAAAAGGCTCCTCTGCTTTCATTTCTGCTGGCTAAAAACAAGTTTTCCTTTAACAACAAGGAAAACAAATGGGCCCAATTTGATTGTGGAGCAGCCTGGCTTTCCGCAGCGCTGCAAGCTCGCAAACTCGGTCTGCACGCTCATGCCATGGCAGGGTTCAAATCTGAAAAAGCCTATGAAGAACTTAACGTTGATCCTGAAGAATACACCATTGTTTGCGCCATCGCCTTCGGCTACAAAGGAGACCCGGATGAACTTCCGCCGGCTTTGCAGGAACAGGAGATTCCCAGCTCCAGAAAAGAATTATCGAAGTTGATCCAAAACGGCAGATTCGAATAAAAAAAATCCGCAATTGGACTAATCTTGAAAATTCAATTCCAGGGAAACGGGACAATGATCCGAGCCAAAAACCTGATCGTTAATTTCGGCATTTACAAGATTATCCCTGAGGTTTTCAGAAATCCAAAAATAGTCAATTCTCCATCCCGCATTAGTTTTACGAGCATTAAAACGATAAGACCACCAGGAATATTTTACCTTCTTCGGATTTAAATGACGATAGGTATCAACAAAACCACTTTTCTGCAATTTATCCAGCCAATCGCGTTCTATTCGCAAAAATCCCGATCGTTTTGAATTGGATTTTGGGTGTTTCAAATCTATTTCATTGTGAGCTGTGTTATAATCACCACAAACAACGATTTTTTTACCTTGAGCCACCTTTGTTTTAATTTCAGCCAGCAGTGCATCATAGAAATCAAGCTTGAATTGAAGTCTTTTTTCATCTTTTTGACCGTTGGGAAAATAAATATTGTAGAGAATGAAGTTTTTATATTCAGTGACTAAAGTTCGACCTTCCTGGTTAAATCTTTCCTCTGTCAATCCCGTCCAGCTGTTTGCCGGCTCCAGGTCTTCCCGATAAAAAGTTGCTGTACCGCTGTATCCTTTTTTTTCTCCTGCATTCAGCAAATATTTATAACCGGGAATACTTTTGATTTTTTCAGGTAATTGCTCCTCAGAAGCTCTTACTTCCTGCAATCCAACAATATCTGGTTTGACAGCCTCTATCCACTCAAAAAAACCTTTTCTGGCAACTGCTCTGATTCCATTTACATTCCAACTAAACAATTTCATAATCTAACTCCATGAATGCTCAAATTATTTCGGACATTTATATCTCTTGCCAGGCAAGGTCTTTTACTACAAGGATTTTTACTACAGACAGAAAGAAAAAGCAAAGTTGATATAGCTTTCTTGACATGGAAAGATGCCTGTGAAAAGAATAGAACACTTTTTTAATTTATGATCCTGGAGGCAAAATGAGTCTTAATTGCGGAATCATCGGTCTGCCCAATGTTGGAAAATCAACTATCTTCTCGGCGCTCAGTTCAACCGCTGCCAAAGCCGAAAACTATCCTTTCTGTACTATCGAAGCCAATAAAGGCAAAGTCAAAGTACCAGATCACCGACTTGACCTCATTGCCAATCTGCTGAACTTGAACAAAATCCTGCCAGCTTTCATGGAATTTGTGGATATCGCAGGTCTGGTGGAAGGAGCCTCCAAAGGAGAGGGATTAGGTAACCAATTTTTGGCAAATATCAAGGAAACCGATGCAATCATCCATGTGGTACGTTGCTTCGATAATCCCAATATTGCTCATGTATATGACTCAATTAATCCCGAGAGGGATATTGAAATTATTAATACCGAACTTGCCCTCAAAGATCTGGAATTTTCCCTGAAAAAAAGAGAAAAAAACCAAAAATTGTTTAAAAGCAGCAACAAAAAAGAAAGGGACAGGGCTCACTGGCAGGTTGAAATTCTCGATATTCTGATAGACGAACTGGAAAAGGGTACTTTAGCCAGAAACATCCAGATATCTTCCGACAAAGCCATGGATTTCATTGCCAGCCTCAATCTTCTCACCAGCAAAAAGACTCTGTATCTGTGCAATATTGATGACAGTTCCCTGGATAATGTAAATGAACACACTCTTAAAGTTGCTCAAGTAGCAGCTCGGGAGCAAAGTGAATATCTCATGCTTTCGGGACAAACAGAAGTTGAACTGACACAGATGGAAGATGAGGCAGAAAAGAAGGAATTCATGGAAATGTTCAATCTTCAGGAAACTGGATTGAATCAGTTAATAACCAAAGCTTATTCCCTGCTGGATCTGCAAACTTTTTTTACTACTACAAATGAACAAGTTCAGGCCTGGACATTTGTCAATGGTACTTTGGCTCCCACAGCTGCAGGTCTTATCCATACAGATTTTGCCAAGGGATTTATCAAGGCCGAAGTATATTCCTGCAAAGATCTGGCTGAACATAAAGAAATAAATAATCTGCAGCAAAAGGGCAAAATCAGAACAGAAGGCAGTGAATATGAAATTAAGGATGG
This sequence comes from Deltaproteobacteria bacterium, assembly GCA_027858615.1. Taxonomy (GTDB): domain Bacteria; phylum Myxococcota_A; class Polyangia; order HGW-17; family HGW-17; genus JAQICJ01. The sequence continues at coordinate 7,690 of JAQICJ010000281.1, forward strand.
AGATATAATCCACTTTCGTTTCAACCTTTAGAATCTAATGGAACTAAAATTGTTTTAACGCAGACAAAAATATCGGTCATTGGGTTTATTACTCACTTTTAAAAAAGAAATACATATTTCATGAGATTTATTTTCAGAATTTTAATCTGGGCACCGGTTTTGTATATATTTCTGGTTGTCTTTGTCTATTATTACCAAAATAATTTGTTGTATTATCCTGAATCCGGTATTGCTTCAACTCCAAAGAACTATGGGCTGGTTTGGGAAGACATCTATTTCGAAACCGCTGATGGAATCAAATTGAACGGCTGGTTTATTCCTGGCAAAAACAGTGAAAACGTCATTTTGCTTTCCCACGGCAATGCAGGAAATATATCCAACCGTCTTCCCCTTTTGCGATTATTGAATACACTGGGTACAAGCATCTTTATCTATGATTACAGAGGGTATGGTCGCAGTGAAGGTTCTCCCGGCGAAAAGGGACTTTACCTGGATGTTGAAGCAGCTTTCTCCTATTTGCAGAAAACTAAAAATTTTAAACAAGAGCAGATAATTTTGATGGGACGCAGTCTCGGAGGTGGAGTAACCAGCCATCTGGCAGCCCGCAAGCCGGTTAAAGCTGTAATTCTGGAATCAACTTTTACTTCGGTTCCGAATCTGGCGGCCGAGCTCTACTGGTTTTTACCCGTCAAAGTGCTTTGCAAAAACAACTTTGCAACCATTAACAAAGTTGCCCGCATCAAAAGCCCTCTATTGATAATTCACAGCCGGGACGATGAATTAATTCCCTTTGAACATGGTAAAAAACTTTTTGAAAAGGCAACCAAACCCAAGTCTTTTCTGGAAATCTCCGGATCCCACAATCAAGGCTCCCTGAATTCAAAAAAAAAATACATTACTGCCTTGAAATCTTTTCTTAAATTTCAGCCGGACAATTCCAGATAATTCCGATCAACTTCAATCTCTATTTGTTTCTGCCAGCTCTCTCAGATCAGTTACAAATTTTTTAATATCTTCATCGCCAAAACCTTTTTCCCGAGCTGCCTCCTCCAAAGTACCCCAGATGGGCTCACCGCAAACCATACAGCGAATACCCGACTCCATTAAATATTTAACTGCTCCGGGAATTTCTTCGACAATACTCTCTATTGGAGTGTTTTTTTCTATCTGCATCTTCAGATTCCTGTTCTGTTCAAACAGTTGTTTCAAAACTATGACTTGTTAATATTCAATAACTCTACTAAAATTAAAAGATCAATCTTGTAGCTTTGATTTTTTTAAAAACCTACACAAAATTGGGTACACCTAATTGGACAACAAATCAGAAACAAACAAACAAACAAAGGGTAGCAATTGTTTCAAACAAAATTACCGGGAAACTGCTCAACTTTGTCAATGAAT
>JAQICJ010000134.1 GCA_027858615.1 Deltaproteobacteria bacterium
GACGGAAAGATTGCCCAGAGCGAACATGAGAATCATCATGGTGGAAGCGGTTTTAACCAGTACTTCCAAAGAAAGAAACAGAACTGTAAAAATTATGAAGGCAGAAGTGAAAATTATGGAACTCATCGGGGTTCCAAATTTCTTGCTGGTTTTTGAAAAAAATTTGGGAATCAGTCCATCTTTGCTCATTGCCAGAGGGGAACGGGAAGCTGCCATAATGCCTGCATTGCCGGTGGTGGCAAAGGCAAGGGCAGCTGCAATTGTAATAATTAATCCGCCTATGGGGCCTATGGCGTTTTTGGCTGCCAGGGCAACGGGAGTAAGAGAGCCTGATAGTTCGGCCGGAGCAACATTGCCCACAGTTACGAAGACAGTCAGCAGGTAAACAAGTGAAATAATAAAGAAAGCCATAAACATGGCTCTGGGGATATTTTTAGTGGGATCTTTGGTTTCTTCAGCTACTGCCGTAACTTTGGTGAGGCCTCCGAAAGAAACAAATACCATTCCCACTACGGCAAATACGGCCGGCCAACCTTTGGGATTGAAGGGTTTGAATTGTTCTACATTGACACTGGAAAAACCAGTGATAATAAAGAATGCTAGAATTACAAGCAGAAAGAAAACCAGGACAATTTGAAAAGTGCCGCTACCTTTAACGGAAAACAGATTCAGAAAAGCAAAAAACAAGGTTGTAGCGGCGGCAATGTAAGTTACCCCATTGTATCCTATATCAGGAAAGAAATAGAGAAAGATACCCCCGATTCCCAAGAGGGCAAAGGCTGACTTGAGACTGATTGAAAACCAATCCAGTAAACCAGCAATGGTACCCACCAGAGGCCCGAAACTTCTTTGTACAAAAAAATAATTGCCACCGGATTTGGGCATGGCAGTGGCAAGTTCCGAGATAGAAAAAACAGCCGGGAACATCAGGAGAGAGGCAATAAGATAGGCGATAAGCATAGCCGGACCGGCAAAATAAAAGGCTAGACCGGGCAGAACAAACAAGCCTGAAGAGATCATGGCACCGGAGGCAATGGCAAACAGATCAAACACACCCAGCTTTTTTTTTAATTTGGTTTTAGGTTTCATCAGCCAAGGCTCCTATAATTGAAGTACCTTTTGGCCGGATTAGGAAACTCCCAGTGCATCAAGAGCTTTTTGGTAATCCGGTTCATCGACGATATATTGAACCTGCTCAGTGTAGATTACTTTTCCTTCGGAATCAAGAATTACAACAGCTCTGGAAAGAAGATTTTTCAAGGGGCCGTCAACCATCTCAACTCCGTATTTTTTTCCGAATTCACCGGTTTCATAATCTGAAAGGGTGATGACATTATCAAGACCCTGGGCTCCGCAGAAGCGATTCTGGGCAAAAGGCAGATCTTTGGAAATACACAGTACTTTGGTATTATCCATTTTGCCTGCCATCTCATTGAATTTGCGAACAGAAGTTGCACAAGTGGGAGTATCCAGGCTGGGAAAGATGTTCATTACTATTTTTTTAGATTTGAAGTTGGCAAGTCCAACCCTTTCCAATTCCCCGTTTACCAAAGTAAAATCAGGGGCCTTGTTTCCTTTTTCGGGTAGTGTTCCAACAGTATTAACAGAATTTCCGTCGAGTTTGATTTGAGTCATAGTTTTCTCCTTCTCGCAAAATTTAATAATCGGGTCAGTTTTAAAACAACTATTAGATTGTATTAATTATTGATAGAAGAATGTCAACACTTCAAGGGAAAAAGTGAGCAGGTTCTCAGGGTAAAATTTTAGTGAGAAGTAAAGCAGTCCTCTGGTTTTCGATTTGCAAAGTTGTTAAGAGGGAAAGGAAAGGAAGAAGGGGAATTAGTTGAATTCTACCTGCAGGTAGTGGGTTGAGCAGGAGATGCAGGGATCATAAGAGCGAACCAGCATTTCAAGAGCTAATCTGATTTCGTCTTCTGCTTTGCCGGCTTCAATCAATTCCGGTACCAGTTTTTCGAAGTCCTTTTGAATATTGGCATGGTTCTGATTGGTGGGAATGATGCAATTACCTTTGATACAGATGCCGTCTTTGTCATATTCATAATTGTGGAAGAGAATACCACGGGGAACTTCAACTGCTGCAGCACCTTCACCATGAGTAGTCGGTTTAACCACAGGTTGATAAACATCATAATTGTCATCTGCCAGTAATTCGTCGATGAGTTCGAGAGATTCATGAACACTGTGAACTACTTCGATTAGTTGAGCAACATTGTTGAAGTAAGGATTAAAACAGAGTTGGTCCATACCGAATTTCTGGGCTAATTTTTTAGCTTCAGGATGAAGTTTGTCGTAGTTGTTGTTGACTCTGGCCATGGCACCGGCAGCATAACTATCCAGTTTGTTTTTGGTGTACTTGGCAGTGGAAAGGGGGCTGACATATTCGTTGGTGATATTTCTGTAGTTGTCAACTTCATAGACTTCTTTGGTTCCATCGGGCATTACAGTTTGAACCTTGCCTTCATAAAGACCATATTCATCTTCACTGTAGACTGCCATATATTCGGTTTCTCTTTTGAAATTCGGAATTTTGTCGGCTACTGATTCAATGGTTTTGATGGTTTCAAGAGCGTCAGGAACAAATTCTTCCACCAGACGTTTTTTCAGGTTTTTAAGCTCGTCTTTGGTGGGATACATAGACATTCCACCGGGAATAGCTTTGGTGGGATGAGTTGTTCTACCGCCGATGAGAGAACCCCATTCGTGGCAGAAGCGTTTCATGCGCAATGCTCTTTTTACTACTTCCGGTGCTTTGGGAACCAGAGGAAATACTGAAGGAGCACCGAAAAGATCAGGGGCTACCAGAAAATAAAGATGCAAAATGTGAGAGTCCACATTTTCGGCATGCTTGAGTATTTTCCTGGTTTTTCTTGCCTGTTCAGTAATTTTGATACCGAGGGCATTTTCGGTGGCTCTGATGGAAGCCAGAGTGTGGCCAACAGCGCAAATGCCACAGATACGGCTGGTAATACGAGCCACTTCACTGTAATGGCGTCCACGAACCATGGCTTCAAAGAAGCGGGGAGCTTCTGGAACTTGCCATTGAATTTTTTCGAGTTTTCCATCTTTGGAATTGACAACTATATTTCCGTGCCCTTCAACTCGGGTAACGTGATGTACATTTATATTAAGATCTTTTTTCATTTTCATCACTCCTTATCCTTTAAGGGGGCGTCATACCTGCAATTAGCTGTAAACATGCGTGATTTAGTTTTGGCACGTTCTTCGCTGAAGCCGGCTCTGTCTTTGAGAACTTTTTCCAGTGTTTTTTCGTTGGGGTTGGAAGCAAATCCACGACAGGCTTCACAGGGGATTCCCTGAGCCGGACAAGGAGCTCCGCAACCGGCTTTGGCAACCATGCCCAGACAATGTCCGCCCAGTTCATACAAGCAAACATTTTCACTGAGTTTACATTCTACGCAGACTGGATATTTTGGGATAACAGGTGTTTTGCCATGCAGAAGGTGGGATACTATCCTGGCAAATTCATCTTTGTTCATGGGACAGCCGTTAACTTCATAATCGACCTTGATAGCTGCACTCACCGGCAGGGCGAGTTGACTGTCAAGATGAGGCATGTCGGCATCTTTGCCATAAACAGCTTCTTTATAATCGTTTTGATGATTTTTGAGAGCGTTGATGCCGCCGGTACAGGCACAGGCACCATAAGCAATAACGATATTGGCTCGTTCTCTGATGCTTTCAAGTCTTTTGCGATCTGCTTCACGGGTGAAACTGCCTTCGATGAAAGCTATATCAATAGTTTCGTCAGTGGTTTCAGTCATTGCTTCGCGAAATTCTACTATTTCTACATGATTGAGCAGTTCGAGAAATGCCGGTCCTCCGAAATTAGTCATTTCTATCTGGCATCCCTCACAACAGGCAAAATCAAAATAGGCAACTTTTACTTTTGGCTTTCCTTCCATTAGAATGCCTCCTCTCTGTCTTCCAACTCAGAATATTTAAATACAGGGCCGTCCATACAGACATATTTGTCATTGATTTGACAGTGTCCGCATTTACCAATTCCACATTTCATTCTGCGTTCAAGATCTACATAGACATTGGAATGGGGAATGCCCAACTTGTCAGTTTCAGCTATGACAAATTTGTACATGATTGGAGGTCCGCAGATGATGACTCTGGTGTTTTTGTTGATTTTGTCTGTTTTATGGAAAAGGGTTGTGATTACGCCAACATTTCCTTTCCAGCTTTCGTCACCTTTGTCCACAGTTTCCAGTACGTTGACGCCATCCATTTTTTTGAAACGTTCAAAGTCGTTGTTGAACATGCGGTCTTTGGGGGAACGGGCTCCGTAAAACAGTGTGAACTCGCCAAATTCGTCTCTTTTGTCGAGAATATAATTCACCAGACTTCGGGTGGGGCAATAGCCAATACCGCCGGCAACAACCAGTACATCATTGTTTTTCAGGGATTTCATGGGAAAACCATTGCCCAAGGGACCACGCAAAAAGATGGAATCACCCTTTTGCAATTTGTGCAGGGCATTGGAAACTCTTCCGACTGCTCTGATAACAATTTCAAAATTATCTTTGAAAGTAGGGGAACTGGCATATCCTATAGGAATTTCACCATATCCGAACAAAGAAACTTCCAAGAATTGACCGGGTTGAAATTTGGCTTGACTTCCATCTGCCCATTTTACCCAGAAACGTTTTTCCGAGGCAGTGGACATTTTGGTTTTAATGATTTTAGCCTCTTGGGGCATAAATATATTTTCATGATTTGCTTGACTAGAGCAATTGCAATTTTCACAAGACATATTACTCCTCCATAATTTGGTTGATCACATTAACAGGATCTGCAATATCAGAGGTACATACTGAACTGCAGCGACCACATCCAACACACGCGGGTCCACCCAATTTTTCATTGAGGTAGGTGGCTTTGCGCATAATGCGATGTCTGTATCTGGAGCCTCTGGTTTCTCTGAAATTTTCGATTGAGCCTTGACCCAAGGAAACTTCCGAGAAATCTTCTTTGAGACAACCGTCCCAACTTCTGGCTCTTACTCCGGTTTCCTGATCGAGATACCAGTCATCCTGAACATCAAAGCAATAGCAGGTGGGGCAGACAATGTTGCAAGATCCGCAGGAGAAACAATCTTCGGCAGTTTTTTCCCAGATTTTGCTGTCAAAGGAATTGCGTACTTTTTTGTTGATTTCAGCACTGGTGTTATTTAGTTTTTCCGAGCACTTGGTCAGGACTTCAGCATTAACTTTTTCAGCCTGCTTTATCTGATTTTCATTTGCATCCTGAAAATCTCCAAATTGAAGAAGTTCTTTGGCTTTAGCTGTGATTATCTCGAATACGTATCCACCTTCAATTTTAGTAAGAAAACCGTCATGACCTTTTGGTTCAACTTCAGTACCAACTGAGCCGAAAAAAGCTCTGTCATGTACATTCTGGATGTTGGAACCAATGATGGTTGTACATTCACGATTAGCCAGGTAATTGTAATCTTCGTTGTTTTCTCTGAAGAGAAGATCAGTCATGTCGATGGCTTTGATATCGTAAAAATGTACGCCAAGCAGAATCTGAGGATCGGGATCAATACAGGATTCTCCTTTTTGTCCGTAAAATTTGAGAATATCCTGTTTGGGAGGGAAAAATAGTTTTTTTGGAGGCAGAAGGGTAACATCGTAATCAAGACGAAGATCTTCATATTTATTGATCTCGCCGAAAACAAATTTATTCCTTTTGGCCACCGGTCCAACCAGGTTGCGGGATTCAACAAGTTTGCCCACAAAATCCTGAAAACCGGATTCATTAATAAATTTAGTTTCCATAGTATTAAATCATCCTTTCACAATTTAGATTTAATTAATAAAACCTTGACCTTAAAAAGTTCATTTTTCACTTAACATATAACTTTGAATCAGTCATGAATATTAAATATTAAAAATTTGTAATACTGCTTTTGCTTTTATAAAGGCTTGAATATTTTAGGAATATAAGCATTGTTTTCGAGTTCATTCAAAAATAAAAGGCTTTCAAAAAAAAAGATTTCTGTTATAAATTTCACATGGAAAGAGGTGAAGTCTTTTAAGTCTTTGTATTTAAAGCTAAAAGTTTTATCAAACAAAAACAAAAGGCTTGCCTGTTATCTCTGGGGATTTTTCGAAACACTTTATTTTTGAATATCAATCACCTGCACAATGCGGTAATTTGACTGATATTGAAATGAGTTCGGGAGAACGTTTGAGCTTTGGACAAGTGTGAAAAAACTTACAATGAGGTCACTATTTGCACTTTAGCAGATTTTGGCATATACGGAATTTGTTATGCATGAAAGTAAAGTAGCTGAATATGTTTACGAAATAGTAGAGGAAACAGTTAAAGAAGATCCTGATTTGCAAAATCGCAAAATCACCCAGTTGATTTTCAAATTGTCAAAACCGTACACTGTTTATCCTGATTCCTTCTGTTTTTACTTTGAAGAATTGATCAAAGGAACTTTTCTCGAAGGAACCAACCTTGAATTTGAAGAATTTGAGGAGGATGAATCAGAAAAAGGTTTTTTTCTTGCTTCAATCGAGGTGGAAGATCCTGAATAAAAACCCTCATTCTGGGACGGGAACTATTTAGAAATCTGAATATATCGGAGGTAATATTGTGAAAATTAAAGTTCTTAAAAATGTCATGTTAAAAAATAATGCCCTTGGAGCTGACAACAGATGGGAGTTCAAAAAGAATTCTGTTTTTGTTCTCAATATGACCAGTTCGCCGGGGGCAGGTAAAACTACTTTGATCAAAAATTCCCTGGCTGAATTCACCGACAAATACAAAATGGCGATCATTGAAGGTGATTTGTATACTTCCAGAGATGCAGAGCAATTCACCGATTTTGATATTCCCATCTATCAAATTAACACAGAAGGTGGTTGCCATCTGGACGCCAAGATGATCCACGCGGCCATTGACGATCTGGATTTGAATGACCTTGACTTTATCTTAATTGAGAATGTGGGCAATCTTGTTTGTCCCGCCGCTTTCGATCTTGGAGCTGATCGAATGGTGCTCGTGTATTCCATTACCGAGGGTGAGGACAAGCCCAAAAAATATGCAACCATGTTTGAAAAGGCTGATATCGTTGTAATCAACAAGATGGATATTGCTCCTCATCTTAATATTGATGTAGACAAGGTGGAATCCGAAATCAAGGAAGTTAACCCCGGTTGTAAAGTGCTGAGACTCAGTGCCGACAAGCCTGAAACTCTCAAGGAATGGTATGAATGGGTAAGAAAAGAAATAGAATCAAAATCCAAGGAGTAGTCCAGGGAGTAGGTTTTCGGCCCACAGTTTACAAATATGCCCTTGAACATTCTCTTGTCGGTTTCGTGTTGAATTCCGCTCAAGGTGTATTTATTGAAATAGAAGGCAAAGAAAAAGATCTGGATAATTTTCTGGATAAATTACAAAAACATCCTCCACCCTTATCCAGGATTACAACTTTTGAAGTGGACAATATCCCTGTTGCCGGCAGTGAGCGATTTATCATAAAAACCAGTGAAGAAGGGGATAATCTCAACAAAGAGGTTGCCGTTTCTCCTGATATAGCCATCTGTGATGCATGTGCCCAGGAAATATCTGATCCCCAAAACCGCCGCTACGGTTATGCTTTCACCAATTGCACAAATTGCGGACCTCGTTTTACCATCATTCATGATCGACCTTATGATCGTCATCTTACCAGTATGGCTTCTTTCACCATGTGTAAGCAGTGCACCGAGGAATATGAAAATCCACTCAACAGAAGATTTCACGCCCAACCCAATTGTTGTGCAGATTGCGGCCCTGTTTTGACTCTGCTTGGAGTTGAAAATTGTGCTGACCTGGAGCCTCAGGAGTATTTTATTGATGAGATCAGGCAAGGAGCCATAGCTGCATTAAAGGGATTGGGTGGATTTAATATTGCCTGCGATCCCTTTTCTGCTTCAACCGTTGCCCGGTTGCGCCGGGCAAAAAACAGACCCGAAAAAGCGCTTGCCCTCATGGCTCCCTCGGTTGAAGAAATCCGTAAATACTGCGAGGTCAGTTCCAGAGAAGAAGATTTGCTGCGCTCGGCGGTTGCCCCGATAGTCCTGCTCAAAAAAATCAACTCAGTTCTGGATCACATTTGCCCGGATAACAACTATCTCGGTTTCATGTTGCCTTATACTCCTTTGCATCAGATGATACTGGCCCAAACGGGAATTCTGGTAATGACCAGCGCCAATCTTAAAGATGAACCCATTGCTTCAACGGACAGGGAAGTGGAAAAATTGCTCGATTTGGAGATTTGCGATTTTGCCCTTTCCCACAACCGGGACATCGTGCGCAAATGTGATGATTCAATCGTTATGGTGGTTCGGGACAAGGTAATGACTTTACGTCGCTCCAGAGGCATAGTACCCACGGAAATCAAAATTACAGCCAACTTTGAGGAACAACAGGAAGAACGCTCCATCAGTTTTGGTGCCAACCAGAAAAACACTTTTGCTCTGCGCAAAGGAGAACGCATTTATCTCTCCCAGCATATCGGCGAACTGATTGATGTGCGTAATGTAGATTTTATGCTGGAACAGGTACGGGATTTCACTTCTTTTTTTGAAGTAAAACCTCAAAAAATCAAGCTTGATGCCCATCCGGGCTATGCTGTTCGCAGCGTGGATTACCGAATTTTTGGGCAAAAAGCCGAAAATGATAAAGAAATTGAAATTTACCACCATCATGCCCATTTGCTGTCTGCCATGGCTGAGAACAATCTTCTGGGCAAAAAAGTGGTAGGCATTATCTGTGACGGAACCGGCTATGGGAGAGACGGAACTGTCTGGGGTTGTGAATTTCTTCAGGTTGGCAGAGACTGGAAAGAATTTGTCAGAAGGGGACATCTTCGACCTTTTCCCCTGCCGGGAGGTGATAAAGCAGCCCGGGAAACAGACCGCTGTGCTTTTTCTTTACTCCAGACAGCCCAGGTTGAGAAGCCGGTGCGGTTCATGACCAGCAGATACACAGTTTTTGACCGTATGCTGGAGCAGAAAATAAATTCACCTTTGTGTTCCTCTGCTGGTCGCCTTTTTGATGGGATTGCCTCTTTGATCGGACTTGTGGACAAAGCTGGTTATGAAGCTCAAGCCGCCATGAAACTGCAAAAAGAGGCTGAACTTTTTTATGATAAATATCAATTTGATCTGCGCAATTATCCCCTTCAGGTCAAGTCTGCAAATAAAGACCACCTTATCATCGGTTACAGCGAGATGCTCAATTGTATCATCGACGATCTGGAAGATCAGGTTCCCCTTGGCGAAATAGCCTTCGGATTCCACAGTTGGTTTGCAGCTTCTCTCTTCCAAACAGCCCAATTGACAGGTGAAAAACTCTTTGTCCTCTCCGGTGGAGTTTTTCAAAATCGCCTGCTCCTGGAATTATTACTGCAATTGTTTGCAGATTCCCCTTTGCAAGTATATCTCAACCAAACAGCCCCCACCAACGACGGAGGCATAGCCCTGGGCCAGTCAGTCTATTAAAAAACACCTGACGGGGTTATAGTTTTTTCTTTAAAATTACTACAGATCTTCAGGGTAGAGGTTGAAGAGGTTTTTTAAGGTTTCTCTTTTGCGGATTAGTTTGTCCCGGCCTTGGTCGATCAGTACTTCTGCCGGTCTGAGTCTGCCATTGTAGTTTGATGCCATGGCGTAGCCGTAGGCTCCTGCATCTTTGGTTATGACAATGTCTCCCAGTTCTGCTTCGGGGAGGTAGATGTGTTTGGCGAAAATGTCGCTGTTTTCACAGATGCGACCGCACAGGTTTACCGGTTCAGTTGCCGTGTCTTTCCCGAGGATGAAATGTTGGTGGGAAGCTCCGTAAAGAGCAGGGCGCAACAGAGTATTCATGCCAGAGTCAATGCCGACAAATTTTTTATAGCTTGATTTGGTGCCGGTAACTTTGGAAAGCAGGTAGCCTGCATTGGCTGCAATATATCGTCCAGGTTCTATTTTGAGACGGGGACTGCCCAGATTGTATTTTTTGCACTTTTCTCTAAATTCTTCAGATACCAACTGAGCAGTAAGCTCAAGGTTGAGAGGAATTTCTTCATCATGATAGGGAATGCCGAAGCCGCCGCCAATATCTACATATTCGGGTTGAGTACCCAGTTGTTCAAAAACTTTTCCGGCAATAGTGAGTAATTTATCTACTATTTCGGCAAAGTAATATGGCTCTAGATTGTTAGAGCCTGTCATCATATGGATGCCAAATCTTTTAATTCCATTTATTTGAGCAAGTTTATAGGCTTTACTTGCATCTTCATAAGGAACGCCGAATTTTGCATCAGTGCCTCCGGTGACTATTCCTTCAAAACCGCCTCGTCCGATACCCGGGTTTATTCTGAAGGAAATTCTTTCAGGCAAGTGGAAAGAAAGCAAGCGCTTGAGGGAAGAGATATCGTCAAGATTGATGGTGGCTTTGCTTTTTACGGCAGCCTCCAGGTCGGATATGCTTTCATAGTTGCCGGTATACATGATTTTTTCGGAAGTGAAACCTGCTTTTTCAGAAGTCAGAAGCTCAAAGGGTGAGGAACAGTCAACGCTGGCTCCTTCTTCTTCGAGAATTTTCAAGATAGCCAGATTAGTGTTGGCTTTTACTGCATAGTGCACATCTGTCTTTGGATAATATTTTTGGAAGGAGCTTTTTAGTTTTTGATAATTATCAATAATTGTTTCTTTATTATAAACATAAAGAGGAGTTCCATATTTTTCCACCAGTTTGTTTGCATCAAAATTAAATATTTTATTCATGATTTTCCTCGTTTAGAGTTTTGGAAAAAATTCTTCGTGCAAAAGTTTTACGGCTTCAACCATGTCCTTGTCATCTACAATGATACTTAAATTCACCTCTGAAGCTCCGACGCTGACCATCAGCACATTGATTCCCTTCAACACTCCAAAGAATCTGGCGGAAATTCCCGAGGTGTTTTTCAGACCTTCGCCAATAACTGAAATCATTGCCTTGTGAGTTTCGACAGTGACTTCTGAAAATCTGGAAAGGTCCTCGAGTAAATCGTCTGTATTTTGGTTGCCGTCAACTGTAACACTGACATTTACTTCTGAAGTAGTAATCAAATCCACGGGCACACAGTGTTTGGTAAAAACACTGAAAATCTGTTCCAGAAAACCAAAAGCTCCCAACATATTATCAGAATAAATATTGATTACGGTAATATTTTTTTGGAAAGCAACAGCTTTTACTCGTTGTTGGGGATTTTTGACTGGACAAACAACAGTACCGGCTGAATCAGGATTAAAAGTATTTTTGATGTAGACGGGAATTTCTTTTTTTACGGCAGGTCTGATAGTTTTCGGATGAAGTATCCTTGCTCCAAAAAAGGCCAGCTCGGCAGCTTCGGAATAGGTGAGTTTTTTTATTGGATGAACATTATCAACAAGTCTAGGATCACAGGACATAATCCCGCTGACATCCGTCCAGATTTCAAGGCAGCGTGCATTCAATACAGAAGCTAAAATTGAAGCGGTATAATCACTGCCGCCTCTGCCCAGGGTAGTTGTGTCATCATTTTTGCTTTTTCCAATAAACCCGGAGGTTATGTAGTATTTTACACTATTTGCTTCGGTTGCAAAAATGCCTTTGAAGGAAGAGCTTGATTCTTCCATCAGCAGATTTGCCGCGGCGTGGTTGGAGTCGGTTTTCATGAATGAACGAGGATCCACAGTAATAAGCGGAAGATTTTGTTCCAGCAGATAGAATGAGATCAGCATTCTGGACAGATCTTCTCCAAATCCAAGAATTATATCCAGAGAACGGGGAGTGGAATCTCCCAGTACAGCCAAAGCCGGAATCAGAGTTTTTAATCTGTTTAGTTTGGCGATGATCTGGTTTTTATGCTTTTGTTCAATTTCAAGTTTTTCGATAAGATCGAGGTGAAAAGCAAAAATTTGCTCAAACAGTTTTAAGGCCTCGGTCTCATTGTGTTTTTTAAAACTGCTTCCGATTTCCGATAATAGATCAGTAATGGTAGCACAAGCACTGAAGACAACAATGCAGTTTTCATCGTTTGCCGAGATGATTTGTGCAACTTTTCTGATCAAATCAGCATTTTTGATGGAAGTACCACCAAATTTGAGAACTTTCATTATAATACACCTTCCTATTCAAAATTGGGATGTCTGGTGTTAAACGAGAACTTTTTAAGCTTTTAATTCAGACCAGGTCAAGTTATTCTTTTTTTTCCCAACATTTTGTTCTTTGAATTTATCCAACAACTTTATTATTAAGTCTGGGAACATAAATAATGTACAAATTTTCAAATCTGGTAAAAGCTCAATACTTGTCTCGACCCAATCGGTTTATCATTTTGGCAAGATTAAATGACAACAGCATTGTTAAAGTTCACACAAACAACACAGGAACAATGAAAACCTGCCTGGAGGAAGGGGCTGATGTAAGATTGTCCCCTGCCCAAAATCCAAACAGAAAAACCAAATTTGACTTTGAAATGATAAAAATAGGGGGGAATTGGATTGGATTGAACACTCTTATTCCCAATAAATTAGTCAAAAACTGGATTGAAAATAATCAGATCGAGCAATTGACAGGTTATAATGAGATAATTCCTGAACATAAAATCGGCAATTCCAGATTAGACCTGCTTTTAAAAAACGCAACTTCGGAAACAAGGACAAATTGTTATATTGAGATTAAGAATGTTACTTACAATGATGGTGGCATTGCTCGTTTTCCCGATGCCCAGACAACAAGGGGGCAAAAGCACTTGCGAGAGTTGATTGCATTGAAGAATCAAGGAGAAAGAGCAATCATGTTTTATGTGATTCAGCGGGTTGATGTTTCCAGTTTTGCTCCTGCTTCCAGGATTGATCCCGAATATTCCAGATTGTTTCAGAAAGCTGTTGAGTTGGGAGTTGAAATATTTGTGCCCCAAGTAAAGGTAACCCCTGAATTGATTGAACTTAAACAGTTTTTGCCCTTTTCGTTCTGAAAATCCGCTGACAATTTAAATTTACTCTTAGTAAAAAAAATCAATTTTCAGGCCAGCCGTGTTCGCCAACAAGTTTGACAAATCTGCAGCCACCGAGGTTTTCTGTTTGCAGTTCGCCATTGATTTTGGTGATCTTTACCAATTCCTGGACAAATTGATTTCCGACAGGAATGACAAGTTTGCCGCCATTATTGAGTTGCTGCACAAGTGGTTGAGGTATTTCAGGGGAAGCTGCAGCCACGAGAATTGCGTCATAGGGAGAGAAGTCTTTCCAGCCACCAGTTCCGTCAGCCAGAATTGGATGAATGTTGTTGTAATTCAAGTTTGCAAAAATTTCTCTGGCACTCTGGTAGAGAGATTCTATTCTTTCAATTGTATAAACTTTTTCAACCAATTGTGCCAGGATTGCCGCCTGGTATCCGGATCCTGTTCCAATTTCCAGTACTTTGTCATCGGGTTGCAACTGCAAGGCTCTGGTCATTTCAGCTACGATATAGGGTTGGGAAATTGTCTGCCGGGCTCCAATGGGTAGTGGGCGATCCTTATAGGCCTGAGCTTTCAATTCATCGGGAACAAAATAATGTCGGGGAACTTTCATGAAGGCGTTCAGTACTTTGAGATCCAGAATGCCCCTGCGTTTTATTTGATTTTCAACCATCATTTTTCTTTTTACAGCATAGTTGTTGTTCATCGCTTTTCCATTCTGGTTTTTAGTTTTTAAGATTATTTTATTTATTGAAAGACGCAAGGGGAGAGATCAATAGCGGTTTAGATATTTTTGTATTTCCCAATCATGGACTTGAGAAGAATATTTTTTCCATTCAGATTTTTTTGCTCTGATATAGTTTTCAAAAAT
This sequence comes from Deltaproteobacteria bacterium, assembly GCA_027858615.1. Taxonomy (GTDB): domain Bacteria; phylum Myxococcota_A; class Polyangia; order HGW-17; family HGW-17; genus JAQICJ01. The sequence continues at coordinate 13,890 of JAQICJ010000134.1, forward strand.
ATGTTCTCCCAGAACTGTCTTCATTAATTTTGATTTTTCCAGGGCCTCAATGGCTTCTTCTAAATTTGCTGGAAGTTTTTCATATTGTAACGAATTATTTTTCAGATCAAAGATATTTTCCTGAGCTGGTTCTCCCGGATCAATTTTGTTAATTATTCCGTCAAGACCGGCTGCTAGCATGCAGGCTATTGCCAGGTAGGGGTTGCAGGCAGGATCGGGATTTCTCATTTCAATTCTGGTGGATTGACCGGTGCTTCCAGGAACTCTGATCAAAGGAGAGCGATTTTGTTTGGCCCAAGCGATGGTTACAGGTGCTTCAAAACCGGGAACTAAACGTTTGTAAGAGTTGACCAGAGGATTGGTGACAGCTGTGATTGCTTTTGCATGTTTGAGCAATCCCCCCATATAATACATGGCTGTTTTACTTAATCCGTATTTCTCGTTCTTGCCATAAAAAATATTTTGATTTCCTTGAAAAAGAGATTGATTTGTATGCATTCCTGAACCTGCTTCTCCAAAAATCGGTTTAGGCATAAAAGTCGCGTGCAGATTATGATCCAGTGATGTTTTTCTCACCAGAAATCTGAAAGTGGATATTTTATCGGCTGCACTGAGCGCATTTACATACTTGAAATCTATTTCATGCTGTGCACTGGCAACTTCGTGATGGCTGGCCTCAATTTCAAATCCCATTTTTTCAAGATCTTCAACTATTTTTCGCCTGGTAAATTCGCCCTTGTCCACCGGGGTCAAGTCGAAATAACCTCCGGTATCGTGAGTATTGGTGGTAATTTCTCCATCATCGTTGCGGTGAAAAAGAAAAAACTCAATTTCCGGACCCACCATCAGGCAATAGTTCATTTTTTGTGCTTTTTTCAGCATTTGGCGAAGGCGGTAGCGGGTGCAGCCTGCAAAGGGAGTGTCGTCAGGTGTATATATATCACAGACAACTCGAGCTTCTTGTCCGTATTCTTTGTTTTTCCAGGGAAGGATATCAAAAGTACTCAAATCCGGTTTCAATTTCATGTCGGATTCTTCAATCCTGGCAAAGCCGTCAATGGAGGAACCATCAAAAAATATATTACCTTCCAGGGCTTTTTGAAACTGACTGGAAGGAACTTCAACATTTTTATTCATTCCCATTATATCGCTGAATTGCAATCTGAGGTATCTGACGTTTTCTTTTTTGCATTTGGAAAGGATGTCCTGTATTTTCATGAAAGTTAACCCCTTTGAAATTGGAATTCATCAGGCAAAACCCCCACTTCTGGGATGGGAACTAAATAATTACTTACCTGACAAAATTCTCAGTAAAAGTTTCAATTTGGTTTTCTTTTCATTTTTTCTGAAAAAGATGTCAAGATATTAATCAGATATTTGTCATTGGTTAGTTAGTTAGTTAGTTAGTCAGTTAGTCAGGAGTAAATTATGTGTGGAATAGTTGCTTGTGTTGGGAGAGAAGATTCTCTGGAAATTATTCTGGATGGACTTAAGAAGCTGGAGTATAGGGGATATGATTCAGCCGGAGTTGCAATTTTCTCTGATGATAAGGTCAAGGTGGTCAAGACCAGAGGAAAAATCGCAAATTTGAGGAAAAAAGTAGCCGAGCAGCCTCTTTCCGGGAACTGCGGAATTGGTCACACCCGCTGGGCAACTCACGGATCGCCTTCTACTTTAAATGCCCATCCCCATCAATATGAGCAGGTAACAATTGTTCACAACGGTATTATTGAAAATTATGCCAAAATCAAAGCCAACCTCGAAGAGCAGGGTAATAAATTTGTCTCAGAAACAGACTCTGAAATTCTAGCTCATCTGGTGCAGGCCAATTTGCTGCAGGGTAAAACTCCAGTGCAAAGTCTGCAAAACTCCCTTGCTTTGCTGGAGGGCACTTGGGCTGTTGCGTTGTTGATTGAGGAACAACCCCACAAGATCTGGTGTGCCCTCAACCAATCTCCGCTGGTTTTAGGCAAGGGGCGAAATGGAACCTATGCTTCATCTGATCTGACTGCTGTTTTGCCATATACCAGGGAGATGATTTTTCCTGAAGATGGTGATATTTGCGAGTTGAGCAGTGATTCCATCAAAATAATCGACAAAGATGGAAACCAGGCAGAGCGAGCGCCACAGATTATTGACTGGAATCCTGTGGTGGCTGAAAAAGCTGGTTTCAAACATTTTATGCTCAAGGAAATTCACGAGCAACCCCGTTCTGTTACAGATACTTTCAGAGGCAAAATAGACAGAGAGAATTTTACTGTCAAGCTGCCCGAACTGGATTTGGATTTTTCATCTATCGGAAATATTTATCTTGTAGCTTGTGGAACCAGTTATTATGCGGCCCTGATTGGAAAGTTTCTTATTGAAAGACTGGCTCGAATTCCTGTTTATACTGATATTGGAAGTGAATTCAGATACAGGCAGCCTTTAATCAAGCAGGGAGATCTGCTGGTTTCCATCAGTCAGTCTGGAGAAACTGCGGATACTCTGGCAGCGGTGAAAGAAGCACAAAAAAGGGGAGCTAAGGCTGTTTCCATTTCTAATGTTCTTAATTCTCAGATTCCCCGTATCTCTCAATTTCAATTATACACCCATGCCGGACCGGAAATAGGAGTTGCTTCAACCAAGGCTTTTACTGCTCAGATCACTGCTTTGTTACTGTTTGCCCTCAAGTTGGCCCAGAATCGCGGTACTTTGCAGAGAAAATTCAGGGAAGAATTGATTCAGGAAATTCTGGCTTTGCCATCTTTGATGCACCAGGTTGTATCCCATGCTTCTCACCTGAATGTTATTGCTCGCAGATACGGAAATGCCAGGGATTTTCTTTATATAGGGAGAGGAATCAATTATCCGATTGCCCTTGAGGGTGCTTTGAAAATGAAAGAGATTTCATACATCCATGCCGAAGGATATCCAGCGGGTGAAATGAAACACGGACCCATTGCGCTGATAGAGGACGGGCTTCCCACGGTGGTAATTGCCACCAAGAATGATTTGTACGAAAAAATAGTGAGCAATTTGGTGGAAGTAAAGAGCAGGGGAGGGCAAATTATTGCTATTGCCAGTCAGGGAGATGATCAGATAGGTGAAATTGCCAACGATCTGTTTTTACTGCCGCCGACCCATTATTTGCTTGAACCTCTACTGACAGTTTTGCCCATGCAACTGCTTGCTTATTATATGGCTGTTCACAAAGGAACGGATGTAGATCAGCCTCGTAATCTGGCCAAATCAGTTACAGTCGAATAAGCAGATTTAATGTGTTTTCCTGTTTAATGTGTTTTCTTTTTTTTTTTCTTTAACTCCTTGAGCCAGAAACCCACCAAAAAATACACGATAATAATGGCAAAAACAGAAAAGATGAGGATATTGCTCTTTTTTATGTACTCAACAATAACATGGCCATAAGCAAAATAAAGGGAAAAGTAGATGAGACAACTAATTGAAGCTGCAATCAAATCGAAGAAACAAAATTTGGAAAATCTAAGTTTGGAAAGTCCGGCAGTCATGAAAAACCCGTTTCTTACTCCGAAAGGAATAAAACGAGCTCCAATCAAAGTGAACATGCCATATTTTGCATAAAAACCACGGACTTTATCAAGTCTTTTTTGGGTTAGAAATTTGGGGGCAAATTTGCTTTCTAGCAATTTTGTACCCAAAATTCGTCCTACCCAATAACTGATTAAATCGCTGAAATAAGCTCCGGCAAAAACTCCAAAAAAATACCAGAGGATTAAGTCGGGGTTTTTGCGGGCAAGATAAGCCGAGACAAAAAGCATGACATCTTCCGAAACAGGAAGATTGAAACCGGCAAAGAGCAACAGGCCAAAAATCAGCATTGGAGCCAACAGGGGATAATTTGTGATGTAACCAGTCAAGTAATCCATAGAAGATAAAAATATACACTGAAAAAGTTTTTTTAAAAGCAATTTTATGTTATCAATTTGACGGAGCTATTTACATATGAATTTGAATAAAACTGAGTTTTTTGGAAAATACCTGTTGTTGGAAAAAGTGCAAGCATATCCACAATTTGATGCATACAAATGCATAGATACTTCCATAA
>JAQICJ010000138.1 GCA_027858615.1 Deltaproteobacteria bacterium
GCTGGATGAAATTGAAAAAAAGTTTATAGAATGGGTGCTCAACCTGAAATGGAACCGAAATGAATCTTTGAGCGAGTTGCTTTAAAAAATTAATTTTATCCCACTGAGGAAAGTCCAGAAATGCCCATTAAAATCCGAGGGGTTTCTGCAGGTGTTTTGTCCGCTTTGATCTGCACATTCACTGAACCAGATGGGGAAATCATAGATTAATTTGAAAACAAGATGAAAATTTCTGGAGAGGTAATATTCCATTCCTGCTCCAATAGCAATGGAAAGGCCACTACTTACATAATCCTCATTGTCTCTTATAAACTCCTGAGAAACATAGCCAGTACGCAAGAGGATAAAACCCTCAAGGCTTTGTAGAAGCTCAGGTTTGTTTGTTTTTGTGATAAAGAAATGAACAGCGGATTCAAAGGAGAGTTCCAGTGAATTGTGTATTGCAAGATCTCCATCCATAAGAAATCCCATGCCTAGATTGAGTTGGAGGCTGAAAAGATTGCTTGGTTTCCAGATGGGACTTATATTGATGAGGGGACCGTTTATTCCCTGAAAATCCAGCAGACCACCTTTTATTCCGCCGCACAATGAAAGTTGAAAGCTTGAATCCTTGGGTTCAGGTTTTTTATTGGCATTTGGATCATATTCTACAACGCTTATGGGATCTTCACCCTTTTCAATTTGTTTGGCTGCCTGATTAATTTCGTATTCTGAATTTTTCTCAAAATCAATTTCGTTTTCAGGTTCTTCCGTGGATTTATTTTTAGTGGATTTGTTTTCGTCTTCAGAAAGAATTCCTGGATCATCTTCAAAGGTAATCGACTCATTATCGGGTTTTGCCCAGGTAGTGAAAATTAACAGGTTGGAGAAGATAAGAACTGTAAAAATTCTTTTAATGTTGATAACTTCCATGAGATATTCTATTTTATTCCTGAAAAATTTAATTGCCGGTAAGTATGCCGGATAAATCAGGCATACCTGCCCAGAAACAGCTGCATTAAACTAAAGTTGAGAGGGCAATTTCGGTCGGACACATCTACTTTTATTTTGAGAGATAAACTTAAATTTATGAACTAATGTTTGTATTTTCCAAGTTTAGATTAATTTTAAATAAAATCAAGCTGACTGTTGGTAATTGTTCAGTTCCTGTTTATCCCAGATTAAACATCCATTTTCAGAGAAAATATATTTTATGAAAAAGAATAAACCTTATGATATCTATTTTTACGAAACTTTTTATTAAGAACAACACGAGCTTGAAAAAAAAATGCCCCCATCAATTACTCCACTTGGGAAAAATCCGCCTCCTGGGCTGATGTTATTGTAGCGGCCATGAATTATACCCCGGCCAACAAAGGTTTTTTCAACTAACAGGCAGATTGAAAAATCCTCAATACGCAGATGCATACAACTTGGCCGGTATTACCATTGTCAGAGCCGTTGATTTGTTCTTGAATCAAGTGATAGTGGAAGTAGAACAGCCCAAAGTTAAGCAGATAATGCTCATAGCCGATGGGAAAGCAGGAATATATTCCGTCAAAATACCTGAAGAAAGCTAAGATTCTGGGACAAACTGTAACCGATGTTGATAAAAACAGAGATTTCCCGAGGGAATGTGCATTCATGGGTGTTTACAAAGAAAACAAGGGCAAATTCATAATTCCTCGAGGCGACTATGAATTTGAAGAAAATGACCACGTTTTTCTTATTTCCAAAAGTCAATACATCAAGCCGGCCACAGATTTCATGATCAAGCCGGAGAAACGATTTCTGAGAAAAAAATAGTCTGTTTTTTGACTACGCTACAGGTAGAAAATTGCAGAAAGAAATGGAGGGAACTACTGAATTGACTTGTTCAGGTTGTTGAACAAGAAAGAGTGGATGAATTTTATAACCAATGTTAAAGTGTCTTTTTATGGAAGTTTGTCTTTACTTCGTTCCCATCTCAAAAAGGAAGGTCATCGTCTGAATATGGAAATTTGCCTCAGCCAATAACACCACTTCTGAGGTGGGAACTACTTAAAGTTGAGAGTTTAATTATGAAAAAAATTGCTGTTTATCTTATTTTTATGCTGGTGTTGGGTTTAACCGGTTGTGATGATTCAAACAACAACAATCAGGACAATAATTCCGGCAATAACAACGATTCCTTTTTTCCCTACGGCAATCCGGTGGATATTGACTTCGGGCAGATTGTTGCTGTTAATACTTTTTATGTGGATCCGGTTAATGGAAGTAACGATGGTGATGGTTCCCTGGAGAATCCCTGGAAAGATCTGCAAGAGGTAATCAATACCAAGGTTGCAACTCTGAAATATGAAGAGCTTCCCTGGACAGAATCCGGGGAGCTGGTTTCAGTTAATTCCGAGCAGCCGGTAAAAGGAGGGGATGAGATTGTTCTTCGCGATGGTTATTATGGCGCTCTTTTAATCAGCGAGTCATTCAATGAACGTTATATAACCATTAGAGCCATGGAAGATGAAACTCCGCTTTTTTCCGAGGTTGAAGTTCATTCAGCTGCCAAGTGGGTTCTGCGAGGGTTGAACATAGATGGCTCCAAGCAGGAAGAACCTGGTAGTTCAACTCTTCTTTCCATTAAATACCATAACTATTTTGGTCCTGTAAGCAGGATTCTGGTTGACAATTGTCGACTTTTTTCCACACCTGATATTTCCGCTTGGACGGCTGCTGATTGGAATCAGTTATCCTGCAACGGGATCGAAATACGAGGTTCCCATGTTCAGGTTCAAAACAACCTTCTCCGCAATGTTAATTTTGGGATAACTGTAAATGGCAGCAATGTTACTGTGAAAGACAACACCATAGAAAATTTCAGCGGGGATGGTTTACGGGGGCTGGGACAGAACCTTCTTTTTGAGGGAAATCTGGTGAAAAATTGCTATGACGTCAATGATAATCATGACGACGGTTTCCAATCATGGTCCGTAGAAGGACAGACTGTTTCCAGGATAGTGCTTCGTGGTAATACCTTCATCAATTTCGAAGATCCACAGCAGCCTTTGCGAGGTCCTTTGCAGGGAATCGGCTGTTTTGACGGTTTTTACGAAGACTGGCTGGTGGAGAACAATCTGGTAATTGTGGATCATTGGCACGGTATCACCTTTCTTGGAGCCAAAAATGTGAAGGTTCGCAACAATACAGTGATAACGGCTGACCTTGATACGGAAAGAACTCCCTGGATCATGATAGACGA
>JAQICJ010000160.1 GCA_027858615.1 Deltaproteobacteria bacterium
GAATTGATCTGCTTTGTCGTAACTTCTTGTAATAGTATCAACTATGTCTGCGAAGTTACTCCGCGCATCTCAATCCAACTTCTTAATCAGTCAATAACCCCCATTCTGGGGACGGGAACTTGTTCCCATCCCAAACCAAAACTATTGCCAAACAAATTTTTTGATTCAAATAAGAAAGATTAATTTCTGGTCAATTTACCATAAAATTATTGGACTAAATTCGCCTGAATATATAGAATGGCTTAAATTCACCGATTTCAATCCAGTTTTCAGGATTAAACTGGTTTCTGTTTCAGATTGACTGCTATTGAATTATTGGTTTATTCAGCAAAAGTCGACCCCAGGTTGCTGACAAAGAAATCTTATTTTTATCTTCGCTTTCCATAAATTTTGCAGTCAGTTAATCTTCCCCGGAAACCATCTTATCATTGACAGGAAAATATATGGCTTCAGTTGAATTCAAAGCAGTAGAAAAATCTTTTGGTGAGATAACAGTAGTTCCCAACCTCAATCTCAAAATTCCCGACGGCAAATTTACAGTTCTGGTAGGTCCTTCAGGTTGCGGAAAATCAACAACTTTAAGAATGATTGCCGGGTTGGAAGAAATCACAAGTGGAGATCTGTATATTGGCAAAAAACGGGTCAACGATAAATTGCCTCGGGATCGAAACATTGCCATGGTTTTTCAAAGCTATGCCCTCTATCCTCATATGACTGTCAAAGCCAATATGGCTTTTGGTCTCAAATTGCGCAAAATGGACAAAGATGAAATTGAAAAAAGAGTATCAGAAGTTTCTGAAATGCTTGGCCTCAACAAATTACTCAAGCGCAAACCCAAAGCTCTTTCTGGTGGTCAGAGACAGAGAGTTGCCATGGGACGTGCTATTGTGCGCCGGCCCGCTGTTTACCTTTTTGATGAACCCCTTTCCAATCTGGATGCCAAATTGCGGGGAGAAATGCGGCGGGAAATTGCTAAACTACATCAGAAAGTTAAAACTACAATTGTCTATGTAACCCACGATCAGGTGGAAGCAATGACTCTAGCCGACAATATCGTTGTTCTCAATTTCGGACGCATCATGCAGCAGGGACGTCCTCTCAAACTCTACTCCCGCCCTGCTAATAAATTTGTCGCAGGATTTATCGGCTCTCCAGCCATGAATTTCTTCAACGGCAAGATCGAATATCACCAAGAAAAACCTCATTTTGCCGGCAAAGATTTTATTCTTGAAATTCCTCCATATTTTTCCTTCAAAAAAGATATGAACCTTCAACTTGGAATCAGACCCGAAGATCTACTCGCCTCCGGGAATTCCGACAGTTCCCCGGGACATCTCAATTGTAAAATCGAAGTAGTTGAACCTCTGGGTGCAAATATCATCATCACCGGAATAACCTGCATGGGACGCATAATGGCATCATTGCCGCCCCAATCTGAAGTTGAAGTTGGTGATAGTTTGACTCTGAAGTTTCCCCTCGACAAAATCCACCTCTTTGCCGAAGGAGATGAAGGAAAAAGCCTGAGAAAAGAGGATTAAGCCATGAAACAACACAAAACCGTCATCATCATAATAGCGGTCGCCTTGTTTCTAGCCGGTCTCATTGCTGTCCAGACCTGGTTGCGCTACGAAGCCACCGAAGGACGTTCCCAGAATATAGTTCTCTGGCATTCTTATATCGGAAAAGAAGCTGAAACCCTCAAAAAAGTGGTCGCCCAATTCAATAATAATTCTCAAATTAACGGCGGCTTCCAAATAAAAATACTTTCAGTTTCTTTTGACAATTTTTCCGACAAACTGACCAATTCTCTGCCTCGAGGTCAGGGACCAGATATCTTTATCTACGGACACGATCGTCTCGAAGACTGGCTTTCCAAAGAAGTTTTGGCACCACTCGATTACTGGTTCAGCAATCAGGAACTAAAAGACTTCCATCCCCTCAAAGCTCTGAAAGCTTTTATTCACAACAAACGTATCTACGGTCTTCCCCTTACCGTAAAAAATCTTGCTCTTTTTTATCGTCACCTTCCCGATGGTTCCAACCCTGGCAACGAAATAACTGAATTACAACAACAAAACCATTGGAATTTAAAAAACTTTCAGCAACTTGCCACCAAATACACCCGCTCGTGTCCCTGGAATAACTCAATTAAATGCTATGGTCTGGGCTATTCTGCCGTAGCTGCCTATCAGCATGCTTTCCTCCTCCATGGTTTCGGCGGCAGTTATATCAAGAAAAACCAAAAAATCGATCTGGTTACAAAACCCGCTCTCAAAGCTGTCAACTTTGCCCGCAAACTTGCTGGACATCACGATAATGCAGTTGTTCCCCCTGAACTTTCTTATTCTCTGATGAGTAACATGTTTAAAAAGGGCGAAATCGCCATGGTGATTTCCGGTCCCTGGTTCATGAGCCAACTAAATCAAAATGATTTCCAGTTTGGAGTAAAACCTCTGCCAGCAATTGCCGGCAAACCGGCTCGTCCTTTTCTCACAGTCGAAGGTATCTACCTCAGTTCCAAAGCTTACAATCCAACTGCTTCAATCAAGGCAATCAAATACCTGATTGACAAACAGTCTTCCCTGATCAGGGCACGAGAAGCTGGTCAACTTCCTGTCCGCAAAAGCGTGATCGCCCTGATGAAACAAAATTGCCGGGACAACAACAAAAAATGTATCTACAAAAAGAATTTCTTCGATGTTTTTGCCGAGCTTTCCCAAGAAACAGTGCTGATGCCTGCGAGTCAGGAAGCACGTATCCTCTGGAACCCTTATTCCAAAGCACTCAAAGCTGTAATCGAAAGGGGTAAATCTCCCAAAGCAGCCCTCGAAGACGCCCAATGGGAAATTAAAAAATATCTAGGAGCCTGCATAAGGAGGGACGATAAACAATGAGCAAAAATAAAAATCCCTTCACTTTTCTTATGAAAACCAATTTTAAAAGTCTTCCTCTCTTTATCGTCTGTCTCGTAATTCTGCTGATTGCCAGCCTGGTAGTGGTTCTTAGAGTGCAAAAACGCACTGTACAGCGGGAGATTTACCACCAAGGCATCAAACAAATTCTCCAAATAAATTCTGCAGGCACCGACAATATTAAAAACAAAAGTGTAAAAAAGTTTTTCAAACTTAAAGCCCACAATAAATACAACGACAAACTCTACAATTTCGAATTTATCGTAGGTTTTGACCGCTCCAATCCGAACCAGGAATTCAAAGGACAATTACAAGGCAAGAAATATTCATCACTTCATGATCTTGCTGCCCAAGCTCTGGCAGAAAAAAAAGCGGTGATGCAACTCAACAGAGGCAATCCGCCCCATACGGTAATTTCTCTTCCCCTCGAAGACAACCAAGTTGGAATTGTAGTCAAAAACATCACCACCAGAACTGCTCCCACACCCTGGCTGGGAATCATTCTCATCATTATGCTGGCAGTTGCAGCCTTTTTCCTGACTCCCGAACCCTGGAAAATAATAGTAACCAACTCCATCGGCGCCCTTGGGTTTGGGATGCTTGCCTCAGGATACAGACTAGCACCTCATGGATCCCTGTTGGAAATTCTGGGCAATTCCCCTGTTGGCTTCACCAGGGGGATTTTCCCACCTATCTGGTTGATAACAAGTCTTTTTTTCATAGGAACAGGTATTCTCTATCAACGGGGAAAAATCGACAAACTAATTACCACCATCAAATCCAACCGCATTGCTTACACCTATGTTCTTCCCGCCATGCTGGGAATGGGCCTTTTGGTTCTGCTTCCCTTTGCCATTGGACTGGGTCTGGGTTTTTTCAACCACTGCAACGGTGAATTTCAATTCATCGGAATAGATAATTTTGTGGACATCCTCAGTGGAGGCGGAACCTCCCTGGGCAATCCGCTCAACTTCTACTTCACTTTGGGAGTAACTTTACTCTGGACTTTACTTAATGTGTTTTTGCATGTTTCCATCGGACTGAGTCTGGCTCTGATCCTCAAAGACCCCTTGCTCAAAATGAAATCTGTCTACCGGGTGCTGCTGATCATTCCCTGGGCCATGCCCAACTACATCACCGCTCTCATGTGGAAAGGAATGTTCCAGCAACAATATGGAGCCATTAATATCATTCTCGATAATATCGGCATCGGCGGCATTTCCTGGTTCTCCACTTTCTGGCCGGCTTTCATGGCCAACGTCATAACCAACACCTGGCTGGGATTCCCCTTCATGATGGTAGTTTCACTGGGAGCACTCCAGTCGATTCCTTCCTCTCTTTACGAAGCAGCAGAAGTCGACGGAGCCTCCAAATGGCAGCAATTCCGTAATATCACTCTACCACTGTTGCGCCCGGCTCTGTTCCCGGCAATTGTCCTGGGCTCCATCTGGACCTTTAACATGTTCAATATCATCTATCTCGTTTCAGGTGGTGAACCCGGAGGTTCAACAGATATTCTCATCACCGAAGCCTATCAATGGGCTTTCAAACGGGGAGAACGCTACGGACTGGCAGCGGCTTATGCTATTTTGATCTTCGTTGTCCTGATTATCTACACCAGAATTACCAATAAACTCACTAAAGCAGCCGAGGATATGTAATGCAAGGTTCTTCATCCTTTAAAATAATTATCAAACATCTTTTTCTAATAATCTTCACCCTGGCAACTCTGTATCCGGTCATGATGGTAATAAGAAAATCATTTTCCCCTGGCAATACATTTCAGCGATCTCTGAATCCAATTCCCGAAAAAGTTACTTTGCAACATTACGAAGATGTCATCACAAAAACCGACAGTTCCGGGCGTTTTCTTTTCTTCCGACAATTGCTCAACTCAATTGTAGTGGCTCTGGTAACCACAATTATTGGTCTTTTCCTTGCCAGTACAGCCGCTTACGCTTTTTCCCGCTTCCGTTTTGCAGGACGAGGCATCGGCTTGAATATGTTTTTGATCGTCCAAATGTTTCCGGCCACTTTGCTGATGATTCCCCTCTATGTCATCATGGACAAGCTCAACCTGCTCAACTCCATAGCAGGTCTGGTTCTGGTCTATTCTACGACGGCCATTCCCTTTTGTGTCTGGATGCTCAAAGGCTACTTCGATACAATTCCTCGAGAAATTGAAGAAGCTGCCTGGATAGACGGCGCCACTCGCTTCGGCATGTTCTGGAGGGTGGTTCTACCCCTGTCCAAACCGGCTCTGGCTGTAACCGCACTTTTTTCTTTCATGACTGCCTGGAATGAATATATTCTGGCCGAAACTTTTCTCAATGAAGAAACCGCCTACACTTTGCCAGTCATGCTCCAACATTATGTAGGTTCCTATTCCACTTCCTGGGGCAAATTTGCTGCCGGTTCAGTAATGGTTTCTCTACCGGTCATGTTTATTTTTTATATCCTTCAAAAAAATCTGGTTTCAGGACTTACTGCTGGCGGCGTCAAAGGCTGAATCTCCAATTAAAACCTAAACTTTTTAATTTGACTTTTATCCCATAATTTTATTATTATTCTGTCAGGGTTTGTCTTAATTCAACTATATAGTTCCCCTCAGGGTTTATCCAAATCAAAAAAGAGAAAGTATAATGACTGAATTTGTCATCAAATTAAACACCCATGTCACCAACATTTTGGCACTAGCTGCTATTTTTGTTATTTTAATGGGGGCATTCAAAGGCATGTTTATCTATCTGAAGGATATCCTTAAAAAGGAAAACGCCGCCGATGCCATCAAGGAAAGTCGTCTCGAACTTGGCCATGCCCTCTCCCTTGCTTTGAGTTTTCTCATTGGAGCGAGCATCCTCAAAAGTACTATTGTTCCCAAATGGAATGATATCGGCAAATTGATTACTATTATTGCCATCCGTACCGTTCTCAACTTTTTCCTGACCCAAGAAACCACTAAAATCACCAAAGAAAGAAATAAGAAGAAAATCTTAAAAACCAATCAAGATAAAGAAGAAGCCCCAAAGGAAACTTGATTTCTCACTAAAAATCAATTTCCAGACTTCATCAGAACAATCCCTTGTTTTTCCTGTCGGCTGGTTTATCTCAGTTGGGGTTAAGCTTCCAATTTTACCCTTTAAAAAACCAAATCTAAAATTCATCATCCCACGTATTTTGACCATACATGGAATTTGAAGTCGATTTATCCAAAAGAGTATTGATGCCATCATAAATCACTTTTACTTCATTGGAAAGGTCAGCTCCGCTGCACCGACGCATTTTATCTCCCTTGTTGAAAGCAATCAATACCGAATAGATCTCTTCCACTGGTTTGAGTACTTTCTTTTTCAACCTTTTTATGAAAAGTATCCCGATAAAAAATATGACAGTTGCCATGAATACAACTCCCCAGGCTCCGGCTCTGCCGTACTGTCGTGCCTGGTTGGCGGCCTTGAGCATTGCCTCCCGATTGATCTTGTTCAGGCGTTCAATCGCCATGATAGTACTCTCGATGGCAGTTAAATCTCCTGCAAAGGCTTGGATATAATTTTGTTTAATTGTTTTAAAAGCAAAGGTTTCATCTCCCTTGGCAAGATCCTGTTCGATCTGATTGAGGGCTGAGACAAAGGATTTTTTCAACTTCTCCTGTTTTTTTGGTGTATGTTGATCTCTTCTGGCCAGAGCCATCAACATTTCTTCGCCGGCTTTGAGGGAATATTCATTTCGCTTGATAATCAATTCAATGGCAGGTGCCATCCGCATGAAAACCCAGATGGAAGCGAGAGCCATCAGAATATTCATGATGATTAAAACCCAAATTCCCAATTTTATGGAATTTCCAAGTTTCATAACTAAACTCCCTTGATCAATTTTGGGATGGCTGCTTCGTTGGAAACAATAACCAGATTATCTTCTGCCTGCAAAGGTTCAGTGGGATTTGGATTTTTAATTTTGGAATCACTTCCCTTTCTGATTCCAGCTACCATAACGCCAAAGCGCTTGGGCAAAGAAAGTTCTATCAGATTTTTTCCCACCATTGAAGGCTGAACCTTGATTTCAGTAAGGTGGAGATCTTCTCCCAGATTAGTATCGGCTATCATATTTTTATACAGAAGACGATTAGCAAAGCGCTTGCCTATTTCCAGCTCGGGATTAATAATTTGATGAGCTCCCACCAGTTTGAGAATCCGCTGGTGCATTCTGTCATTGGCTCTGGCAATTACATGTTCACATCCCATTTGCCGCAGCAGGGCAGTACAGATAATTGAAGCTTCCTTGGAATCATTGCCAATGGCGCAAACAGCCGAATCCCTTTTTCCAGGTTCCAAACGAGCAAGTTCGTTTTCATCAGTTGCATCAACAACAATAGCTTCAGTTACAAAAGCTGACGCTTCCTCAACCAGATTTTTATCCAAATCAATAGCCAGCACTTCTCCCCCTTTTTCAGTTACAGCACGGGCAAGGGACATTCCAAATTGACCAAGACCAATGATCAGAATTTGTTGAGTCATAAATTTACTCCTTGTTCAAGTTAAAGATATCTTCGTATCCGGGCATTTTGAAGGTGGGGGGGTTTTGTCATCACTGAGCAGCATGAAAAGAGTAATTGGACCGATTCTGCCCACAAACATGGTAATAATAATAATGATCTTGCCTATCTCATCAAGCAAACCAGTGGCTCCTGTTGACAGACCCACAGTTCCCAAAGCCGAGGTTGCTTCAAAAAGTCCATCTCTACTTGGTATATCCTGGGTAATTTCAATCATCATCACAGCCACAAACCAGAAAATAAAACCCGAAGCAATCACTGTAACCGCTTGAAAAATACTGCTGTGATGGATACGCCTGTTTTTAATAATTACTTCGTCTTTGTTGGTTACATTAGCCCAAAAAGTCATAGCCAGAACCCCCAGGGTGGTTGTTTTGATACCACCTGCTGTGCCTCCGGGAGAACCACCTATGAACATGAAAGATATTATAATCAGAAAAGTAGGACTGGTAATCTGAGCCATTCCCACAGAATTAAACCCTGCAGTTCTTAAAGTGGCTGACTGAAACCAGGCGTTCTGGATTTTATCACCCAGAGAAAGTCCGGAAAGAACTCCATTGTATTCAAAAGCGAAAATAAGCACAGTTCCTGAAACAAGCAGGATAATTGTTGTCAACAGGGCAATGGTGGCTGGTATGGGAATGGATTTACCCGAGATCCATCTGGGAATCAACAGACTTGTTGCCGGAGCAATGCCTCCAAAGATGATTAAAGTAGAAACAATGTGCAAAATATACGGATTGGTCTGATAAGATACCAGGCTATCACTCTGCATTGCAAATCCAGCATTGCAAAAAGCCGAAATCGCAGTAAAAATACCTCGCCCAACAGCGGTATGAATAGAATCTCCCGAACCATAAAAAAGATAGATCAGCAGAAGAGCACCTATGGCTTCGGCAGCAAAGGTGAATTTTAAAATTGTAGCCAGGGAGTGGACAAGATCTTTATGATCAGTATCGGTCATCTGAGTCAATACCCGCTCCTGTTTGAGACTGAGTCGACGCCCCAGCTTGTGAAGTGCTACTGTTGTGATACTCATTATGCCAAGTCCGCCGAGTTGAATCAGCAGTATGATAAAAACCTGACCAGTGAAAGTAAATTCACGGGGAGTATCAAGAACAATCAAGCCGGTAACACACACGGCACTCACTGAAGTAAAGATGGCATCCACCACCGAAATAGCACCAGCAGTGGTTGCAAAAGGCAGAATCAACAACAAGGAACCGGAAGCACACAAAAACAAAAAAGTAGTCAACATGATCCGGGCAGGATGATTAAGGAGAATTTCCCACCAGTGCTCTTTTTTTTCAAGAATCTTTTTATCCCGGGGCAGCAATAACAAGCCGACCAGATGAAAAACAAGGATTATCCCCGGAATATTTCTGGTAGAAGAAAAATTTATTGCAGAAACAACTGCCAGAATTCCAAACAGAGGAATAAGTTGATAGATGTTATTTCCTGTTTTCAGTGCCCAGCGCGCGAAAATTATCTGGGCAATGAGATAAGAAGACAAAATTATGTAAATACTGGAATGCTGCAAAGGGGTTTCCAGAAGAAAAACAAATCCCGTTATCAGTATAACTGTAAAAAAGGCCCACCACGCTTTTTGCAATCTTCTTCCGGGCTTGTCTTTTTTGTCTACTTCGGCATCAACTTTCAGATCAAAAAGAAGAAAAGCGATGCTAATCAGACCAATTGCTCCGAGAAAAGCAGCATAGGGATCGGTGGAAACAAAGGGAAAACCGGTAGCCAAACTGGCAACAGCAGTAAAAGCACCCAGAATTTTACCGATTTTAGGATTTTTGAAAATAGTCAGCGAGCAGATGAAACAGCTCAGAGAAGCTATTGATCCCAGAAGCAAACGCCACAAGGACGGAATACCACTAGTACCGAGGAAGGCAAAATAAAGTGGCATTGGGGACAAAGCCAGCAAAGCTCCATCAAAACCTGTTCGCGAAATATAATCTTTAACTTTCATATATGTTGCCTGATGTTTGAACTAAAATTTTACAACCTGAAAGATGGAAATATTAATTGGATCAAAATCTGTCTGTTGAAAAATACTTTGACCCGAGAATCTTTCCCTTTTTTATTTCATAAAGATCGCAATGTCAATAAAGTGTCTGGACTCAAAAAGGGGATCGAATTATTTTTAAGGATGGTGAAAAGTAAGAGAGAGGCCGTCAGTCAACTGGGGATTGCCGTCATATTGATATTGGATGAAGTAATCGTCTGTTGAACTGGTACTACCCTGAATTCCGGTTGTTGAACTCAGCCCGTGATCATAGGTGGCTGAACCAAAAACCGTATCCGGAAACAAAATATCTATCTGATTGGTGGTTTCATGCAGGATTATCTGAAAAACAGCTTTTTCAGGAGTGGTTGAATAATGTTCTGTCTGCCACTGAAAATAGACTTTACGATTGGGAGCACTTCCCTGAACATAAGTCCAGATTCCATCAGCAGCATCGTTACCGCTGTCCAGATCATCCCACCAGGCAGCTACAAAATTATTGTAGGAAGTATTGGGCAATTCGGAATTACCGAGTGAAGATACGGAAGTGCCAAAAGACAAAGTACCGTTGGTGCTGGCATAAACACTAGTGTAGCCGCTACCATAAAAATCGAAGGAAAAAGGAAGGGTGGACTGATAAGTGGAATCATCTGCCGCTCCTAGTTTGGTACCGACGGACTGGATATCATAAAAAGAATAGTTGCTGGTGGTAACGCAGCCGATATACCCATATGAATCTGTTTTTACAACTGAGTCACAAACAAGATCTATTTCGCCAACGGTAATGGCCAGCTCGGCTGTAACCAAAGAAGTGGCCGAAGTTGCATCGATAATCATGATGTAATCTCCTGCCCCAAGATTGGATTGGAAATTATCTCCAGCCGACATTGGTCATCACAACCGTCGCCCGATTCAGTGTTGCCGTCGTCACATTCTTCCTCAGTTTCTCTAATTTCGTTGCCGCAATATTCCGACTGGCAGTTCTCATTGCAACCATCTCCGTTTTGAGTGTCACCGTCGTCACATTCTTCGCCGTTTTCAACAGTACCATTACCACAGACAGCTCCGGTTTCCAACTTGCAGTCTTCACTACAGCCGTCCCCGTTTTGGTTGTCGCCGTCATCACATTCTTCACCTGGATCGAATTCACCATTCCCGCACAAGTCTTCAACTTCGATCATACAGTTAGTTGAACAGCCATCTCCATTTTGAATATTGCCGTCGTCACATTCTTCATTTCCTTCTGTGATTCCATTACTGCATTCCGGTTCCGAAGTTTCACTGTCCGGAAAACAGCCCCCAACAAAAAGAAATGCAATCATGATAAAAAAAACTCTGATTAAATTTATAAAAAACTCCAGTCCCTTAAATAAAAAAACGGGAACTAAAAGAGGAGTATACCATAATAAGACCGTTGTAAGAGCAATTTTTTTTCAAAAAATATCTAAAAAACTCAGATAGAAAGATGGAAGGAAAGAACTAGTTAGTTCCCATCCCAAAAATGGATGTAATCGTCTGAACGCGGAATTTTACCTCATCTGTTTTGTCATAACTTCTTGAAATAGTTGTGGCTATATCTTCGCAGTTATTCCGCGCATCTGAGGCAAACTTCTCATTCAGTCAAAAACCCCACTTCTGTGACGGGAACTAGTTAAGAAAAAAAGTATGAGGAGCCTTATTGGGATTTTTTTGTTTGTATTCTTTGTATTTGTGAACAAGCTCCTGGATTTCCTTTCTGCCGACAGGAGTCTGATATGCCTTTTTAATCAGTTTCAGGGTCTTTTTGTACTGATGGTTAAAAATCCCCCTCTCTTTGGCATTGTGGAAAGAACTGTTCAAAGGTGCCCTCTGTCCCAGACATCCCTGGCCCACAGCTGCCTGCACCGGAGTGGGAAAATCTTTCAAAGGCATGACCTTGCCTCCGCCCAAAGACAGATAATCAACCGCCGCATCCATTGCCATGGCTTTAAAATGGGCCTTCCTGCCCTTTACATTCTGAGCTCTGCCCAAGGCATACAAGCCACCCAGAATTGAAACCGGGGCCATCAAAGTTCCAATTACCGGTTCCTGAGTAATCACCGACATCAAAAAATTGCATTTATCCAATCCTTTTTCCATTTCCGTATCTTTTGGTTTTTTTACTCCCATCTGTTCAATTCCGGATTTTTTGGCTTCTCCCGGGGATTTTTTTTGCGGCTTCTGTTTATAAAGTTGGGGAAAACTCTGTTTCACTGCATTCATTATACTCATGACTATTCCTTTCAGTAAAATATTAAAAATCAGATTAAAAACCTGCCTCTATTTTCGAAAAAATTGGGGTCCCTATTTACTTTTTTTTTATTTTTTTCTGAAAAAAATTTAATACTGTATAATTACAGTGGGTTGAATAACAGTAAAAAATTAATGTTGGTGTTTATTTTCTTCAAGATTCTCCCCACCGTCCAGAGGGGTTCTTTCAGGACAACCTCCGTCACCCTGATAATGGGGAAAGGTTATCGTGGTCCAGCGCACATAATCATAAAGAGTTTCCAGTTGGGGAAAGGTGGATAAATCATATACGGCAGGGTCCAAAACTGCGACAGGAACTTGCTGCAGCTCTTCAAGGGTAATAAACCCATCTTCATTGAGATCGGCATCGATAACAGGCTGAGCTAATCTCTGAATGTCAGTATGGCGCATGGCGGTAAAAAAGTGGTGATCGGCGTGAATGGTCAATTTGATCTGAGCTGTCCCACCTGATGGAACTGTCAAACCTACCTGAGAAGGAGTCATACAACCTTCAGCTTTGGCAGGAAAAGGAAGCTCCCAGTCCAGGATCACTTCATTTCTGTCAATACATGGCCGTTGAGGATCTATAGGATTATCTCCTTCAAGATCATAGGGACAAACCTGACCGGAAGGATTGGAAAGAACCATCCGGGCAGAAACTGCCAGCTGGTGATCAACCATTTCATTGAAAAGATCATCACTGATCCCGCCTAGTTTCTGACTGTCAGAGTTGGCTGCCAACATGGAATATCCCACTCTGTCCCAATCACCAGAAGGAACATTGCTAAATTCAGCTACCACCAAACCTGAAGAAGGCGCATTTTTCAAATCGATGACATAGTTATTGTCCATCCTGAATTCTTTGGCATTTTCCGAGGATTTGGTCACATAGATATCTCCAAGAGAGATTACAAATCTTTCATAACTCAGAGACCAGCCATCATGCATTTTCTCGGGACCTTCTCCAGCTTCAATACCTTGGGTTATCGTCCATTCCGGTTCAACATACATTTGAATTGAACCAGTACCGGAATTCTCATCGTCACAGGCAACGAATAACAAATTAATTGCTATTAATATAAATAATAATTTTTTCATCATATTCTCCTTCTATATTGAAAGTTAGTTTTCAAATTCAAAAGCAATAATTTGGCCTCCGGCAATGTTGTAATACAAAGTGTTGTATTGCAGATTACCCGGCCCAATAGTCTTAATTTCGCCTTCCCAATTGGCTATTTTGCCAAACTCAATCCCTGCCAGCCAATCACTGGGGTCAGTAACAAGTTTCAAGGAACGGGTCTGGGAAGATACATCAGCCTTCAGACTTATTCCTCCAACACCTGTAATCCCTTGCTTGGCAGGAACCACATCTATTTCAAATTCAAATTCGAAGGAACTGGCATCACGGCTTGCATTTCCTTTGAGATAAATACTTCGCTCTTTATTTACGGGATTGAGAAAAACAGGTTCTCCCTGTGAACTCATCCAGATAAATCCAAAATTGTAGCCTGCAGAATGGATTTGTCCGGTTATTCCCATCACCATTCCCAAATTCACTTCTTCATCAGAAAGAACATCAACTTCAGCAGCTCCAGCAAATTCTCCCATCACTTCCCCACAATCGGTGAGGGAATCTTTGGTGAAGGTGGGCAGATGGGAACACAAAAGCAGGTTTCCGAAAACCATTTTGGCTGACTCGAGTTGAATCTGCCAACCATCACCAGAAGTAAAAGAAGCTGCTTGGGAATTTCCCTGGACATAAAGAGGATATTCAATCAGTTTTTCTCCTGTATCCGCATCATCACAGGCCGGGTTAAAAATAAGAATAAAAAATAATATCAGTTTTAAAAGAAGCATATCAACTCCATAAATTTTTAGAATTTTATAGCCAAAGTAGCTGTAATCATGCGAGGTGCTCCCGCAACCACATGCCTTTTGGGCAAAGAAGTCTGAACATTGGGATCCCACTGCGATACAAAATTGTATTCCATTTCGTGCCATCTGTGATCAAAAAGATTAGACACCTCGAACTTCAAACTTAGATTTCGGTAAAGCACTGTACAAGAAAGATCCAAAAGCTGGATCGGATCTGCCCATTGCGAATAAGGCAGCGGCCTTGAACCCGTATAGGAATAAGTTGCTCCCCAGACAGCTTTTAAACTGTAACCTCTAATTTTAAGCAGATTGTGCCTGTAACCAAGATCTATTCTTCCTACCAGAGGCGGAATGTACGAAATCAGATCTCCCTTTTTCTGTCCCGGGGTGGGATTGTCGGTTGTTGCCAGGGGAGGTCCTTCCAGAACTCCTCGGGAATAAGTGATGGAACCGCTGAAAATCAAACCTTTGAGAGGACGGCTCACCAGATAAAGCATAGACCCGTAGCGGGTAGTGTCTCCAATGGATCTAGCCATGGCGGTGGTAGGGTCGTAGGTATAATCGTCGGAAAGATATGTGTAAAAACCACTTAGCTTCAAATAATATTTCTTTCCTCCCCAGAGGTTCCATTTTAATCCTGTTTCCAGAGAATGAACTTTGGCAAAAGGAGTATCTTCACCTTCTTCCAAAGTACGGGGGGGAGGGGAACGAAAACCCTGACCATAGGCTGTTATCAGCGCCAACCCCTTGAAAATATTTTTGGATTCGTCTCCGGGGAAAATATTGTATTTCAAACTCATGCGGGGACCGTAAAAAGTACCCATGGCATCTCGTTTTTTACCGAGTTCATAATTTTGAACTGTAGGAGTATTGTATTGCCAGTTACCCAACTTGTCATCTATTTGATAAGTGAGGGAATCGGCTCTCAACCCTGCTTTCAGATCGATATATTTACTGAGGGCAAATTCAGAATCGAGAAAAAGCCCTGCATCTATTATCTGGATATCTGCATCAAGATTTTTCCTCCAGATGGCATTCTGAGCCGGCAGAATCAAATCTTCAGATTGTTCAATCCAATCGCTGCGCAGTTGCACTCCATATTTAAAACGGGAATCAAAGCCGAAAATCTTGTGAGTGGCAGAAGTGTAACTGAATTTACCCCCGACAGTAGTTGCAAAATTGACTTGCTGGTGCAGATCACCCATTCCCTTTAACTCAGGTTTATCGTTGAACCAGAGAGTATATCCGGTAAAATTCTGACGCAAACGAAAATTGGTTCTTAAAAAATAGGCAGAAAACTCAAGTTTTTCTTCGGGTTTGGACAATCTTTGCTCAAAACGCATAGAAGCTTCAAAACGAGAAAAGGAACTCGATTGTGATTGTGCCGTAGGATCGTTATAGGTGTCATACAAACCGATATTTCCGGATTCAATGTCCTCTAGTTTGAGGACTCCGGGAAGAACACTTCTGGAACCGTAAGCACCAAGATGAAAAACAGCAAAAGCTCTGGTGCCCAACACCAGAGCATAACGAGCTGCAACCTTGGCCTGGCGGTAACTTCTGTTGGTTCCGAAACCATCACTTTCCTTGAGGGAAACTGCCAGAAAAGTCTCCCGGCTTTCACCTTTGGGTGCATGAAGCAAAAGCAACCTTCTGGAATTATAAGAACCCTGGGAATATGAAACCTGACTTCCTCTGTTTTCCACCCCGTATTTGAAATAGCCGCTTCCGGCTACGGCAAAATTGCCCTGAACTGGATCGTAGACTCCTTCGAGGACATTAAGTGAGTGGATTGTTTCCGGGATCAAAAAGTGCATATCCGCATAACCCTGAGCATGTATATGACCATCGAGATTAATGGGAACTTCACCGGCCCACATTTCAAAATCCTGTCCGTGACGGGCATTGAAACCTCTCAGGAAAATAGCATTGGCAATGCCTTCATTTTGAGGTTTGGCAACATAAAAGCCCGGAGCAGCCTTGAGAATATCCCCTCCACTTTTCTTGGAAGTAATAGCAAATACCGCTTTGGTAATTTTGAATTCGCTTACCGGTCGCGACTCTTTCTTTTTACTTTTATAGGTTGTTACTACTATCTGATCTTCAGGTTCTGCAGAAGAAGATGCATTATTTTTTTGGTTATTCTTGTGAGAAATCGGGTCTGATTTATCTTGTTTGCTGTCTTCCCTTGCACCAGCAGAGTTTCCAGAAGCTATTCTGGTTTTATCCTTGGCAACAGGATCTTCTTGTTCCCCGGACGAAATTTCTTCTTCTACAATTTCCTCTTCCTTATCAGGCAAAGGCGGAAACTCAAAGGGTATCTGCATACTTGCCCTCATGGGTCTCCCCTTGAAGGCTGCCGGTTTGAAAATCCATTTGGCTACAGCTTTGAGAGCTTCCTGGTCAAAGGCTTTTCCTCCGGATTTTACTACTTTGGATTTGAGCACTTTACCCTGAACTGAGATTTGCACTTCAACCATCAATTTTATTCCATCAGGGGGAATTTTTGCTCCTTGGGGATATTCAGCCGGAACAATTTTAATCACTTGGGGAGGAGAAATGTCACTTTTCTTTTTTTCTGATGCTTTAGTTGATTTTTCATCAGATGGAGAAGACTCCTTCCTTTTTTTTGCATTTTTAATTGCACCTGCCGGTGCCGAACTAATCCAGAGTAAAAGCGAAATAAAAAGTACATCTATCAGGGGTTTCATTAAATATCTCCTGATTCAGAGCAATTGCCAAATTCCATTAAAGCCTGAAAATAAGGTAGTTCAAAAGACTAATTTAGATGCAATTGGCAATAAGCTTTACTTCTGGAAATCAACCAGTTTGAGTTGCGGGGAATAACCCCAGGAAAAGATTTTCCAAGTGATATTCCCTGGTTTTACACCAAACTTGTTGATTTCCAATTTATCCCCGTAAAGTTTATAAAATTAACCGTATAATTTTGTCAATTCGTCCGCATTTTTACAAAGCTCTCTGATGTTTTAAAACTTCAGAAGTTTTACCCTTGCATCCGAATCCGGTTACTTTCAACCCCGGAGAAAACATTGAAAATTAGATTGTTTTTGAAATAAGAATCAGGAGGAAGGAGGGGAAGTGGAAGGAGAATAACTGAGAACAGCGGGTACTTTGTTATTTTCGACAGAAATAATGAGAGGAAGGGCCAACTCGCCTACATATTCAACCCAAGAAATTTGTGCCTCGTAATCCACTGTATCCACGGGATGTTTGGCCTTGCAAAATACGCAATTGTTGTGGGTTTGAAAATTATTGTGATGATGAAGAGATATGAATAATATGGAAAATACAAGAATTGTCGCGAGAACGACATAACTGAACTTTTTGAGTATTTTAGTTGGATTTTCCATTATTGTTACCTTCATTTTAAAATAAAGGAGACTGCAAAAAAAGCAAGACTTTTTTACTGAAAACAAAGTTGTAATAAGTTTTATTTAAGACAATCTCTAAATGCAATGATTTTATAACCATTTTTCTTCTTTTTTCAACCCTTATGGGTATTTTTCCAAAAGAGGGTTATAACAAATCAAAATTATTGCTATATTAAACTAGAAAAAGTTTTGTTACCCTTTCAAAAGGAAATACTGCAATGTTATCCAAACTTTATTATTTAATTTGTTTTTTGTCTGTTTTCCTGCTGCCGGCCTGTAATAAAAAAACTCAGTCAGATAAAAAAGAAGAAAAACAGGCAAAAGAAAATGAAATTTCAGTTAAACAAAAACCTGATAAACCAATTTCAGTTAAAAAATCAAACAAACTTAAAGAT
>JAQICJ010000171.1 GCA_027858615.1 Deltaproteobacteria bacterium
AGGCAGAATCCCTTGCTGCACCTTGCTTTTAAGATTTGCTTTATTGCTTAGTGAAACAAAAATAGTGAAATTATCAAATTAAAACAACGTGGTAGAGTGGGGTGTCATATAAACTACGAATATAAATACAAAAGTTGTTTTTTGTAAACTGCTGATATTACATCTGTATGGAAAATAATTTCAGAATTATTTGATTTTTAGCTAAATAATTTGTAAACAGAAAATACATAGTTTCCAATCAAAAAATAGAGTTTTTTGACTGAATCTGTACTCAAAAAAAATTATACAGAGTTATTTTTAAATATAGACAAAATTATCAATACATTATGAATATTACTGTTTACGAGGTTTTAACATGAAGAAAAATTTAATTTTATTTGTAGTTTTATTGTTCGGCATAGTCGGATGCGATGATGACGAGTCAAAAGGCGAGATCAACAACTGGAACAATTGGGGTACAGAAGGCAATTCCTGCTACCCAAATTCCACCTGCAACGAAGGCTTGATCTGCGAAGACGACATTTGTGTGACAGAGGATGCCACTGCTCAACCGGGTGAAGAAGGCGGACCCTGCCTGGCCGGCGATGAATGCAACGAGGGACTGATCTGCGAAGACGACATTTGTGTCACCGACGATGCGTCCCCGCTACCAGGTGAAGAAGGTGGACCCTGTCTGGCCGGCGATGAATGCAACGAAGGTTTGATCTGCGAAGACGACATTTGCATCACTGATGATGCCACTGCCCAACCGGGTGAAGAAGGCGGCCCCTGCTTGGCTGGCGATGAATGCAATGAAGGTCTGGAATGTGTTGAAGATATTTGTGTGATAGACACCACCCCGGATCCAGGTGAAGAAGGCGGTCCCTGTCTGGCTGATGATCGCTGTAATTCAGGTCTGCTTTGTTATCAGACTGTTTGTGAAATTGATGCCGATCACGATGGGCATCCTGCTATTTTGGACTGTGATGATAACAACCATTATGTTTTTCCAGGTTATGTAGAAGTTTGCAATTCTCAATGCAATTATGGAATTCGCAGTTGCATGTCATCTGGACAATGGTCTCAATGTACAGCTGATGCCGATTGTGCCTGTGCTGCACCCGGAGATACCCGAGAAGTTGATTGCGGATTTTGTGGAACAACCACCCAGCATTGCAACACCGACTTCGAATGGGAACTTCCCACCCAATGTTCCGGAGGGGGCGAATGTTTTCCCGGTATGGAACAAAGAGAGCGTTGCGGATTTTGTGGCACTATAACCCGTAATTGCGCTCAGGATTGCACCTGGCCCGAATTTACCACTCAATGCGAAAACCCTGGAGAATGTCTTCCCGGATATCCAGTTTATACCACAGAAGGCTGCGGTGACACTGGAGCCATGAAAGAAATGACTTGTAACAATCTGTGCGAAGTGGCTCCTGTAACAGACGCCACTTGCATTTCAGAAGTACCTGTCCCAGCCCGCGAAAACACCACCGACACCAGCGGTAACCTGGACTATAAAGCCGAAGTCTGCATTCCGGCAGAACAGGTTTATTTCACCATGGATGAGCAGACAGAAGTTACTTTGAGTCCATTCTGCATAGATATCTACGAAGTAACTAACACCCGCTACCAGGAATGCGTTGACGCCGGCTTCTGTCAAACAGTAACCTGGGACGCCACCGAATGGAACCTGCCCGTAACAAATGTAACCTGGTACGACGCCATGAACTTCTGCCGCTGGGACGGAGGCAGAACCTTACCAACAAGATCAGAGTGGTTACTGGCATCAAAAGGCCCAGTTCCAAACAACCCAACTTACCCATGGGGGGAAGAATCTACTAGCTCAGAATTGGTAGTTGTTGGAAATTATTATGATTATAAACAAGCGGTAGACTTAATGAATGCTGGTGTTTCTTATTACGGTATTTATAGTTTACTCGGTAATGTAGAAGAGTGGGGCTATGACAGTTGGATAGCTAATTTTGTGCCGAGTATTTTAAATCCGTATATAACTGATCCAGAGGGTGAAAAATGTCACAATGGTGCAAGTTACACTGTTTCAAATTTTTATTCATATTTATACTGGAGTGAGAAACCTAATGTAGGAAATAATCATATAGGTTTCAGATGTGCTCGCCGCTTTATTCATAATCTTAATCCCC
Organism: Deltaproteobacteria bacterium; assembly: GCA_027858615.1. GTDB lineage: Bacteria > Myxococcota_A > Polyangia > HGW-17 > HGW-17 > JAQICJ01. Next base: position 2,148 of record JAQICJ010000171.1, read on the forward strand.
AAGGTAACTAGGAGTAAATCATGAAAAAATATATGATAATAATTTTATTTTTATCAACAAATTTAATTTCCTCCTGTGATTTCAGGGCCTCAACAAAACAAGAGAATAGTACTGATATATCAACTTATATGAGCTACCCAATAAAGGGAGAGACACGAACATCTGCTGGAATAATTGTAGGGGATATTGATCTGAACAAATTGAAATCATCTATTTTTTATCATTGTCATCGTCAGATAAGTGATAATGGATATCCGCATATGGATAGCTGTGATGGTGGAAAGTGTTATGGTGATTATGACATCTATTATAGAAATGATGCTAAATCTCAAATCTGTATGAATACATTATACAATTGTATGGGATATCAATATTTGGAACTAGCAGAGAATATAGATATTTATAAACTTAGTGTATCCAATATTTATGAAAATAGTTTGTCTGATTCAACAGCTCTAATTGATATAAATGGGATTGTTCAGTTTAAACCAAATAGTGAAGGAATTTTATACAAAATAACTCAAGATGGGACCACAATTTTCCGGATTCCTCCTCTTAATGCTGGGGCTAAAACTATTGCATATATGGAGGCTTATGATTCTTTTCGCAAGGGTGGACTTCGAGCTGCTCAATTGATCAGCGATGCCACAGAAATGCCAACATTCAACGCTTGCGCCGATGCTACAGCCCAGGATGTTCTATATGGTGGACTTGCTGAATCCATAAAGCTGTTTTCTGAAACTTCCAAAAAACTGATGAATAATCAAATTTCAGTAGCTTCAGCCATGGATGCCCAGGTAGGAAGATTCAAAAGCTCAGGATTTTCTAAGGTAATGGAACGAAAATGGGGAGATCCAATAAATTCCTATAGTGGAGCCGGCAAATTCATGTTTGGTCAGGTAAGAGACGCCACTGGCTTAATATATAACGGCCCAAAAGGGTGTGCGATCAAATTAGATACTAATGGCGAAAAAAATGCTCTGAAATTAATCCGAGCTGCTGCTTTGCCTTCAACTGATGCAACAAATTCTACTGATAATTCAACTTTTATAACCGAACTCAGAACAAGAATTTTGAAAGATGCAACTCATCTAGTTGATGAAGATTTCCTTGATTATTTCAATATCACTGCAGGTGATGTTGAAATGGCCAGAGCTTATATAAATGAAGAAGTTGAGGCAATGGGTAAAACCACAGAAATTGTTACAATTGATGATGTAGATTACCTCACCGGACTTCAAGCTCACGATACCAGCGAAGAACCATCCTTTGTAGCCGGCAAAATAATGGGAAGTGCTGTTAATAGTTTGTCCCAGTTAAATGGAAATGATTTTCTTGAGAATGTAGATCAGTCATATGCTGAAATTGGAACGGTCCAAGCCATGGATTATTTCAGACATATAATCAGAGAATTTGTTCAAAATAGCAATGGGCTCAGTGTTGAACATAAAAATCTTTTAATACATACAGGGGATTATGTAAAAAGTATTACAGGGAAATATACCATAGTTGCAGGATTAAAAAGTGGAAAATTATTTTTTAAAATTTATGGAGCTCAAGATGATGAAAATTTTTTAATTGTAGAATCAGATAGAGGATACAAATGTTTTCAATTTGGTAATATTGATGGTGGAGATTGTGACCAAAATGGTTATGATGTTACCAAATATATTGGATTTACAAATTCAAATTATGATGCAAACAATTATGCTTCTTATTCAATTACTGGTGAAGTTCCATCAGTTAATATTTATCATATTTTTAAACATAATTCACAAGGAAGAGCACAATCATATAAGCATCTTGGCAGGATAAATTTAGAAGGGGAAGACCCTAACGGTTTAGGTTTTAACATCGTTTTCCCCCCAATGTCAGCTGATTTTGTTACTTGGGCTGAAAGCATTAAAAAATGGCCTGGTAATGCATCTCAAACTTTGAAAGTTTGTGGTGATGTGGATCTTCTCAATGGTTATGTACCACCTTTGGAAAATGAGTTGACTGAAGATTCAGATATGTACGAAAGCTCTTGGAAATATTACCTGAATAGAGCCAAGGAAGCTGCCTTGGCGACAGATCGTTTGGCCGACCAAATAGTAGAAAACGGTCTCAGGATGGATGAACGCTCAGAGCAGGCACGCCAGAGCCTGGAAGCAATTTGTGGAGAGTCAGATATAGATATAATTGATTTGGAAAATATGAGTGCAGGAACATATCCAGAAAGCTTGAAAGAATGTTTGCCCGGTCTTTTTGATGATGACCCCACCGATGACAACATACCAGGCAGAATTCCCTTCACAACTTTAGGCTCCCAAACACTTTGTTTCTACAAATGTGGTTCAAACGCAGGAGTCTGTGGAGGATGCGGAGATACTGGAGTTGAATGCCCAATCGTAAAAACATTTAACTCAACACAGACTTGTGAAGAAATATATGAAAATATATTTCAGAATGGTTTACCAGCAGACGCTACTGTTGTTCAAGTAGGGGGAACAGAAGATGAGAATGAAAAATTATATTTATTTGATGGAGAAATAAAATGCACTGACGCACTTTATCATGTAGAAAGTTATTTTAATAATAATTATAAATGGGAAGATATTGTTGAATTTCTTATAAATACTCAAAGGACTTGGTTAAATAGAGATTATCTAAATCATTTGCTTTCCAAAATAAAAATTAGAGAAAGATTCCCATTTCATTATATTGTAGGTTATGAAAAAGTATTTTGGAATACAAAAGAGAGCAGCTTATGTCCTCCAATTGATTATGCTCATGAATGGACCGGGGAAAAGCTCAACTGTAGTAGAGCTACTGTTGGTCAACAAACACAGTGGTTAATTGCTGACATTAATAATGGACCTGGAAGCCACAATGGAAAGGAAAGAATTGATTGGTTTAATGGTTTTGTAAAGAATATTAATATTTTGGTTAATTTAGCTGCAAAACATGATTTTACTTATAGGAAGTTGAAAATAAATAACTGGCGACGGTTTTATGGTGATTATAGACGCAATGAAGAAGAAGAAAGAAATATGGAATTATTAAGAATAGTTTGGCCTAATTATCCTGATATTTATTGTGTTAAGAATGATAATTTAGGATTAGATTCAAATAATTATTATTACGATAAACTTCCAATTTGTTCTATTCAACCAATATTTGGGGTTGACAATATTCTATCAGGTTATGAGTACTATAGTTATAAAATGGAAGATGAGGAAATTTCAATTACAGATCATAATAATAATCAAGGTTTAACTCATCAGTTAAATAGTTTAAGCACATTTGAAAGTAGAAAAGATGTTTTGAAGGCACTAGGTTTGGCTTGCAATATTAGAAAAAGATATGGAAATTGTGATATTTATTCTGATAAGTTTCCCGAACTGAAGCCTACTTCAAGTAGTATGGTTGAATTTTCTAATTTTATTAGATGTAAAGCAAAAAATATTATGGACATGGGAAACCGTTTGATTATTCCAAATTTACCTTCGGAGATAAAAAATCGCTTTATAAATAATAATAATAATGCATTGTATCCAAGATACAATGGTGTTAAACTTCAAAAATTACTTCAATTAGAACAAGATTTAAGGAATTTAAAAACATATATTTCGTCAATTACAACTTCAGTAAGAGTTTGTGCTAAGTCTTTTGAAAATATTGGAATAAATCTTGAACAACAAGATATTAAAATAAAAATTGCTCATCTTAGAGCTGAAAAAGAAAAATGGGAAAAAATATTTAGCACAGTAACTAAAATGGCAGAGTTAGGAAGTAACCCAAATGCAGGTATTGCTATATTAGCGTCAATAGGTTCCTTAGCAACTACTGTGTATTATGGGAATCAAATAAATTCAGCAGAAAAAGAAAATTTAACTTTAGAAAAATATGAAATTTACAATAATGCTATGATAAATTCATATGAAGCAGCTTATAAATTATCCAATGATTGGGTTAATATTGTTAACACCTTTGCTTCAATCCAGAAAACTCTTTCTGAACTTGATACTGCAGAAGCTCAGGGTTTAGAGGAAGTTGCTAATATATTAATGATGGACAATGATGCCATGGGTCGATCTTTGCCTCTGAATACCGTTATGCGCCGGCGCAACAATACCACCAGAGTCAGATATGAAAACGCCCTTAAACGCGCAAAGAAATTAAGCTATATATCTCGTCGGGCAATAGAATTTCGCCTAGGAATAAATATGAGTGAAATGGGTGAAGATATGACCCTTGTACCTGCACCAAAGTCATGGGTAGACAGGATATGCGAATTTGAAGGCATAGACTACACCAAGATCAGAGCCAAAGTTGAAGCAATGGAAGGGGAAAACCCAGATTTAATAAAATTGGTGGAAGAAGACAGTTTTGCCCATTATTATATTGGGGATTATGTCCAAATGCTGTCAGATTTTGTTGATAGTTATCCCATCGATTATCCTTTTACAGATGAAAGTGATCTGGCAGTAATTTCATTGAAAGAAGAAATTTCCAAGAATTTAGGATATTGTGAAAAAAGTTCATATAATCTTTTATATCACAGTTCTGATGTAGGTATTAATTTGGAAGAAACCAGTACTAACTATCTAAATTCATGGGAATATACAGGGTGCACAATAGATGATCCTGGATGTTTGATATCCGAATCTGATATTGAACTAGCAAACGATTGTACCCCGGAATTTTGTTATGGGATGGCAACTGAAATCTTTTCCTTGAAGGGTGGTGTTGAACAAGAGTTAAACGGCAGATGCAGTGCAGGTGGTGATTGTAATCCAGGATTGGATTGTTACAGTACTTGGGATTTTAATGATACAGTATGTCTTGATTCAACCGTAATAGAAAATATTCATCAGGCTGAAAGGCTGACAGATGGCAATCCAGCTCGCGATGCCACTCAGATCCATAACTCCGGATATTTTTATCAGAATATTGAAATTTCCCATGGGGGCAACTACATGCTTTCCTGGTATGCTGCTTCTGATGCTACTACCATTGTAGATTACGGAGTCAAAGTTCTGTACTTCAACAATTATGAAGAATTCAGTTCCGGTGCACTTGGCGTTGTAGTTTTAGATACCAGCAAAACCCCGGCAAGTAGTTTTAGTGCCCCCGGAGCTTTGATAGTAGAGAGACTGGATGAAATTGGTGCCGACGATGTTGACGATTCGGGTATAATTCAAATTCAGATTCATCCTTCATATGTTGATAATAATGTAAATTTTGGAGAATTGTTAATTTGGGGAATGCAGTTTGAATTCATTTCTCAAGAGCGAGAAGAAATCTGCCTGGCTGACACTGGTTTTCTGTGCACTTATCCCAGACAATATCAGGAAACTACTTCAACCAGAACTGTCCGAGCAATGTGTCCGGAAACTAATTCAGCAGGAATTTTCCGTTCACAATTCGACTACAAATGTACTTGTGCCGGAAGTAATGACGGCCAATGCACTCCTGAATACCCCAGCGACCAGAAGTTCTGCTATTACGAGTACAGCTTCCTGCTTCCTTATGAAGACGTGCAAAATGGCAGTTTGATTCAATCGGGCAATATTGCGCGCAACAACTTTAACTATCGTCATGGTGATTTGGCACTTAACCTGGTTGGTACTAACTTGATAGATTGTGGCGAAGATGCAGGCAGTTCTTGTTATACCAACGCTTTTGTCAACTACACACTCACTCATTCAGGTGAAGTTGATGTTAAAAACCATTCCGGTGAACTGATCGAATTTGATATGGCCACAGCTAATATCCAACATGGCAAAGCACTCAGTGGTGAGTTGTTGATAACCAATCCCATGAGCTCCAATCAGGTCACCATGATTCAGCCTTACCTGAAAACCGGTTTCAAGGGACGCCCCCTTTATGGCAGTTATTCCTTGAAAATTTACGACGATCCCTATTTGAACTGGGGAGCACTGCAGGATATTCAGTTTATTCTGAATTACCGCTACTGGACCAACTCCAGTTATTAGTAAATGACAAACTGATGGGGCTGGCATCTTTTTCGAAAAAGTTGATGCCAGTTCCCAATCAGGCTTGTTTTCTTTCCAGATCCAAAAACAGGTTTTCAGTTGTAAGGTGCAGTTATGAGTCTTAAAATTAAAATTGTTATTGGCTTAATTTTATTTTCAATCCAAATTGTCGGGTGTGAAGATACCAGGATTTCTTCTTCTTTAGAAAAAAGTCCGCTAAGTGGAGAGAGTCGGTCAGGACAGGTTTTGTCCAAATCAAACCGACAACCTGGTTTTTTTCTGCCACAAAGAGCAGATTTTGAAATCGAGTCCGCTTTACAAAAAGAGCTTCCAGATCAAGCTAATTTTATCTATTTTTTCCCACAGGTTTATTTTAATACCTACAATGCGGAATTGGGAGATACAGTAAATCTCATCATTACAGGCAATTCCTATTGCAATTTTACTTCCAGCACCTATCTTTCCACCAATGATTCCAATATATATGTTGCAAATTCTACTCTGGTTAGTTCAAGCAGATTGGATGTGGAACTATGGGTTCATGACTATGGTTCCACCGGAGATAAAACTTTCACTGTTCACAACATAGACAGTTTTGGAAATGGCAAAAATAGAACTTTCTCTATCAATTCAGATTCAACTCCGCCATCGGTGTATTCACTTTCTCCTTCCTATGTTTACAAAGGAGTTTATAATTATATCCATCTTTATGGAACAAATACTCATTTCAATTCAAATTATTCTTACATAACCGATAATTCTTCCTATTTAAGTTCTTATATTTATTATGTTTACAGCTCGACTCATGCCAGAATTCGTTTTTATCCATATTCCTTTCTGGCTGCCGGGTATTACAATTATACTGTTCACACCAAGGGGGAACATCTTGATGGAACTGTACTGGTAAAAGAAAAACCTGTAATTTATCTAAGTGATGATACTGGAGGAATAGGGGGCGTAGAAACTTTTACCATAACGGGAAATTCCTCAACGCATTTTACAGAAAATTCGCAAGTAACTTTTCCCGGGGAATCGGGGATTACTGTTTTGGAGGTTATTCCTCATCTTACCAGAGTAAACTATCTGGAAGTAACCATAGATATCGGTGCAGGGGTAACTAAAGGAATAAAAACTATTGAGGTAAGTGATTGTGCTCCTTACTACTACAGTAATTGCCCGAGCACCTATGATGTGGGCATACCGGCAATTGATTCAATTTCTCCGTCCGCTGTAATTGAAGGCGATACTGTGGGATTCACCATTTATGGCAATGATTATACTAATTTTTACAATTCCACAGTGACGTTTCCAGATTCAGGCGGAAATATTGAGGATACCAATGAAACAGTAATAAATAAAAATCAGATGCAAACAGAAATAACTGTTCATGATTACATAAATCCTGGCAACTATAAAGTATTGGTTGATAATTGCCCGGGTGATTGCATTGATTGGCTTTCCGTAAACAGTTATCCCGCCGGAAATGAGCCTTCTGTCCAATATGCACGAAATATTTATTATTACGACAGTTCTGTTCCAGGGATTATCCAGGGAACAAATACTCATTTTACCCAGGCTGATACTTATTTCACCTATAACTGTCCCAATATTCATCAAGAAATAGATGTTGTGGATCAAAATAATCAAACTATTCAATTTGATTTTTATACTACCACCCCCAATGCAATTGCTTCAACTTCTTGTAACGTGGAAGTAAGCACCAGGGGGGAGCATGTTTATGACTCAATTGATATTATTCGCAAACCTGTGCTTGATTCAATAGATCCAGTTTCCACCCATCATGGACAGGTGCAGAGTTTTATTATTGAAGGTAATTCCTCTACAGATTTTCAAAATGCGACAATAAGCATAGATGATCCGGAGATCACCATTTCCAATCTCCAGAAGACAAACGATACCCTTGATTTTGATCTGTCAATTAATGACTGGAGTGGAGCTCCGGGAAACAAGGAGATTACTGTTCATAATTGTGAGATTCTGGAAAATCGCGATTGTACAATCAATTTTGATGTAACTGATTATCCTGCCGGAACTGAACCGCTGTTAACCTTGGACAGATATTTTGGTTATGAAAACGAAGTTTATACAATTACCGCAACTTCGCCTGATCTAAGTCGATTTTATTTCAACTCGGGTTCTACAATTTTGTCAACTTCAGATCTTATAGTAAATATAATTTCCCATACTAATAATACAATAACTTTTACTTTGCAGCCCAAACCAGATAGCGCCCCTGATTTATATCCTCTTACTTTCAAGACCGATCTTAAACATGTGGATATTAATTTTGAAGTTAGAAATGTCCCTCGACTAAAATATCGTCCTGATCGGGGACAGCAGGGCAAGTCTTATCAACTTCATTTTGAGGGATCAAATACCCATTTCGACAGTTTCACCAGTATATCGTTTCAACCTGGTACCGAGATTACAGTTTCGAACCTGGTGGTCAACTCGGCTACTTCTCTGGATGTGGAATTTACCATTGATGAGTTTACTCCCATTGCAATACACGAATTTACAGTTAATTCAGGCCTCGAAGAAGTCCCCGGCATATTTGAAGTTCAAAAAGGAGATCCTTATGTGGAACTGGTGCCTCACACTTTTAACATGCTGACTCAAAACAACCAGGTTACCATCAGCGGTCATTATCTGGATTTTGCCAGCGGTTTTCAGGTGACAGCACCTGCCGAGTGCAATCTCAACCTTCATAGCCGGAATGTCATTTCCACTTCACAGGCTGAATTTATGCTTGATATTCCTCTAAATTCCGCACTTTCTTGCCAACTGGAAATCCGGGATCAGGAAGAGGCAGTTTTTTCCACCATTACAATAAACCCTGTTTATGAAGAAGATGACCCGGGTACTGATTTTAACGGACAAAATATTGAAGTCGGTGAATTTGACTACTACAAGTTTTCCCTTAATGCCGGCGATATTGTTAAATTCCGCACTTGGCGTTCACCTTATACAACTTTGGATCCTTTGATGAGACTTGCAGGGCCGGATGCAGATTTTTCTCAAGCACTGGCATTGAACGATGATGAAAATACCGCTACCTACGATTCCCTGATCGTTTATCAGGCTCCGGAGGATGGAGATTATTACCTGCGGATAGAAGATCGCTTGGGAATAAATAGCGGGAATTATGATTTGGAGACCGGATATTACGATGATTTCATGTGTACTGAACTGGAACCAAACGGTACATTGAGTGGAGCTGATGGTAATTTAGCAGAACTTCTGACCTATGGTAGAGATTTTACTGAAGATGCAACCAATTATCAGGATTGCTACCGTATTGATCATCTCTGGAATTATCCGGGTTTTGAACTTGGTCTGGCTGCTGTCAGGATTATTGCTCGTTCTTTATCCCCCTGGGAAACTTCTGGAGCTCAGACAAATTTCACTGTCTACGATGCTTCCGGAGTTGATATTTTTACTTCCAGTCCAGGCGAAATGGAGCCCGATCCCCATGCCTGGATTTCCACATCTGCGGCCAAATACATTTGTGTGGAGCCTCAGGAATATGAAGGCACTTTCTATTTGTTGAACTTTACCCCTCCTGTTTTGATCAACGAGGTTAAACATACGGAAGATGCTTCCTGGCATGGTTCATTCATAGAATTGTATGGTCAACCCGGTTTCGACTTTACCGGTTGCAGCCTTGATGCAACAGCAATGGTAATGCTTACAGATTCTACTACCGGAGCGACTTCCCTGGAAACTAATTTGGCTTTCAGCATTCCACTTGAAGACAATGAAGGTCTTCCTCTGCAATTGGATCAATGGGGATATTTGGTAGTTGCTCACGATCATATGGTGCCCGGTTACAAAGAAGCAATAGTAAAACCACAAATGTCCATTGCTCCTCCTCCCTCTGATGGTGAATACAAATCAATATCCATTGCATTGATCTGCGAAGAACAAAACATTCCCATCCTAATTGATCAGATCTGTTATTCAGGTTCAGAACTTCCCGAGTGTACTTCTTTTGTCCCCTCTGTCAGCGGCGACACCCTGGGTAGAGGTTATTTCATAGATACCAGTCGAGATGATCATGATTTTATTCAACAAATAGAACCTTCTCCCTGGCAAGCCAATTTGACGGAGGTAAAATAAGATGAAAAATTTAACTGTCCTCATATTCACCTTCGTCCTTGGATTTGCCCAAACAGTTTCAGCCCAGGAAGTACCGGAAACGAACCCCCGGGATCGTTCTAAAAGTAGCCAATCTTCACAAGATAATTCTGATGATGAATATCTTGATCCTGAAAAGTTGCCATCTGATTCCAAGCCCAATGGTCCCAAGGAGCTGGCAGAAGACGAAAAAGAAACTAATGCTGAAAACTCTCAGCAAAGTGAATATTTTTCAGATATTTTCGATGAGAGTAAATTTGATATGGATGTTGTTAAGCCCAAACGTCCTGCTAAAATTGACGAAGCCAAAGAGTTGAGTCAATTGGTTACAGTAAATAAATCAGGGGTAAAACCACAGGTGCTGAAACGTCCCAAGGGTTCAGGTTCTGTTAAAGGAATGGGTCTTACTTTTAAGACCAATCTTCAAACCGGTAATGCTTCTTTGTCCATTCCCATCACCACTCCTCCCGCCCGTGGAGGCATTGAGCCGGAGGTTGGTTTAAGCTATTCTTCAGGCGGTTCTCAGGGAGTAGCCGGTATTGGTTGGAATTTTGGTGTTCCCTATATTGCTCGTCAGACGGATCAGGGACTTCCGGCCTATGATGATGATATTGACCATTTTATTTATGGGGGTGGGCACGAGCTTGTACGCATAGATCCATCTACTTCTCCAGAGCAACTTCCCGATTGGTTCAATTCCGGTACCGACTACTATTATCGCGCCAAACTTGAAGGAATATTCATGAGGGTGTTCTTTATCAATCCCGGAACAGACGATTCTTATTGGGTTATACAGGATCAAAGTGGTACTTTATATTATTTCGGTGCAGACAGCGACGGTTCACGGGATGAAACATCTCTGATCTGTGATGGTTCCTGCGAGCGAGTTTTTCGCTGGAATCTGGTTCTGGTTGAAGATGTTCATGGCAACAAGGCCAAATACGATTATTTTCTGGATCAGAACAAATCTTACCTGGGAAGCGTAAGTTACAATGTTTCACCAAGTGACGAAAATGTTTATCAGCACATAATCTTCATAGATTACGAAAACAGACAAGATGTAATTACCGGCTATAATACCGGCTTTCCGGTATCTACTGCTAAACGAATTAATAATATCGAAGTGTTTACTGATTACGGGTTCAGTTATCAGAGAGTTAGAAAATACTATTTCAATTACAAATCAAATTCTTTTCACACCATGCTCGAATCAATTCAACAGACAGGAAAAAGTGATTCAGACAGTCTGCCTCCCGTATCATTTGAATATACTCAAGTTGCCGGCACTCATTCTGCCGGTGATATGGGTAATCTTGACGGTGCCTATCATGTTATGAACCACTCTCCCAATCATTCTGTCGGTGATGGCCGGCGTGATCTTCTGGATGTTGATGGGGACGGACTACCTGATATTTATGAAACAGATCCCACAACTCCTGGTCCTGTTCAGCAGTACCTGCTCAATAATGGATTTGGTGAAGGTATTTCCGAAGGTACTCGCACAGAGATGGGAACAGAACAGAGCCATATGCTCTACAACACCAATGTTCGCTTGATGGATATGGACGGAGACGGAAAAACAGAACTCATCCACATGCCGTCTTATGGATACTATTCAGTTTATCGTACAGTTTGTGATTCTGCCCGTTATTGCACTTGGCAACTCGAAGGAACTTATGATGTTAATCCCTCAATAGATCTCACTACTGATGCCGCCAATTTCAAATTTGTGGATATCAATGGCGATAGTCTGACTGATATTGTCAAGACAACAGGTACTCAGATGCAGCATTGGCTAAATCTTGGTCGTTACCAGGATGCCGACGGTTACCGCGCCTATGGCAAATTTGGACATGTAAGAGTCGATGGCAGTTTGTCCGATGATCCCATTACTACCTGTATTCTCCACAAGGGACTTCCGGTACAATTTTCTGATTCCCGGGTAAAGTTGGCCGATATGAACGGTGATGGCCTTCAGGACATCGTAATGTTGGATTACGGCAGTTTTGTTTATTGGCCCAACAAAGGGAATGGCAACTGGGGCGCCGGTGATTATTGTGCTCCTGGGACATTTGGCGCCAATCGTCATATCACCATGGGCAATGCTCCTTATTTCTCCAGCATGGATCCAACCCAGATTCACTTGGGCGATGTCAATGGTGATGGTCTTCCTGATATGATTCAAATCAGAGCCAACGAAACCGATGTTTGGCTCAATCGCATCAACTCTTTTTCCGACCGTACAATCTTTGATTCACCATGGGCCAACCAGTTTATCGACAAAGTTCGACTGGCCGACATGAACGGTTCCGGTTCCCAGGATATTCTCTGGGCTGATGGAGGTGGATATAAATATATCGACTTTACAGGAGGTATCAAACCCCGTCTGATCAATGTGGTTCACAACGGTCTGGGGGGAATTACCGAAATCAATTATGAACCCTCCACCGAACAATATCTTCGCGATCTGGATGCCGGACAGAGCTGGGAAACCACTTGTCCTTTTCCCCAGCAGGTAGTAACCCAGGTGACAAATAGCGATCAGTTTCATCTTTCTGCTGCCTCCGGCTACAACGAGTCAATATACACCAAGCGCTACCGCTACCGTGATTGCTATTACGATGGAGAGCAGCATGAGTTCAGAGGCTTTGCTCAGGTTCAGGAAGAAAACGTCGGTGATTCTGTTACCCCTTCTAATTTTACTACCCATTACTATTATCAAGGACGCTCCGATCTGGAACCGGGGGCTGATCCCATGCTCATCGATGAAGCATTCTCCGGCAGCGAATACAGAACCGATTCCTGGACCGATGCCACGGGAAGTGGTTACAGCACCTGGAACACAGACGATACACTTTCTGACCAGAAAAACTATATTTCCGTATCCTTCACAAAATACGCCATCAAATATCTGCTAAATTCAGCCCTTGAAGATCTTCCTCCGGGAATGCACTCTGATTTTGAACGGGATGTAAGATTTGTTTATGCTCGAGAGAATCACTCCTTTGGTTTGAACACCAACCATTCCCAGTATAATTCAGGCTCAACTTCTATAGATCTCAGGCGAGGTTATCTGGAAACCAAAGATGGCCAGGCTTACGATTCGCCGGTTTATACTCTTTCCTTTACCTCGGGTGAAGATGCCATTGTTCACACCAAACAAAGTGCCAGGGTGGATGATTATGGGCACACAATAAACAAGACTATTTACGGCAGAGTTGACTCTAGTGGTAATCCGGATTGTGCCGAATGTCTGGATGAAACCATAAGTTCTCATTCCACCTTTTCCATGAATGAAAAGAACTGGATTCACGGAGTTTGTGAAAGCTGGAAGAGTTCAGAAGATGATACAATCAAATATGATCACACCCTTAACAGTTACGATTACAATTCCTCAAGTTGGGACAGTGCCCTCGATCCTTCCGCCCAGTGTCCCATAGGTGCCAAAGGTTTGTCCACCAAAGGCGAATATCGTGTCTACTATCAAGGTAGTACCGATACTGTTGAAGCATATCAAACATCATACAATCGCTGGGGAATGCCGGTTTACACAAATGCCCATAAAAAGATGGAGAGCTGGCAATACTACGAAGATCCCAGCGGGTACGAAACTCTGGTAACCAGAGAGGTCATCAGAACCGGAGTTGATGGGCCGGTGCTCAGTTCAAATCCTGCTGCTCCCATAGAGTTTTATCCAGACACTCAGGTTAAATATATTACCACCCGGGCTTCCTGGGATCCCGGCCTCGGTTTGATTACCGAATATCAGGATGCCAACAGCCAGAAAGCTCAGGCGGTTTACGATGGTCTGGGAAGGCTCACCAGCCTCTGGCTTCCCCATATTGCCCGGGAAGGCTGTATGGAGCCCCAGGTGCCATCAGTGGAGATTACCTACGATCTGGGTTCTGATACCAGACCCTGGTCCTATGTCCACACCAAATCCTACCGCAATTTTTGCGATTCTTCCGACTACAGCGAAGGATTTGCATTTGCCGATGGTCTGGGCAGAACCCGGATCAGCGTAGAGCAGGGCCAAAGTGACAATCCTGACAAAGCCTGGATTGCAAGTGGCTACAAAAAGTTCAACGCTCTGGGTAAAGTAACCAATTCCTACAGTTCTTACTACCTCAACTCCAGTTTCACCGCCCCCGGCAGCGCCATAGCGGAATTTCCCGATGGACCCACTGACACCGGCTGCTCCGCTCAAGTCAAGCCCGGATTTACCGAGCCCACTTTGATTGATGGCAGTGTTTGCCAAACCACCCAACTATACGACGAATTCGGACGCGAGACTCAAACCGTTTTTCCCGATGGCACCAACACTCTGATCGAGTACCTCGGTCCCCTTACCACCAGAATCCACGATTCCAACGACACCGACCCGAGCAATTCGTTTTATCAGACACCTCGTACTGTCTACAAAGATACCCACGGCAGGGTAATTCGTATCAGTGAGATCAGCAAACAAGACCCCACTTCTGCCGAAGTAGAAATAAGCACCGACTATTATTGGGATTCCATGGGCAATCTTACTTCCATGATCATCGATGCCGACGGCCAGGCCGTCACCAAATACCAGCAGTTCGACTCCATCGGCCAAAAGCGCAAACTCATCGATCCCAACGCAGGCACCTGGACCTTTGCCTGGGACGATCGAGGAAATCTCATCGAACACACCGACGCCAAAGGCAACATAATCCAGTTTGGTTATGATCTGACCAATCGCCTCCTCTATGAGAATTGCGTATCAGGAGGCCTCGAATGTACCGAAGGTCCGGAAGTTCAATACTTCTACGATGCTCCAGCCGACTGGTTACAAGGGCAGGGCTACATGCCACCGGAGGTTCTCGACGAAGAGGGCAGCCGAGTACCCCAAAACTATACTCTCGGTCGCCTCAGCGCGATAATCGATACCCATTCTCGCAATTATTACAGTTACGATCGCCAGGGCAAGCAGACCATAGAAGCTCGCAGCGTTCAGTCCAATCACAACTTCACTTCCACCGGCACCAGCGCTCAGGTGGGTCATCTTGACAACTTTTATGTCAGTAGGATTATTTACGATGATATTGGTCGGGTACAGCGTCTAAAATATTCAGATACCACCACGGAAGTTGCCATGGAATATAACGACCGAGGTCTGCTTTCGCGCATGTATGGAATTATGGATGGAACAGAGGTTGAATATTTGGATTCAATAACATATGATATTGAAGGTCGCAGGACAGAATATCAAATCATGGATGATGCACAGACCAGGGTTAAGGCAGGATTTGACAATATGGGCAGACTTAAGGAGATAAAACGCAGTCAACTTTCAGGGCAGGGTTATACTTTGGCTCACCGCGTTTACAACTACAACAATGTCTCCAACATCATGTCCATCACCGACCATCGTCCCACAAATCAGGGCTACGGCGATCCAGTTTACAACATTTCGATGTCCTACGATTCTCTGAACCAGTTATTGCAAACCACCTACAGGGACAACACCGGTACTCCCTTCCGGATCATGGACTACAGTTACGACAATCTTGGCAACATCACCGCCAAACATACCACCGACGCCAGTGGAATTCAGGACAAACCCACCGAGTATTATAAAAAGTGGTTTGGTACTGCCACCTACGGCGAAGGCAATGCCGGTCCCATGGCCATGAGCAGTGCCAGCGACGGATTAGTCAATAATCTGTCCATGACCTACGATGCCAACGGCAACATGACCACTCTCACCGTAGACACCGGCCAGGCCATCACCAACTACACCTACACCTGGGACGCCTGGAACCGCCTGGTAGTTGCAGAAAAGATGGAAGATTCCATCACTACGGTGGAAGCACAGTTTTCCTACGACTACAGTTCAAGTAGAGTTACCACCGCCAAGCAGGTGCGAGATGCCGGCACCGGAGTCTTCAACCAAAGCTCAGTACAATACATCCAGCAGTCCCACGAAGTAAGAGACGGCCTCGATGCCCAGGGTAATCCCAGTGTCAGGAACGTACGCTACGTATTTGACGGAGACAGCAGATTAGCACGAATTCAAGACAACGCGACCACTGGCATCCAATTCCGCCGCTGGTTCCATCCAGACCACCTTGGCACCACAACCACCACAACCAAAGACACCGGCGAAGTAACCCACACAGCCGTCTATCTCCCCTACGGAGCCATAGAACGTGAAGCCACCGATCCAACAGACCCATTCCCAAAAGACCCCTACGGCTTCACCGGCAAAGAATACGACCAAGACCTCGGCATAACCTACTTCGGAGCCAGATACTACAACCCCCACACAACCAGATGGCTCTCAGTAGACCCATTGTACTTAATAGTAACCGCCAAAAACGCCGAAAAAGACCAAAACACCTACCACTACGCCGGAAACAACCCCTGGAAGTTCGTGGATCCGGACGGATACAAGGTAAGAAGATCAAATAGCAGCGATGGATTGAAAGATTTAGGAGCTATGAGGAGAATAGAGTCAGAATATATTATGAATTGGAAAGGTTCAGACAAATCAAAGGCCTTTCGAATTGCAGCTGGAAAAGTAGCAAAGCACATTGTTGACGAGAATTTATCTCATTACCAGATAAAAAAACCTGGGAACAAGAAGCCTTTAGATGTAAATTTAGATTGTGTTGGTGTTTCAATGAGGTTCTTCGTACAACTTGGCAAAATGACAGGGATGAAATTGAAAAATAGGTTTACTAAAAAAGGAAATAATGCTCTAAATGCTCTTGATCCGGTTACTGGAACTGCTTCTATTTACAATAATGGTGATTGGATGAGACAAGGTCCATTGCATTTAAAAAGTCCAGCAGATTTTATTAATGGGAAAAAAGAGGATTTTAAAAATTACAAAATAGGTACAGTATTAGTTTGGAAAAGGAAAAATTCTACCGCTGGTCATGTAGAAGCAGTTTTATACAACAACAAGAATAAGGGAGGAAAAAAATCGATTAGTATTAATAATGGACTAGAAAAAATATTCAAAGGGAAGGTTTTGATAACCCTATCAGGAAATACAGAGTCATACAAAAAAGGTAAAAAACCAAAAGGATATGCTGTGCCACGGCATAGGATATACATTGACAAAGATGAGTATACTCGTAAAGAGTTAGAAAAATTAAAAGCAAAAGCGAAAGACCAATATGGTAGCAAAACACAAATAATATATCTTGAAAATGGAGATTTAGGAGATAAAACAAGTGGGGAATTTAAAGG
>JAQICJ010000220.1 GCA_027858615.1 Deltaproteobacteria bacterium
CTTAAAACCTTTGAAATATCCTTTGAAGAAAGTCCTAATTTTTTTAATCTGGTAATTTCTTTTTCCAGGGGAGGTAAAATCGTTGGAATTTCACTGTTTGAAGGAGCAATTATTAAAGTAAATTCCCCTTTGATCAGATTGTCTTTAAAATATTTATTTACTTCTTCAATGGTTCCTCGCACAAATTCTTCGTGAATTTTGGTGATCTCTCTGCCAATTGTTATCTTTCTTTGGGATCCGCAATATTCCACCAGGGCTGCAAGGGTTTTACCGAGTCGATGGGGTGATTCATATATAACGGTGGGATATTGGCTGTTGGCAAGATAAATGAGATCATTTTTGCGTTCTTTGCCTTTTTTACCGATAAATCCAAGAAAAACAAAGCGGGAAGCATCGAAACCAGCTACGCTGATTGCGGTAGTTACAGCCGAAGCTCCAGGCAGGGGAATGACTTTGGCTCCGGCAGCAAGGGCTTCCTGGACTATGAGATTGCCGGGATCTGAAATGCCGGGAGTTCCGGCATCACTGAGCAGAGCCACATTGTTGCCTTTTTCAAGGAGAGAACGCAGTTCATCTTTACGCTGAAATTCGTTTTCTTTAAAACAGGAGATCAGAGTTTTACCAGGTAGATCGAAGTGGGAAAGAAGAATTCGGGTGCGCCTGGTATCTTCGCAGGCAATGTATTTTATTTCTTTGATAATTTTAAGAGTACGAAGGGTGATATCATCAAGATTGCCGATGGGAGTGGGAATGACATAGAGTTTGCCCGGATTTGAGAGGGAAGAAGAAATCATTTGTCACCAAGGGCTATGTATACATTTTCACCCAATTCTTTCAGCAGATAGTTGCGCAGTTTTTTCATGAGGCTAAGTTCTATTTCTCTGATTTTTCCGGGTTTGATGGAATATCTGTTACTGAGTTTTTTAATAGTGAGAGGATTATCAGCCAGAATTCTTTCTCTCATGATTACTTTTTTACTTCCGGTCAGATTGGCGGCGAACTCTATAAGTTTATCCTTGATGATCTTCTGAATTTCATCAGCTGTCATTGTTTCTTCATCTGAAAGTTCCAATTGAGCGGGATCGATTTTGTCGCCTATTTCATCACTGATGAATTGACGCAGATTCTTTTTGATTCTTTTTTCGAGCTGCCGAGCCCGTTCTCTGGAGATACCATAATGTTCCCCGATCTTTTTGAGGGTATAGGGATCGGTGGAAAGAAGACGGTTATTCAAGATGAAAAGATCTCTTTCTTCGAGTGTTTTGGAAAAATCCTTGATTTTTTGGCGGATTAATTTGTGGGAGTTGTATTCGTCAATAATTTTTTCAGGAGTTTTGGAATCGTTGGGCATCAAATCGATTATTTCGCCTGTATCGCCTTCATCTCCACCGATTGGAGTTGAGAGACTGAGATCAGAGGCTGACATTCTTTTGCGCATTTCATTGACTTCATATTCCGGAACATCAAGGGCTTGAGCAATTTTTTTATTGGTGGGATCGATTCCTTTGGCTTTGAGTTGCTGGGTCTGTTTGTTAAGATTGAAAAAGAGTTTGCGCTGCGCTTGAGTGGTACCAACTTTCACCAGTCTCCAGTTGTTGAGGAGATATTTGAGGATATAGGCTCTGATCCACCAGGAACTGTAGGTGGATAGTTTGACTCCCCTGTAGGGATCAAATTTTTCGACTGCTTTTACCAGACCAATATTGCCCTCTTGAACCAGATCGATCAGATTTGTGTAGGATTTGCTGTATTCATGGGCAATTTTTACAACCAGTCGGAGATTGGAGGTGATTAGCTTTTTGGCGTAATAACCATTTGAAGTTTCTTCGTATTTTTTGGCGACTTCTTTCTCTTCCTCTTGGGAGAGGAGGGGATAATTGCGGATTTGTTGAATATAAGCTTTGAGAGGATCATATTTGACGATATTGCTGGAATCGCCAAGGAGATTGGATTCAAAATATTTGAAGTTTATATCTTTATCCAGTTCTTCGTCTTCGTCGTCGTCGTCTTCAACTTCCAGAAGAAGCTCTTCGTCGTCGTTGCCTTCTTCGTCTTCAAGTTCTTCTTCTTCAACTTCAAAAAATTCTTCCTGATCATCGGAAACTGCAGGGAGATTTCTATTTTTTAAGGTTTTGCTGTTAGTCTTCGTCGTCTTTTTCTTCTTCCCAGTCGGCATCTATTATCCTGTTTTCGGAATGGGGATTTGGCTGTGACCAGGGGTCTTGATTGAAATCACCACTCATATTGTTAAATCCATTCGGTATATTGCCGAATTGATGAATCTCGATCTTGTTTTTAAAGTATTTGATGAGTAATTTAGCCAAAATTGGCCTGGTAAAAGGAATCAACAAGATAAACCCGGTTATATCGGTAAATATTCCCGGTGTGATCAGTAAAATTCCTGCAGCCATAATCAGAAGTCCCTGAACCATATCAAAGGTGGGGATTTCTCCTTGAGCCATGCGGGTTTGGATAGAACCAAGAATGGATCTACCTTGGGATTTCATCAATTTGAAGCCTACTATACCAGTAAGGAAAACAATTAGCAAAGTATACCAAAAGCCAATTATGGATGAAAGGTAGATCAGAAAAAAAAGTTCACTTATGGGGATGGCTATGAAAAGAAGAAAAAAAATCAATGTTTAAAAACCCTTTTGTTGGAGAATACCATGGCAACACCGGCTTCATTGCAGGCTTCAATTGATTGGTAGTCTCGCATGGAACCGCCGGGCTGAATAATGGCGGAAATACCCTGTTCAATGGCCGTATCTACACCGTCCCGGAAGGGAAAAAAACCATCGGAAGCAAGTACACTTCCCTTGAGTCCGCCCTGGTTTTCCTGGGTAATCTGGTGGATAAGATCCAATTCTTCCCTATTTATTTCTCCTTTGGCTACTTTTTCTTCCAGTTGGAAAATAGAAAGTTTGAATTTATCATAGGCCAGATTGTCGGCATATTTGGTGTAAGCTTTTTTTATTGCCAGTCTGACTGCTCCAACTCTGTCCTGTTCGCCTGTACCTATAGCCCTGCTGACTCCGTCAGAAACAAAGACTACAGAGTTGGAAGTAACTTTAGCTACAATATTCCAAGCAAAAAGCAGATCATCGTATTGTTTTTGATTAGGCTTGATTTTTATTTTATATTCTCTACCTTTTCTTTTATGGCTGGCCGGAACCAGTTTTTCGCGATTGAGAATTGAATCTGGATTACTTAATTCCAAAATAAGGCCGCCGTCTCTCAAGGTTGTAAAGTTGAACTGAGGACAAGAAAGATATTCTTCCAGATTTCCCAATTGGGGAAGCTTGATTATTCTCAGATTTTTTCTCGTTTTGAGAATTTCCACAGATTTTTCTTCATAGGCCGGAGCTGCAACAACTTCGGAATAAGATTGGGAAATGGCAGTTGCTGTATCTGTATCGACTGCTCTGTTCAAAACTACAACTCCGCCCATGGCAGCAATTCTGTCTGCCCTGTAAGCCCGGTGATAAGCAGTTGCCAGATTGTCGGCAGTTGCAACACCACAAGGGTTATTATGTTTGAGAATGGTCACGGCTGGTTTTTTATGTAAATTAATCAGAATATCCAGGCCGGCATTTACGTCTGTAAGATTAGTTTTTCCCGGATGCTTTCCAAATTGGAGGAAATTATCTTCGGTTAACCCTGAAACAAGCGGTTTTCCTGCTTTGAATTCAAGGTCTTTGTATTTAAAAGAACCAGAATCCAAGCGGTAAAGAGCTGCGGGTTGTCCCGGGTTATCACCATAGCGCAATCCCTTGGTTTGAAATTCTCCTTTGGAATCTGCAATGGTCCAGGTTCGTTTTTTAAGATGGAGTTTTTGACCTCCCAAATTAATTGTGAGATCATCTGGAAGACTTTCTTTTACTGTAGTTTTGTATGCTTTGCGGATGGATGACATATACTTTCCCCGGAAAGACCGAAATTTACGGTACAATTATTGTTAATTGTAAAGATCAGGTTTAGTTATTAGTTATTTGTATCGGTTCCTGTAGTTTTCAGCAACTGATTCAAGCAAAAGGTTATTATGAAAAAATATTTAGTCAAGTCAGTGATTTTTGTTTTTTTGTTGCATATTCCGATCCGGGCTCACAGCAAAAGAAACAACCTGCAAATCAGAATCAACCGTTTATTGAAAAAAACATCTCTGCCGGGAAAAAAATCTGTTTATGCCAAATGGCTTAACGGCAAAAGAATCTATTACTGGAGAGCTCTGGATCCTCTTACTCCTGCTTCCTGCATCAAGGTAATAACTACTGCAACCGTAGTCAGGTATATGGGTAAAAATTACAGATTTACAACTAAATTTCTGGGAAAAAAGAAAAAAAACCAATTAACCACTCCCCTTTACTGGTGGAGCAATGGGGATCCCACAACATCTACAGATGATTTGACTAAGATGGTAAAAGTTCTGAAAAAAAACGGAATTACCAGTATTCCAAAGGGAGTTGCAATCGACAGCAGTTATTTTACCAGATATAAACCTCCGGGTTTCAAACATTCCAAAGGAACTGAAGGATATATAACCAAACCTTCACCTATTGCCGTGGACAATAATTCCATAACCGCTTATCTGCGACGTAAAGGTTCTAAGGTAACTGTGTCCTGTGAGCCTGTTTCTCCTTTTATTTCCTGCTATTCAAAAGTCAAAATCGGTAAACACACTCGTGATATCAGAGGAGAACCCAAAATTAGAAATGGAAAATTACAGGTGGTTTTTTATGGAACCATGTCAACCAAACATTCAGTATTGAAGGAGAGGGTAAGATCTTTGAATCCCGAACTTTATGCTGCCGGGGTTTTAATCAGTGTTTTACGCAACAACGGCATCAAAGTACCTTCCAAATACAAAAGAAAAAAGGCAAAAGGGGATCTTGATCTCCTGGCACAGAAAAAATCCAAAACTATGGACAAAATAGTTCAGGGAACCAACAAATACAGTAATAATTTCTGGGCTGAAAATCTGGTGAGGGCACTTGGTGCTTTCAAAAGTGGAGAACCGGGGACTACCGCCAAGGGTTTGCGTCAGGTTTACGGTCTTTTGAGAAGATCAGGGGTTAATCGAAAATATGTCATTTTATCAAATGGATCCGGCCTTTTTGGCAGGACTAAAATCAGTGCCAAGCACTATGTGGATACCCTAGAAAGAATGCAAACCCTCACTTGGCTTCATAAATTGATGGTAAGTTCCCTGGCCAGACCAGGACGCTCGGGAACTTTGTACAAACGCTTGACCGGAACAGTGGCAGCCAATTACCTGCACGCCAAAACCGGTACTTTGAACAGAGCCAGTTGTTTGTCGGGATATCTGGTCAAAGGCAAAAAAACCATAATTTTTTCTATCATTACTGATTTAATCAAAGGTCAGATTTATAAGGCCAGGAAACTTCAGGATGAAATAGTAAAAACCCTGGCCCGTCATCTTCTCAACCGAAAAATCAGCAAAAACCCACCTCGTATCTAGTTTCCATCCCAGAATGGGGGTTTTTGGCTGGGGAAGAAATTGGATTGAGATGCGCACAATAACTTCGCCGACATAGTTGTCACTATTTCAAGAAGTTATGACAAAGCAGATCAATTCAAATTCCGTTTCCAGACGATGACCTTCCTTTTTGGGAAGGGAACTATCTAGACCAGATTTTCTAAATATATTTTTGCAATTCCCCTGATATGTAAAATTAAATGAAGATTATTGAAAGATAGTTGATTTTAATAATAATAACAATCGCAATCAGCGGTGTAGCCGTCATCATAGCAGTCGCCTGCGTCATATCCGCTATCATAGCACCATAGATCGCAGTCAACAACGTCCCAATCGCAGTCATTATCGCAACTGTCTGCCAGATCTACGGAATTGAGACAGATAGGTCCGTCTCCGATAAAGCAATCGCAACTGTCTTCAACTACACAACTGGAAATAGCGAGAGTAATAAAAACCAATAAAGCACCAAATATAAATTTTTTCATGTGAACTCCTTTTACTTGTGGAATAAAATTTCCCATTTTAGATGTTTGATAAATCTATATAATTAATAACACATTATACAGGAAAATCATAAGAATTATTTGTTTTTATTTGTTTTGGTTTTGAATTCCTTGTATTTGAATCCGAAGGAAGTAGGGATGACATTGGAAAAGCGGCGGTGGACCAGACTGATTTCCACTGGACGGAATAAAAAGGTTATGGGCAGGTAAGAGTGGAGCATTTTTTCAAGTTTTTTGCTGTATTCCAGCAGATTTTCAAAGGATTTCTGTTGTCTCATTCTGGTGATCAGGCGATCGATGAAAATATTGTAAACTACTCCGTAGTTATTTTTGCCGGCACTGTGAAAGATGGGGGAAAAGTCTTCATATGGTCGTCCTTTCCAAGTAAGAAAAGCAGCGGCAAATTTGCGTTGTTTGAGATGGCGACTGAGTAATTTCCAGGCTGTGGGCACGATAAGAACTTCGATTCCTGCCTTGAAGAATTGGGTTTTGATGATTTTGAGCAGTTGTCTCGCTCTGGGGTTGCCAAGGGGAAGCAGAATAACCAATTTTAATTTTTTGTTGTTTTTATCTCTGATTCCATCACCATCTCGATCTTTCCAGCCAACTTGATCCAGTAGCTTTTTTGCTTTGGCGGGATCATAGGGCCAGTTCTTGATTGATTTGTCTCCGAGTCCTCCGGGTCTCCAATAAGCACCATTACAGGAAACGGCGAGATTGCGGTATACCTTTTTAATAATCAATTCACGGTTGATGAGCATGGAGAAGGCTCTTCTGATTCTGAAATCACTGATCATCCTGTTGCGGGTGTTCCAGAGCAGATATGAAAAATCAGGGGGAACAAATTTGTAGAGTTTATAATCTTTTTTGATATTGCTGGTTATCTGGCTGGGATAATGTACCGGGCTCAACTTGGGAAGGAGATCGAGTTTTTTTCTTCGAATTTCAACCAGAGTCTTAGCCGGGGATTTGATTTCTTTGAAGACCAGTCTTTGGATTTGGGGAGTTTGTCCCCAGTAAAATTCATTGCGTTCCAGGATGATTTTGTCGTCTTCCATCCATTCTAGCATTCTGTAGGGACCTGTTCCAATGGGGTTCAGGGAACCGTGGGAGCGTTTGGAGATTCCGCGGTAGAAAACATGGGAAGGAAGAACTGGCAATTCAACCAGGTGTTCCAGGAAGTAGGCGTTGGGATTTCTGAGAACGATGCGTACGCCGTTGTTGGAAATTTTGTCGACCCTCATCAGAGTATAGTTGATATCTTCCATGAAGGGGCCTTTTTTTATGCGGGGAATAGTTAGCAGACTCAAAGTGAAAACTATATCTTCGGTGGAAAGGGGTCGTCCATCTTGCCACCTGACATCATCTCTAATCCAGAAACGGTAAATCTTGCCGTTTTCCTCCATTGACCATGATTTGGCAAGCCCGGGAATGAGTTTGCCGGTTTTGGCATCACGATCAACCAGACTTTCGTAAATGTTGTGCATACTGATGCGATAACCCCATTTGCTGATTTTGAGATAGGGATTGAGATGGGAAGGAAGATAAGGAACAGCTACCTTGAGAGTTTGTTTTTTATCAGGTTTTTTTTTGATTTTCCGGGTCAGATTTTCAATTTGTCTGATGCGGGCAGTTTGCTCCTGAAAGCTTTCCATGGCTCTTTTGTGAGGAGTGGGAGGAGGAGAGCCGCAACCTTTACACCCCGCCAGCATAAATAAACTGAAAATGAGGATTGATGTGATAATCGCTTTAAAATAATTTGTCATAGAGGTTACAGATGAATTGGTAAAAACAACTATTATTTTCAACAATTGTAAACAGGAGTTTAGAGAAAATTTGAATCTGGCGATAAAAGATAGAACAAGATGAAAAAAAAGTAAACCCGAGTAAAAATTATCTGAAATTAGAATTGTTTAATCAACTAATCTACACAGTAATTTCCCACGATTTCATTTCTGGAGGTGTTGCAGCTTTGTCCACAAAGGGAACAATCTCTGAAATAAACCTGTCCGTTCCAGCACCATCTGGCTGTGTCTTCAATACATTCACCTTTGAAATCTAAAGAATCAGGGCAGGCATCCCTTGGAAATTCACAGCGAAATTGTCCATCATTGTTTTGTAGACAAGAACCTTCGGAGCAGCAATCAGTTTGTAAAAATCCATTTTCGCACCAGTGGGCAATGCCTTCGATGCAGGTTCCGTCGGAAGTAATCTCTCCGCAATAATCCCAGGAGGGAATATTATTTTCCAGAAATTCCAGATCCCAGTGGGTGAGACCGTAATAATCATAGTCTACACAACTTGCATCTCCCCAGGAGACAGTTCCGATTATGGAAAGTTGATTGCCTCCGAGACTGTAAAGTGAGGGCCCGCCGCTGTCTCCGTTGCACACAGAACTGATTCCCTGACCATAAACTCTCATCTCTCCCTGGGTTTGAGAAAAATCAACCACCAGTTCCGGAGTCCATAATTTGCTGAAATTGTCGTAATTACTTTCAGTACTGCCATATCCGCATTGTTGGACATAATTACCCAAAAGGAAATCCAGTTCGGAATTGCGATTCCAGGGTAGGGGTTGAACCTCAAGCTCTTCCAAAGGTGATTCTCTGAGGGTCAAAACAGCATGATCATGACCGGTTTTTCCTGTCCAAAGATTGTATTGGGGATTGATGACAAATGATTCAACCACAAATAATCCGTCGGGTTCCACTACGTTATTACCCAGGGCAAATCGAATTTCTTCGGGAGCAAGGAGTTCACCAGAATAGGTATACAAACAGTGGGCGGCTGTCAACACATGGATATCGGTTACCAAAGTTCCGGTGCAAGTGTTGACCCAACCTGTTTCATTGGTTCCGGAAATAACCTGTTCTTCCACCAGGGCTCCGATTGCCAGTTGTTGATTTTTACTCATGCAGATCTCCGGATAATCAACCCCATTGTGAATTTTTAAATTGGTTTCCAGCCAATGAATATGTTTGTTGTCCTGGTTGATACACTCGGGAGTTTGGTTATTTATATTGTTGGTGTGGTTTGAATTGTTGGAGTTTTGAGCCGTGGAGGGAGGATCGCAACTTGACAGGGTAATAATAAATAACACCAGAATGTGTACAGAAAGAGAGGGAGACATTGCACTACCCTTTTAATTGTGAAGAAAACCTGAAGGAAAATAAAGTGAAGAAAGTTTGCGGGGGTGCAACCCCACAAGAGCAAAATTATTCGATGGGGTTGATGTATTCGAGATCAAGACCACCGGGATAGAGATAGGAAGTGTAGTTGGCAAAACCGTAAACTTCAATTCCGAAGGTAATACTTTCGTTGGGAGCCTCAATACGATGGGAACCGTTGGTGCCGGTACTGGTGATATCGATACGGGCTACACCATAACCGGTGTCGCCAATGGCCTGGTAGTCTTCGGCTGTGATGGATTCACCGTCAATGGTGATGAAATCATAACTGTCTGTGGGAATCTGGGCGATTACATTGACATAGTTGACAGACATGGATTCGGGGGTGGCGAAGGAGTATTCGGAACGATATTGCTCAACCGGAACTACGAGTCCGAAGGCAGGATCACCCATGGCATCAGAACTGTCTGTCCAATAGTTTTGTCCAACAGTGAATTTGCCCACCATGATGGGGCCGGTGGCGTTAATTTCGAAATGTTGCTCAACCGGAGCCAGAAATTCTATGTATTCACCTTCGTTGAGGGTGGCAGGATTTTCGAAGGCCGGATTGAAGGAAACGTTAACTCCGTTTTCACCGGAGAGAATTCTGATAACATTTGTTTCATCAGTTCCGGATTCAACCGGATGGGTAAGTCCGATGTAAAAATGGTTACCCCAGGTTTCGAGGGGAATCATCATTTCTTCAAGGTGATCACAAGCCCAGTAATCAAAGGGAATAAAGTCGCAGTTATGACCGCCCCAGACGGCTACAGGTTTATTGGAGGTAACTTTGGTTCCTGTAAGATCGTAGGAAGAACCTGGATCGCAATATTCATACCCGTTGGCATCGGGACCACTGGTTTGTCCCGGGCAGGAGCTAACTGAAACATCTTGGGAACTGACTATTTGCAGGACATCACCCTGATTCAGTTGATAATTCATGGATTGGCCGGGAGTAAGAGCACCGACACCACTGCCTCCGGCAGTATGAGCTGAAGATTGTACGGTAACTGTTGTATTATCTTCGGGGGCAATAACTGTCATTACTCCTGGTGATGTTAAATCGCTTATGCCATTGGAAAGAGACATGGTGGGACGGGACATGATTATATAGTTGGTTGATAATACCGGAGTGGGAAGAATGAGAGAGGCATCGTTACTATAAGAATAAACATCGGAACCTGTTACATAATCGTAAGGACTGAATTGGTAAACGGTAACGGGAAGAGTGGTTTCAATGTGATAACCGCCGCGACTTTCAGTGGCGCGATAGATGCCCGATTGCAAAGATTCTCCTGAAGCGGCACCTGTAGTTCTGATATCTTCGTTGAAAGGAAGCAGAATTACCGAAAGGGTATTAGGTTCGATTGATTCGGCGTGGTTTTGTCCGTTACCGGTGATAGTAACATTGGCTGCAACATCATTGCTGTTATCGATAACCACTGCAAAATTTTCGGCAAAGGCAGGATCAAGTCCCTCGTTGGCCATGGAAGTGAGCCAGTAGTTGCAACCGCGATATGAGTTTTTGGCTGCAGCTCGCAGACAGGGACTGTCACAGGTGGCGCTGCCATTGGCATCGATGCAGGTTTCGCCGGTGTCTGAGTCGCATTCTCTTTCCACCAGGCCAATTTCGCCGTTGGCGGTGCAGGTATGAACATTGTTGTCATCGCCGCAGATAGTGCCCCCGGCAATACATTCGGCACATTTTGCCGGAGAGCTGGTGTCATCGCATACGGGGAGTTCGCCGTTCATGCCGCAGACAGTATCGTTGATCCATTGACCGTTGGTACAATTCTGGATGGTATTGGCAAAACACCTTTGATCTCCTTCGGAGCAGATCTGATTGTTGGTGTTGTTGACATTGTTGGTGTTGTTTTGATTCCATCCGTTGTTGTTACTGCTGTCGTCAGGAGAGCAGGCAACAACTAAAAAGAGAAACAAAGAGGCAATTGAAAGCAGGGAAAAAATTTTGCGGTTCATGAAACAACTCCTTAACCATGAAAATAGTAATATTACTAATATACTAATAGAACAGGTTTACCAATATGGCAAGTTGAACTTCCAAATTAAATGAGATTTTTGGCAAAAAAAACTGGGAAAATAATTCTGAGAATTTGAAATTATCGGGAAAAATATTCTATCCAGAATTTTTTGTTGTCTTTTCTGAAGAGAATCTTCTTGTATTTATCCTGATTTTTTTTCCATTGTTCAATTTTGGCAGTTATGGAAATTTCTTGCAAAGAAACGTAGTTTTTCTTTTTTTTGAGTTTGCTTTCCCAATTTTGTTCAATTGATTTTATGCGCTTTCTCAACAAATCAAAGTTTTTGCCAATGCCGCTCCAGGAAG
>JAQICJ010000263.1 GCA_027858615.1 Deltaproteobacteria bacterium
TCTCAATCCAACTTCTTGCTCAGCCAATAACCCCCTTCTGGAATGGGAACTAGATAGTTCCCATCCCCAAAAGGAAGGTCATCGTCTGAGAACGGAATTTGAATTGATCTGCTTTGTCGTAACTTCTTGAAATAGTGTCAACTATGTCTGCGAAGTTACTTCGCGCATCTCAATCCAACTTCTTGCTCAGCCAATAACCCCCTTCTGGAATGGGAACTAGATAAAGCATAATTCATAATAACTGAACTTATTATCAGATAGTTATTGCAAAATTACCAGTTCAGGCTGTTTAAGCCTTGGAAGTGTTGTAGAATTATTATTGTAAGTTATTATTATTTTCATTGAACCTTTGATTGAAACTATGTTTTTTACAAGACCAGCGTTTCAATCCGAGAGTCAACCAAGACAATCCATATAATATTAAGGAGTGTAGTAATGTTAAGAAAATTTTTATTTATTTCATTAAGTTTGACAATTGTACTTTCTTTGGGTGCATGCGATGACGATTCAAGCAGCGGCAGTTGTATTCCTTCAGAAGAAGTTTGTGACGGTGTCGACAACAATTGCGATGGCATTGTTGATAATGGCTCCGATTTCACCTGTACTTACGGTGACACCAGAGAGTGTGGCGGTGATACAGGAGCTTGCGAAAAAGGTACAGAAAGCTGTGATAACAATACTTGTACCTGGTCCGGTCAATGTGAAGGATCCACCGAAACCCAATTGGAAGAATGTGATGGTATCGACAATGATTGCGACGGCCAGGTGGATGAAGAACTGACTCAGTCTTGCAGCAGTGACTGCGGAGTTGGCACTGAAGTTTGCTCCAATGGCCAGTGGGTTAACTGCACAGCCAGAGAGCCTGAAACAGAAATTTGCGATGGTGTTGACAATGATTGCGATGGAGTCATAGATAACGGTTTCGATTGCATAAAAGGTTCCAATCGCGAATGTGGTACTAACGTAGGTGTTTGTGAAACAGGAACAGAATTATGCACAGACAACTGCACCTGGAGCGGAAATTGTCTCGGTGAAGTAGTATCTGCAGATGAAGCTTGCGATGCTGAAGGTATGGACGAAGATTGCGACGGTTCATCCAATGAAGGTTGCTCCTGTACCGAAGGTGAAACCATGGAATGTTGTGGAGCCGATCCGGTTGCATGTGAATCCGGTTCTTTTCCTGATTGTCCATCTACTCCCCAGGAAGTTTGTAACGGTGTTGATGATAATTGTGACAGCCTTATTGACAATGGTCTTTCTGAAGACTCCCTGGAACCAAATGATACCTGTGCCCAGGCCTCTTTTCACCAGCCAAATATTGAAGAAGGCGATGCAGCTGTAGAATATACCAATACCATTTATCATTCCAATCTGAGCGACGATGTAGACATATATCACATTCCAGTATCTGAAATCTCTGACACTCTTATCTGTTCCGGAATTTATTTTAGTACTGGCGACTTTGGTTATGAATGCTACACAATCGAATTTTCTATTACAGATCCCATTGGGAATGATGTTGAATTTGATGTTGTAGGTATTTGGCCTGGAGATCAAACCCCAGTTCAAACTTGTGAAGAAGAAAACGAATTGAATACCTGGACATCTTACGATAATTATCTGGGTCTTAATTGGGAAGGTCGTTGTGGCGATGATGATTCTCTCAATTTTTACGTTAAAGTTTATGGCGCCGGTCCAACCTGCGAAGAATACACTCTCACCATAAACTTCCCCCTGGGAGACATCCAAGGTAGCCCCTGCACTTGGTAAATAAATAACCCGACCAGGTCAAATTACACCCCCCAGGGACAGAAAAATTTGGGGATCACCCGTTTGACGGGATAAGTGTATTTTGGGCAGTAAATTTCAGGAAAAAAAGCAAAAAACAAGAGGGAAAAGTAGAAAAAAAGTGGGCAAAATTGCCGGAAATAGTAAAAGTGGAGAACAATTTTGGACTTTTGGGAAGAAAGGGGAAAAAGTAGAAAACTTGACCTGGTCAAGTTGGAAATAAACTAGGAAGAAGTGGTGGTAGAAAATGGTGGTAAATGTCGGTAATAGTAGTTGGGAGGAAAAGAGATGGAAAAAGGAATTTGACCTGGTCGGGTTTTAGAATTCTATGGGGAAAGTGGTGGGTTGGGCAATTCCTTCGAGGTAGAGGAAGGATTCAATGATTCCGGTGCCATCATGATTGATGTTTAGGTTGATAATTCCCGATGTATCAGTGGTACCGGAAGTGTTGAAGAAAATTACATTTTGTTTAAGTTCAAGATAATATGGAGTTTTGGAAAGAATTCCTTTGTGATCTGATACTTTTAGTTCTAAATACAAATTGTTTGCGGTTTGATTGCTTTGAACAGTTTGAACATAGTGTTCAAAAAATAAGGGGGCATTCTGGGTAATTTTGATAAAAGTTTTGGATGATTTGAAGAATTTTGATTTTGCGGAGGCTTGGGTGGTGGAGTCGGCAATATTGTCAGTTTCTGTCCAAACGTAGATATTAGTAGATAATTGTTGGTTTCCGGATAATAAAAACAGGCATTGTCCCTTTTCATCTGTTGTGCAGATTTCTGGAATACAATTTACTTCTTCAGGAAGCTGCAGATAGGCTTTTTTGTTTTTGAGAGGGACAGTGTCAATTGAGTTTATTGTTACAAGGACTGTAGCTTCATATTGTCTGGTTTCGAGATTATATTCTCCCCCTGAGCACCAGACTCCGGATTTGTAAATATTTGGTTCGGGCTCATTGTCAGTTAGACAGGATGTCAATAGAAACATAAATACCAAAAATTTGTTTCCCAAATTTTGGTATTTATTGTTAAAATAGTTTGTCTGGGGTTAGGTTGTTTAACAAAATTAGTTCTCGTTGATTTGGTATTTGTTCTGATATTAAAAATACTGATTTTACTGTAAAAAGTATAACACCTCACCAGCCAAAAACCCCACTTCTGGGATGGGAACTATTTAGTTTAAATTCTATTTGAGACAGAAATATTTTTGAAAACGGTTCTGGAGGAAATTTTGAAAAAATTACTTTATCTATCTTGGTTGATTGCAGTTTTTAGTTGTACTGGAAAAAAACTGGAAACGGAGGATGCCAAAAAGAATAATTCTGAGGAGGTTAAATTACCCCCAACTTCGAGTAATGAGGAAGAAAAAGACAAAATTCCACTTGTCAAAGATAACAACCAACCAACTGTATTCTTAGTAAGTAATCTGATTAAAAATAAACCACGTTCCATAAATAATCAGTCTGAATACTGTGTTTTGGAGAAATCATCAACAACATCATATAGTAAAAGAAAGGGAGTTTTATACAGAGGATTTGAATACAGATTAGGTAAAATCAATGTGATTGGACTTGAAAATATAAAACCAAAAAAATTACTGAAAGCAAACACGGTTATTGCTCGGGGAGAATTTGTCAAAGATCTTACAAAAAAAATAGTTAAAATAGGAAAATGTAAAATGTCTGATTTTCCCATGTATCAAATGAGATCTGATTGGGGGAGTCCTGAATGTGGTAGCACTCCGGGGATAACTACTTTTAAAAAATTAAAATCCCATTCTTATTTCAAAATTAATAAAATAAAAAAGATTGATTTTATTTAGGTATTCAAAGCGGAAAAAGTTTTAAAGGTTGAAATCAATAATAATTTGCCTATTGATTTGCCACAATTGCAATTCAAGATTCACTATGAAAT
>JAQICJ010000268.1 GCA_027858615.1 Deltaproteobacteria bacterium
GCTGGATAAGTCGGTGGTCGATCCAAATGGGAAACCAGAATTATGGCATCCACCTTTTCCTTCTTTTTGAGTATTTTATAGTATTTTTGATATAATTTATCGGGTTTGGCAAACTGGAACTTTTTGCCCCCTGTATTGGTGAAATATTTAGACTGATCCTGAGAAAACAATACCAGAATTCCAAATTTTATTCCGTTTTTTATTATAGTTGTGTATGGCAATATTTGTTCTTGGCAAAGCTTTTTATATTTTTTTGTACACTCAAGATTGGTGGCAGCGAATTTAAGTTTTAATTTATTGCCGTTGCTGACATATCGGTCGAAATTGCCTTCTTGAGTATCCAAATCTTCGGGGCCCACTGCAACTGCATCCAATCCGATGCTTTCCAGAAGTTTAACTCCCCACCTGGCCAGGCTGTTGTTGCTGAAAATAAAATCACCAATAGCATCAGGACCGATAAAGTTGCCACCTCCCAAAACCAGCAGCGGTGACAGATTCTTTTCTCTGTTCCTTACCCTCTGCCTGCGAATCATTATTTTCAACTGCAACAAAGAGCGGGTAAAACGTGAATCTTCTTGGCAGCCAGGAGGTGCAAATCTACCCATTAGATCGGAGAAGTAGGCAATTTCCACCTTTTTTGATTTTTCCTCCTGCTCCAGTGCTTTCAGAATTTTGTTGGACTTGTTCTCTTTGGCTTTTTTTGTTTTTTCTTTTAACGACTCCGCTTGGAGTTGCTTTATTTTAGGATCAGTTACTTTGTTCAGAAAATCTTCAATAAGATTTTTTTCCTGATTAAGGAACAAACTGAATAAAATAAAAATAAAACTCATTTTTGCCCCACTTTTACCTTCTTGGAAAGAATATTCCGGCGTTGAAAAGAGGTGGCCGGAGAGAAAAAACTGCCGGTTGGGGCAGGGATTTGAATAAAATTATTTTTCGATGATGGCCTCGGTTGGGCAGACATCGATACAGGCCTGGCATTCGGTGCACAGATCTTGATCAATAACGCATTTTTCATCGCCTTCACTTATTGCTTCAACGGGACATTCTGGTTCACAAGCTCCACAAAGGATACATTCATCTGTAATTACTATCATGATATTCTCCTTAAAAAAACGAAATAGTAAAAATCAACAATAAAAATAAAAATGAATAAATTGAATTGTTGATTGTAAAAAACTGTTTGAACATGGTGAATAGAAACTAAAAATCCACCTGTTTTTAGTATCCATGAGATTAAAAGTTGTCAAGCAAATAAAGTTCAAAATTCAGGCGAGAAACATAAGAACTGAGAAGAACGAGTTATTTTGAGAAGGATGGTGGACTTTTCAAGAAGGTACAGTCACAGGACATTGCCCGGAGAGACATAGTACCCTCCCGTACACGGGGAAACGTAATTTTTGAGTGGTGGAATTTTCAGGAAGGGAGAATACCTGGATTTTTCAAGAGAAAAGAAGAAACTTGCACATGAAAACAGGTGAGAGTAAACTGATAGTATATTCCTGTTTTATTGAATCAGGAACTCAGACCTATATTTTCAGTCTTTCAACTTTTCTTCCAGGATTTCTGATGAAACCGGTACTCAGCATTTTTATGCTTTTCCAATTTTTATCCTGCTCTTTCGACACAAGTGGATTATCTTCCTCCTTTGTGGAAATCTGCGATAACGAAATAGACGACAATGGCAACGGTCTGGTAGATTGCGACGATCCCGATTGTGAACAATCATCGAGCTGTCAAACTCCCGACGAAATCTGCGATAACGAAATAGACGACGATGGTGATGAACTTATCGACTGTGATGATCCCGACTGCGACCAATTTGCCCCCTGCCAATTTCCCGATGAAATCTGCGACAATGGACTCGACGACGACGACGACACTTATACCGATTGCAAAGATCAGGATTGTTTTCAGAAAGAGCATTGTCTTACCGGGGAGGAAATCTGCAACAACAACTATGACGACGACCAGGATGAGTTGGTCGATTGTGTTGATCCTGACTGTTTTGGTGTAGAAAGTTGCGATAATTGTGATCCGGTAAATGACAGCGGTTGTCCAGATGATAAAAGCTGTGTTCTCCAGCCAGATCAACAGTACCAGAGCTCCTGCCTTTCCACTGGTGGGCTGGGAGAACAAGGAGATTATTGCTTTGATCAGAGCAATTGCAGCGTTGGATTTACCTGCTGGGATCAATCAAATATCTGCCTGAAAATCTGTTATCCCGTCCACATCAACAATGACTGTCCTCCGCTTACCAGCTGCCACTCTTTTTCCGACTGGAGTCTGGACTCACCCTGGGGAATCTGTTTTCAATAATAATTTCAGCCCAGTGGTTTGACGACTCTGGCAAAGGATAATTTTCTCGGATTTCTGAACTTAGCCCTGGGATGGTTGAAATAAAGCACTTCATAACCAACTCCCTCGGGTAGTATTTTCAATACCTTGCCTTCTTCAAGATAATTAAGCCAGGGAATCCACACTCTTTTTTTCACAGAAAATTTGCGAGAATATTTTTGGTAGTGGGTGTTATGGTTGGCAATAAATTCGAGCTTGCCCGCAAAACCGATGAGACAGGTTTTACCTTCGATAGAATAGATAAGTTGACCAAATTTCCATTTGTTGTTTTTTTTGTAGATCAGAGGAGCTCCAGGAACAGCCTTTTTATCGGGAAGAATTTTGACCATCTCCGGTTTAACAATCTTTCTTTCAACCTCGTTGGCCCATAAAAAAACAACCACCAGAGAATCCTTCTTTACTTTCTCCAACTTGCCCCATTCGCTACTCATACCCAGGTTGACCAGAACGACATCGCCCTGCTTAAGCTTTTTCTTGGGTTTTTTTACCTTGTCAAGGATAGCTCCCGGTACCTGAAATTCGGTGTTACCATTTTTGAGCAGTACATTGTAGCCAACTATCTCTTTCACTTCACAAACGGAATAATTAACCACTTCCCAATTATTCTCAATTGGCACGGGAGACCAGACCTTTTCTCCCTTTTTAAAAGCAGGCACCTCATTAGCTCCGGAGTAAAAAGTGAAAACCGGAACTTCTTCTTATTTGCGTTCAGGTTTGGAGAAATCAGGCTTTTGGGATGGGGTCGATTTTGATGGACTGGATTTATTGATTTTTCTGGCAGGCTGCTCTTTCTTTTTGCAGCCAAATTGTAAAATTGAATAAATCGTAATAAAATAAATTAGATACTTCATAAATAACTTGTTTTCTGTCAACTCCAAGATAATGACCGGAATAAAACAACTTTAAAAAAAAGGCTAAAGTTCGATCAACCCTGCCTTTAAAGCCAAAATAACAGCCTCAACCCTGGAATTGACTCCCAACTTGGTATAGATGCTGTGCAATAATTTTTTTACTTTGGTACGAGAGTAACCCATGATTTTTCCCACTTCGGGATTTGATAATCCTTTAGCCACAAAAGTAAGAATATCCAACTCTTCGATAGTCAACGCCCAGGGTACTTCATCACATTTGCCTAAAGAAGCGTTGAACAATCTCCAGAATCTTGCAGCCAGAGAAGAATCGATCACCACCCCTCCCTGCAATATATCTTCGATTGCCTTGATAATTATTTTCAGACTTTCCCCTTTGACCAGATATCCCGAAGCACCTTTTTTGATGGCAATAAAAACCTTCTTTTCACTTTTGAAAGAAGTGAGAACCAGAATTTCAGGCTTCTTATTTTTAACAGCCAGCTTTTCGATCACCCAGATTCCATCCTTTACTGGCATCTCCAGATCCAACAACAACAAATCGGCCTGATAAAGAGCTTCATCCTGCACCGCTTGTTCACCATTGGCTGCTTTGCCGACAAATTTAAAATCTCCCATTTTGGGCAAATAAGTCTGGAGGTTGCGGGCATATTCGAAATTATCTTCACAGATATAAAGAGAGATAGTCATGGTTTACTCTTTAAATTTTGTTTGATCAACCTGGCTTGAGGATAATAAATACTGTTTTCTGGCAACTTGTTTAAAATATTTGAGATTTCTCGGGAAGCATTGTTGTTGGCTGCATCGCATTGGGAGATATACTTGATTTTCAGATATAACTCCTGGGCATTAAGTTTTTTGTCATTTTCAAAAAGGCTTTTAATTAAATCACAATTTTGCTTGCGGTTACGACCTTGCTCAATTTGCTCCAACAACCCTTCAAGATAAGCTGCAAAAGTTGCAGATGAAGCCTCTTGTTTCCAGGCTTGGCGTAAATATTCATTGCCGTTGCGCTTCATTCTGTTCAAACATTTTCCTTTGAGTACCAGAGCTTTGATCCTGTATTTGGCCAGGACATCGGATTTGTCCAACACAGCGTCAACCAGCTTAAGTGCTTGTGAAGCCCCACCTATTCGCAAAAGCAGATCGGCCAACCTGATGTTTTCCACCAGATATCTTTCCGAATGCATATTCCACAATTTCATGACCAGTTCAAACTTGCCGAGGATTGCATACAAAGGAGCCAACGCCATAGCCACATCGGGACTCTTATCTTCAGGATCTTCTATACCGGTAACTGCCTTGCGGGCAATATTGGCTGCATTACCCGGAAGCAAACGAATCTGCTGCATAGCCACCCTGGCCTTCCAGTAAATCATCTCTTCTTTAGACTGAACAACTTTGGGGATAAGCTTCAGCGAACGGGAAATTGCATATTCAAGATCCTTTTCGGGACCCTCGGGGATGGTAAGCAGATTAAGCAGGAAACGACGATCAGCAACACTGGCAAAGCTGCTGGGACATACCCGGTTATTATTTTTGCCGTCAATTCCTTTTGTACATATTTTGCGGATAATGTCCAAAGCCTTGGCGTTTTTGTTTTGATAATAGAGTATTTTGTATCTGAGACGCTTTGCCAACACTGGCTGCGTTGGTAATTTATCGAGTATTTCTTCGGTTTTCTGGATCAAATCCTGGAATTTTGCCCTTCCTTCGCCAGCAATTTTAGCCTGATCTAGATAATAATACCCCAAAATAACTCCTGCATAAAATTTGAACTGGGAAAAGAAAAATATATTTTCCAGGTATTTTATCTGCTTTTGATTGATTAATTTTCTGTTGTTCCAGAGCCAACCTAATTTGGAAATCAAATTAGATTTGTCTATATTGGAGAAAGCGGCAGGAAGTTGATATTGGCCTTTCTTACCGGAAAACTTGTTTTTAAACTCATCTTTGATTCGGGAAGAATCTGAAAAATAATAAATACCTGAACTGTAATCTGAAATTTTTTCCGGAGAAAGGTCTTTGATAGCTTTCCACGCCAACAGAGGATTTCCTTGGGAAAAACGCAATTCACCCAGGATATTTTTTACCTTCCAATTGGAACGAACTCTGTATTTAAACAGATTATCCAACTGGTTTTCAGCCTTATCCATTTTGCCGAGTTTAAGATAATAATCGATTATATTCAGCAGCAGGAAGGATATATTTGTTTTTTGAACTTTTTGAATGGTGGCAAGAGCTTGCTTGCGTTCATTCCTCCGAGAATAAGCTTTGACCAAAAGGCAGGTGGCAAATGAAGCAACGTTGCGGGATTTGTGTTTCTGTAAACTTTTCAACCAGGAAATGTCTTCGTATTCATAAGATTTTTTGGAATTTTTGACAATCAATCTGGCCAGAAGATGTTTGGGAGTTCGCTTGATGATTCTGTTTGCATCCCTGAGGGCATCTTTGGTTTTGCCAAGCTCCAGTAAAAGTTGAGACCTGGCCAGCAACTCGGTATTGGTTTGAGGCTTCTGCAATAACTTGACAGCTTTTGGGTAGTATCCAAACTTGGCATATAAATGGGAAAGGACTGAGCGCAGACCTGAACTTTGAGGATAATAACCCACAAATTTCTTTACCTTGTACATGAGATATTTATTGCCGCCTGAAGTCTCAAGCAATTTATGCAAAAATTCACTTTCCTGCCACAAAGGTTCGGCTGCATTGGTCAGGTATTTGTAGCCACCTCTGGTAATAAGAGACAAACCGGCGTTTTTATATTCGTTGTGGGGATCGATAGGAATGAAATATTCCCACTGCATTCTGGCTTCAGCCAAAGAGTAACCTGCCCATACTTTTAAATCGTCTTGTTTTATCCTCGCTGCTCGGGCCAATTTATTCCTGACCAGCATATAGTTTTTTATACTGCCATTTTCAAGCAATTTCAGGGAAGAATCAACCAAGTATTCGAATTGCCTTTCCTGCTGTTTCTGACTGGTAACAGACCAGGCAATGGCTCCTCCAAGACCTGTACCCAGAAGCAACCAAAGAAAAAACATGATTTTTACTTGTTTTTTTTTTAATAACTTCATCAAATTGTCCTGTCGGGGGTTATATTGTATCTACAGAATTCCAATGACCTGTCTTTTTGTTGTATTTAACCAGCCAGGTTTTGTCCAGATGACCATCGAGAAATCTGAGAAGTCTGACTGTAGCGTTCTTGGAGCTCTGTTTCGGATCGAGAATGGCACAACTGGTTCCGTAAACGGGAATTCGGGTTGAATCAATTCCTTGCAACCAATGGCCGGAATTCAAATGTTCGTGGCCGTGCAAAATACATTCAACCTTACTACGTGACAATAATTTACGCAACTCGCTGCCGTTGACCAATCCGTCACTCCAGCCGTCGAGACCCTTTTGCGGAGGATGGTGCAGTGCAATCACCTGAGGTTTATCTGAATTTTCGAGAAGAACTTTCAGTTTCTGCAATTGCAGATCATCAATTCTGCCGTAAGCCATGCCAAATTCCGTGGGAATTGCTGTGGAAAGACCAATTATGGTAAAATCACCGATATCCCTGACTAGAGGATATGAAGCGAAGGAATCAACTCCGGCAAACAACCCCAGATTTTTGTGCAGATTATTGTTGGCGTAGGCTGTTTTTGTGTAAGCATCGTGGTTGCCTGGAATAATAGTAAATTGAGAGGGAGTAAAGGAACTTTCTTCAAGAACCTCCTTCAAACTGACATATTCTGCCGGATAAGCCAGATTGACCAGGTCTCCAGTAATAACTATATGTTTGACTCCGAGACGCTCAAGATTTTGTAGTGACAAAGGTAGAAGATGGGGACGGAATCGCCTTCTTGAACTGAAAAGCAGGTTGGCAAAACCAGTTATTCTTTTGGAAAATAAATCTTTGAACTTGAAGGTTTTATAAACCGGATAATGAATATCGGTGATCTGAGCAATTAATTTTTCTGACATAAAATCTCACAATGAAGAGGGTGAAGTTGAACCGTAACCAAACAAATTCTCAGCGCAATTTTGCCTTCCATTCACCCACCGCCTGCCAGAACTGTTTTCGTTCGGAGCAGCTGAGAACGATCCAACCCAGAAAAATATAGATTGACATATAGAGGAACAGAGAATCCCAGAAAAACCTTCTGTAAAAGAGAGCCTGGGCAATGGCAGTAGTATAGGCAAGAACAACAATGAGGATAACCCAATTTTGCAATTTGCGTCCATGATGGCTGATAAAGGGGAAATCGGACAGAAGACCAAAACTCGTCAAAACAACCAGCGCCGCTCCAAACCAATGGCTGTGCGGAAGTTGATGAGAAAAGCTGGAATTGAAAAAGCCGAAAAGTACCATGGCACCTATGGGG
>JAQICJ010000032.1 GCA_027858615.1 Deltaproteobacteria bacterium
TACCCCATCAGAACAATAAAAAGAAAG
Organism: Deltaproteobacteria bacterium; assembly: GCA_027858615.1. Classification (GTDB taxonomy): domain Bacteria; phylum Myxococcota_A; class Polyangia; order HGW-17; family HGW-17; genus JAQICJ01. The sequence goes on from JAQICJ010000032.1 coordinate 28, forward strand.
ACTATGCTTTTTCCACCATTTTGTCTGGAAATCCAGGATTTGTATATGGAAAAAGGCCAAGCAGCTCCAAAACAAAGCAACATCAATGTTTCAAAAATAGTGTTGATCATAATTTCACAATGTAATTTATAAAAATAAATTTTCCAAGGTCAAAATTAGATTTCGGAAGAAATCACAAATTATTTTGACTCCAGGGAAGCCAACCACAACTGATAACACCCGTTACAATTAGAGTCAGATATGCACTTTCCCGAATTAAAAAAAATTTGTTCCCTTGTTTCTGCGGGGAAAAACAATTTGTCCAGGCAGAAATATGAATTTATCCCTCCGGGAATTACAACTGATTCCAGAAAAATCAATCCAGGAGAGCTGTTTATAGCTTTAAACGGCAAGCATGCAGATGGAAATGATTTTATGCTTCCAGCTCTCCAAGCAGGTGCTTCAGCTTGTATCGGGAGTATGGAGTATTTTTTGAAACACCCGGAACTGGAAGCAGTACCCGACCTCATTTTTACTTCAAACCCTTTGGAATCATTTGGCTTAATCAGTAAACAACGCCGTAACAATTATCAGGGTAAGGTTATTGCAGTCACCGGTAGTAACGGAAAAACAGTAGTAAAAGATATGCTTGCCAGAGTTTTTCGGGATAATTGTGATACCAGTCCCGGCAGTTATAACAGTCGCCTTGGGGTTCCCCTTTCCATTGTGCAAATGGACAGCTCCAGAAAAATTTGGATTCTGGAAGCAGGGATAAGTTCCAATGGAGAGATGACCTATCTTGAAGAGATTATTCAGCCTGATTACGGGATACTTACCAATATCGGGCTTGCCCATTTTGCAGGATTTGGTCACCGGGAAGAAATTGCCCGGGAGAAATTGAAACTTTTTCAAAATATAGGTGGAGACGGTTGGATTTTGCTGCCGGGAAACAATGCTCTGATAAAAAAAGTTCTGCGGGATTATTCTTTTCAGGCTCCTGTATTTTTTACAGGGGAGTCCGAAAATTTACCCCAAATTATTGAACGTAAGGTGCATGAATATGGATTCAAACTTAAAATCAGATTTCCCAACCGTGAAATTTTCGACTTTCAGGCTGAAACCCTGGCCAATCCTATTGTAGATGATCTGGAAATATCAGCTTGTGTTGCATATTTGATGGGATTTTCACCGGAGATGATCATAAATCACCTTCATAATTACAAATCCGGTGAAACCAGAATGGAAATATGGAATTCTCCCCGGGGAATTACTTTGATCAATGATACTTGCAGTTCCGATCCCATTTCAGTTGAAGGAGCTTTGCGCAGTATGGGCAATTTCCCATCGGGCAATGGTTTCAGATACTTTATTTTTGCCGGGATGAGAGAATTGGGTGCCAGGAAACTGGATGAACATTTTCATATTGGACAATTGGCAGCAGAACACAGGGTTGAAAAATTATTGATGCCTCCCGGTAAATTATTGGATGCTACAGCAAAGGGTTTCAGGAATGCCAACCCCAGCGGAATTGTCAAACGCTACAACAATGAAAATGAGTTGATGGAGTTCTTGCTGGAAAATTCGTCTCTAGGAGATATTATTCTCTTCAAGGGGCCCCGTAATGCCAATATTTCCGAGATAGCACATCAGGTATTTGAAACTATGGCACCTAACCGCTATGTTGTAGATTTTGAAATGATCAACGAGAATATCCGCACCTTTAAAAAGTTGACTGGTCCTGGGGTTAAGATTCTGGCCATGGTAAAAGCTTTGGCTTATGGCAGTGAGATGAATCGGTTGGCGGTGGAGCTGGAACAATCCACCGTGGATTTTCTTGGAGTTTCTACGCCGGATGAAGGAATTCAACTACGTGAGAGCGGAGCTCGTTTGCCTATTCTGGTAATGATCACCACTCCGGAGGAAATTCAGAAATTATACAATTACAAGTTGACTGCAGTAATTACATCTTTTGATTTGCTGGAAACCATCGGGAAATCAGCAGAAAAACGAAAAGAAACAACTTCGGTACATATCAAGATAGATACCGGAATGGGTCGGTTGGGAATTTCCTGGCGTGATTTTGAAAAACTGGTGGAATACCTGCATAAATGGAAAAAGATCAAAGTTTCCGGATTGATGACTCATTTTGGTTGTGCTGATGATCCGGCAGAGGATGAATTCACCGAAACACAGATTGAGCGCTTCAAATCGTTCAAGCATAAACTGGCTTCGGCATTGGGTCATAATTTTACAGCACACGCTGCAGCTACTTCTTCCGTAGTCAGATTTAAAGAAAGCCATTTTGACATGATCAGAGTGGGGTTGGGACTTTATGGAATTCATCCTTCAATTCAGGTTCAAAAAGAGATCAATCTTGGTTTGGCAGTATCTTTTATTACCAGAATTGTTGATTTGAGAATTCTAAGCAAAGGAACAAGGATAGGATATGGGGGAACTTATGAAATTCCTTATGATAATTATAAAATTGCAGTGTTGCCGTTGGGTTACAATGATGGTTTGCCCTGGCGTTTATCAAACCGAGGTGAAGTTGTAATCAATGGATGCAGAGCACCAATTGTGGGACGTATTTCAATGGATTCCACCCTGGTTGATGTTAATGATGTTCCGGAAGTTAAAAAAGGAAATAACGTTCTGATTTTTGGAAGAATAGATGGATACGAGCAGCGACCTGAGAAATTAGCTGCAGCCGCAGGTACCATAGTTTATGAAATACTGACCGGAATCGGAAACAGAGTACAAAGGATATATCAGGGGTTTTGATTGAAAAACCGGTTGTGGAAGCTGCGATAATAGTTGACACTTTCCCTGATTATATTACAAAAGTTTATCTCTGCTCTTCCATGACAAGTTTGAAATCAGGTAAAATTCTGAAATCAGGCAAAATTCTGCACGAAGGTGTTAAAAATGAAAAATAGAATCTTCCAAATATTTATTCTGCTTGCTCTATCTGCAGATCCGGCTCATGCTTCCCGTTGTCCCAAAGGTACCCTGTTTGATAAAAACAAGCTCAGATGTGTTCCGGTTAAAATAAGGAAGAAATCACGTAATTACGCCTCTTTGAAAAACGCTTCCCGCAAAAAATCCCTGGTCAATCCAACCTTGCCAAAAATCTCAGATTATCCCCACCAATCACGCAAATATATTTTACGGGGTAATACTTTTTTTGAAAAAAAGTTGTATCTGCGTGCAGCTGGAATGTATCAGAAAATACCTGAAGGAAAAAAGAAGAAGACCTTGTATTTAATTTGGGGCAGAACTTTGGTATTGGCCGGGGAGTTCAGTAAAGCGGTGCCGGTTTATGAAAATCTGATTATTAATTATCCTGATCTTAAAGAAAAAAAAGAAATAAAAACCTATTACAATAAATTATCTGATATCGCCATGCAGGAAAAATCATGTCGGGAAGGCTTTATTGAAGATTGTCGCAAATTGGTTAAAACCTACAAAGATTCCTGTGGCAATTCTCCTGTAAATCAATGTTTTTTATGGGCTTTGGGTATGGAAGGACTTAAATCTTATAATCTGGCAGGTGAGCAATATAAGCAACTGTGTAACCGGAATTTTGCTCATGGCTGTTTTGCTATGGGAGAACTCTTCTTTCATGGTCTTGGAGTAGATAAGTCAAGTTCCGAGGCAGTGGTTTATTTAAAAAAGAGTTGTCGACTAAATCTCCAAAAAGGTTGCCAAAAGGTTATTGACCTTAAAAAAGCAAAAAAAGAAGCTCAGAGAAAGAAAGAGCAGGCCGTTGCCAAAGATCTCAAAAATGCAGATCAAGAAACTGAAAAGAAAATCATCAAACTTGAATTAGAACCAACAGATGATAATAAGGGAAAGCGGCCATATCCACCTTATGAAAAATCCCTCAAAGGACTAATGTTTGAAGTTTCAGTGGGCATTAATTCGGAAATAGGTCGAGATTTATATTCGACAACAGGAGAGAGCTATTGTGAGCAGGACAAAGACGATTTGTTAATGGATTATTGTGCCCCGGCTACGGGCTTTATTCTGGCCGGGCTGATGAAACTCAACAAATATTTTTATGTTGGAGGAACTATTCACTATGGAGGTTTTTTACAACAGGAAAGTCAAAAAGAAAATTTTCTGCTGAGCATTAATCTGGAAAGTCGTTTTTATCAATGGGCCAGCGATAATCTGGGTCTTTATGCTCTAGCCGGGGTAGGTAATCTGAGTAGAAAAATAGATGACAGAGAAACTGAAGAAACTTCAGGTGATACATATATGAATGCTTTTAATATTTCCCTGGGTGGAGGATTCTCTTACAAGTTGCAATTCGTATCTTTAGGATTGGTGTTTAAAGCCTACCAGCCGATCTGGATAGACAATTGCATTAAAAAAGGTGAGACAAGTTATTGTTCAGAAAAAGGAGAGTTTCGCCATATTTACCTGGGATTGACTGCATCCTTCTATCTTCCCTTATAGCCTTTCAACTTCAGGGATGGGAACTATATGTTTTGAAAAAAGAAATGGTTAAAATCAACATAGGGCGGGACAAGACAGAGTTTTAGTCAAGGTTGTTGTTTGTCGGTTTATTTTATGAATGATGAAAAGGTGGGGAGTGGTAACAGTTGAAACTGAGTAATTTAGAAATGAATTGCGAGACCAAAGCGGATGTTGATTCCGGTTTTATCGATGGCTGAATCAGGTACACCAAGTGTCTGGTTAGGATTGATTGTGCCGTGTCCTATGTCTTCTCCTCCAACAGTTTGCATTACAGTGGTTTCGAAGTTGAGACTGAGCAGATCACTGAGTTTCCAGCGAAGACCTCCACCTAATTCTGTGGCGACACTTTCTGTTTGATCATACATGTCGGTTGCTCCAGTTTCAGGCTCAAAATAAATGGCACTGAAAAGCAAACCGGCTTTTGCGTAGAAGAAGATGCCCCGATTGCGCAGAGGTTTAAGGTAATACAACATGGAAGTTGAAACTCTGCTGTCAATACGCTGGACATACTCGTTACAATTGGTGCAGGAAGTCAAAGTTGTGTAGGTGCCCTCAATGGCCCAGTTGGGAGAAAACATGAATTGGGCTGCAATACCACCTCCGGCAAGACCTCCATCATCGAAGGAAGAGGAATCGAAAATGGCAGCTAGAGACCATCTGCGCATTTGGCTGTAGTTGCCAATTTCTGAAGGAGCTTCCACTACAGGAGTGTTATCTACTACAGGTTCCCTGTAAACAGGTCTTCTTCTGCGGCGACGTCTTCTGCGATGGCGTCTTCTGGGATGACGACGTTCAGGTCGGCATGATGGTTTGCGACAACGGTCGCGATGGCGCTTGATCACAACTACTGCAGGTGGTGGCTCTGGTGGTGGGCAGTCCATGGCAATGCCTATGCCAAACGGACCGACCCCCAAGATGCCGATGCCTGTGCAGGGAGATTGAGCTTGAACGTGGTTTATCTGGAAAGTTGTGATTCCAAGGATAAAAGTTGTAAGTGCAATAAGTTTTTTCATTTTAGTACCTCCTTAAGTTACGCTAATTTAATAACGCAACATTGGTGCCACAAACTATTTTAGTATAAAATCAAAAAAAATCATCCTTAAAATACATGATATGTTGGAAGATGACTTAATCAGGTATTATGATAGCATCATATAAGGATTTCGCATTAATATAATTTTGTGTAATAAATTTAACGAGAACCAGAAAACCGTGTAATTTATTATCTGAAAAGGATGCTGATTTAAAATTTCAACTGAATACGAGTGGAAAGGCTGACATTTTTGACACAAGATCTGGTATCTTGCAGATAAACTGGCTAGACGCCCCTGATAAATGGAAATATACTATTATTCCGTTTTTTGTTTTGGTGGTCTCCTGAGACGAACCAGCCCTCCGGGATTTTTTTTGCTACCTCTCAATTCAACAAAACCTCTGGGAAAGATAGGGCCAAGAAAACGGAAGAGCCATTTTGAATCGATAACTGATAGATTTACACAGCCATGAGTAATATGATCTGGAAAATCATCATGCCAATAAGCTCCATGAATGGAAAACCCCAGCATGTAATATTGGACATAAGGAACTGCTTCCAGAAAGTATCCGTCTTTAATTCTTAATTGATCATAGGTTTGATATACCCTTTTCAAATATACTCGATGTATTCCGGTTTCAGTTCTTTGGGCACTGCTGGTTAACATCAATTTGATCAGCCTTTTCCCTTTAAAGGCATAGAGAATATTATTGCCAAGATCAATATCAATCCAGTGCTCGTCTTTTTTAATGCTGGCAGGTGGTGCAGGAGGATTGGGCGCATAAGCTGTATCTGATTTTTTGAGGTAAACATGAGGAGCATATTTTATTTTGTAAAAAGGTCCCCCGGGGTCCTTAACTGGTCTGACTGCATATTTGTCGATTTTGTTGAATTTAACAAATTTTCCTCTTTTGCGTTTCCATAACCAGGCATCTTTGCGGACGACAAATACAATTGGAAGTTCTTTGCGTTTTGCCTTGACTCCTCTGAGATTAATGAATTTATAAGGTGTAATTGAACGGGCGGAAACATACCCTGCATCAAACAATTTATACCAAGGGACCCCTCTTAATAGAAAGCGTTCCACGGGATAAAAGCCTTGCTGTTTATATACCCGGCGCATCTTCTTGGAATTTATATGACTGAATTTTTTGGCTATATAGGTATTTCGGCTCGTATTTTTATAATAATTGGCATTAGCTATTTTATTGATCCAATCTTCTTCTTTTCCCTCGGGATCATCAGTTGGAATAAACCAGCCAGAACAAACCCAGGCGCCATTTTTAATTTTATACCAGCGTCCATATTTGCACTTTTTGCCCACCTCATAAATTTTAAAACGCCCTTTGCCTCTAATTTTGCCAAATTTATCGTAAGTAATTTCCGGTTTCTGATAAATATGTAAAGCCCCTTTTAAAATTTTCCCGGATCTGGGTTTGGCTTGGGTGGACATTATTCCAGTTAAAAAAATCAAAAACAGCATTTGTAATTCCTTGTTTGGAGTTTCCCTTTTCTGGGAATCAAGTTTCATTTCTCATACTTTTGCCAAATCACCAAGCTATTGCAGGTAAAATGACAGTACCTGATTTGAGTGATTATTCTATGTATTTTCCACGGAATGTCAAAAACAACAGATTCAAGAAAAAATATAGTTCAAGGAGGATAATTATTCCAAACCTTATAAGGGAATTTTTATTTTGAAACAGTAAATATTTTATTGTTTTCCACAGCTAATTCTGCACAGAAGGAGGAAATGATGGGTTTTTTTCAGAAGATTAAACAATTTTTAGGTATTGGTGGAGTCAAGGCAACTTTGGATATTCCCAAAGAAAGCAAAAAAGAAGATTTGCAGGTGGCTGGTAAATTAAAACTTTTCAGTAAGAGTTAACAGGAAATCCTCTCGATAAAACTGGAGATGGTTGAAGAATGGTCAACTGGACGTGGTGAAAACAAGACAACCAAAGAATTTGTTCTTGGCGAATTGGATCTGGTTGAAGATAATTTTAAAATTAAACCCGGGGAAACCAAAGATTATGATTTTAATCTGAAATATGAATTTATAAAATCAAAAAATGACAAGATGAAAGATAAAGGCGGCGTCAATGGAGCACTTGGAAAAACCGGTTCTTTCCTGGATGCAGAAAAATCTGTGTATTTTGTCAGCGCTGATGTTGATGTAAAAGGTACTGCTCTTGATCCTGGTGATAAGCAAAAAATCAAACTGGTTTAACAAAATATCATTTCATTATAATGTGCTGTTAATATATCAAGATGTCAGGATTTTACAGGTTTTTCCTTTAGAGTTTTTATAATTAATTCCAGGGTAAGTTGAGCATCTTTCTTTTCAGTAAATGAGATCCCCCCAACAGCAAAATGACCACCGCCTCCATGTTCTTTGCATAACTTGCCTATATCATGACTTTCCCCATTGATAACCATATCATCCCAAGGGTTTGCACTCAAAGATATTTTAAATGAATTTTCATATTTGAGCAGGGTTATTGCATATAAAATAGTGGAGTCCAGATAGTAGGGGATAAATTTGTTATAACCGTTTGCTTCTTTGTTTCCAAGATTGATCACAGCTATTCTGTTGATAATTTGCATGTTTTCTTTGATGTCTTCTATCAAATCCCAGTTTTGTTGTCTGATTTCATTTATTTTCTTGGACCAATAAGGCTTTCTGGACATTTTTTCAAGTGATTGCAATGCAACCAGATCTTTGATGAACTTGGAAGCAAGTTCATCATTTTGGCTTAATCCCAAAATGATCGCAAAAGCAGGAGCTGGTTCAAGAATTTCGACCATGATTTCGGGGGATGAAAAACAGGCACTGTCAATTATGGAAACCCAGTCGATTAATTTGTTTAATTCTTTGGAAAAGGAGAAGTTGAATTTTTTGTTCAAATAATCTTTGATCACGATAGTTGTAGAATCTGCAGCAGGACTCCACTGGTAATGTCCTTTATAATTGTTATTTTCAAACTTTTTTCTATCTTCATGATTCAGAAAAGTTGTGGGATGGTGATCAAACCACCACTGAACTTCACAACAACCAGGATAAACAAAGTCGAGAATCACATTGATATCAGCAACAAACATGCGTTTATCATAGGAAAAACCTGGTGCATGAACAAGGGGGATATATTCTACAAAATATTTCTTGTGATAATATTCTTGAAGAAAAATTTGCATTAAAGCAACTGAAACAGCACCATCAAAGCAGTGATTGTGATAAAAAAGTTTGACTTTTTCCATTTGTTAAATCCGTTTCTCCCCGAAAGGGGTAAAATTTTTGATCTGAGGAAATTTTACCA
>JAQICJ010000035.1 GCA_027858615.1 Deltaproteobacteria bacterium
AGGTTGAGAATAATGGTATTCTTAATTAAAATTTTCTGTTGTTTTTGCAACCGGCAAATAATTGCAGATTAACTCTCAAAGGAATTTACATGGCAGGAATCGGAATCATCAGCAACGCCAACGCCCGTCTAAATAAATTATCTCCTAATTTAAAAGACAGGCTTAATTTTATTCTGGGTAGAAAAGGAGAGCTTGTTTCCACTTACAGTCTTGAAGATGTGGAGGATGCGGTAGAAGCATTCAAAAAAATTGATGTTGATATTATCGCCATCAGTGGGGGGGACGGTACTGCCCATCGCACTTTAGAGAAAATTCTGCCTCTTTATGACAACCCGAAATCAATTCCCCCTGTTTTGCTTTTGCCCTCTGGTACTCAGAATATGGTGCCTAAATCTCTGGGGATTACCACCAGTAGTCTTGCTGCTCTCATGATGACCAGAACCAAATACCTGCACAATATTCCCATGCAGACTGTTTCAAGGAATCTGTTGCAAGTAAACGACCATTACAGTTTCATGTTCGGTTTGGGAGCCGCTCCCCGGTTTTTACAAGAACATTATGCTCACAACAAGGGACACTTCAGTTCAATTACTCTTTTTTTCAGTTATGTCTATGATGCCATCAGAAAAAACGACAGAGCCTTTGAATTAATCAAGCCAATTGAAATGGAAGCCTTTATTGATGGCAAACCCTACCAAGATATCGATAAACTCCACACGATTTTTTGCAGTTTTGTCGAAGAAGTTGCTTTGCGGTTCAAGTGTTTTCCCAGATCCGGCTGGCAGAAAGACAAGTTTGAAAGTCTTTTCTTTAAATCCGGTCTCATTGAAACGCTGAAGGCGGTTCCCGGTTTATGGCTGGGGTCAAAAAGCAGCAATGAAAAAGTTGAAAGAAAGATGGTTTCCTTACTTGAACTTAAACTCAAAGAGCCAGAACCCTACACTCTTGACGGTGATCTTTATCCTCCTCATTCCAATTTTATCATCAAGCCGGGACCAGAATTGAAATTTGTTATTCCGGGAATCAGTAAATTCGATCGCAAGATCAGAGTCAGAAGTGGAAAAACAGGTCCTTGGGGACGTTCTTTTCATATTTAAAATCATCCAGTTTTATCCAGTGAAGCCAATATCTTCATGTGCAGGCATCCCTACTGTGAATCTATTTTAACTTCTTTTCACAGCAGCCTGCAATTCAAGGGAGTTTTTATGAAAATCAGTTTCGTTTTACCTTTGTTATTTTTATTTCTTTTTGCCGGTTGTCATGACAAAACAAAAATTCGTCAATTGACTTACCCTGTCAAAAAAATTGAGAAGACTAACCGGGTAAATGTACAGTTTCTTGCTTATAAAACTTCCACCAAGGAAGGGGTAATGATTCCTGCCCGGATAAGTGTTTCCCCCAATCCCGGTAATGAACTCAATGTAGGAGTAACCGGCAACTTGTCAGGCGGAGTTGGAGCTTCCTGGCGTTCCGCTGTCTGGATAGCTTCCTTGCAGGCTGCTTTTGCCGTGGGCAGGGATTTGGCCGACTACCAGATTATTGTCAACGGGCAGGGTTATATAGACGGTCCCAGTGCAGGAGCTTTGTTTACCGCCGGAATAATGGCAGGAATGATGGGACTTGCGGTAAGAGAAGACGTCAGTATGACCGGGACTGTCAATCCAGACGGAACCATCGGTCCGGTTGGAGGAATTCCCAACAAGTTCAGGGCAGCTCTCGCCCAAGGCAAGAGAATACTAGGGTATCCTCCGGGGCAGAGGTATTCCAAAGATCTTAAAACCGGCAAAAGAATTGATCTGAAAAAGCTGGCAACTGATAATGGAGCCAGAGTCTATGAAATGCGTTCTATATACGATGCCTTCGGGCTGATCACTGGCAAGGTGTATCCCCGGCCACAGGCCGCTTCACCGGAAGAGATGAAAATTGAACCCGAGGTTAGTAGCATCATCAGGAAAAAAGCCGCCAAATGGAATCAAATCTATAATAATTACCGGCGGCGCTACCAGAAAAACAACCTCCAGAAACTGAAAAGTACTCACAAGAAGATGCAGATTGCTAGCAATTATATGAACGAAGCTGTTAAATACGTCAAAATGGACAGAGATGCTGTAGCCTATGATTTTGCTCAACGCGGGGCAGGACACGCCTTTACAACTTTCTGGAACGGAATATTCAATAAACTGGTTTATCGCAAAGAAAAGTGGAGCACAATCAATAATTACCTGAACAAACGTCTGATAGAACCTACTTTTCTCGGACTTCAGAAAGGGCTTGAAGTTCTCAAAGATGAAAGACCCCAAACTCTCGAGGAATTTTCTGCCTTGATCTCTTCGTATGAGCAAATTGTCAGCGCCTATGTTTATGCCATGGATTCCAGCATGTATTCCAAGGACGCTAAAAATCTGCTGCGCAAGGCCCCGGAGCTGATTCGCAAAAAGGTTCCTGTCAATACTCTTCTGCGTACTCTTTATGATTATCTAGCTAAAGCATCTTTGAGAACAGGAATTGCCACTTTAAAATATGAAAAAGGGATAGATTTCTTGAGCTTTACCAAGCAGGGTAGTCCTTATCTAGATTTGCTGCCTGCCAGGATTAACAAAGTCAGAAATTTATATCTGGGAGCTGCTCAGGCAAATTACAAATATATAGAATCGATAATTGTAAAGAAAGTTGCCGACCAGATGGGTAAAACTCTCAAGTATGCCCGCAACAGGATAATGTCAAGGTCCAATAATTATCTCCAGGCTTTTTATTCTCTCAAGATTCCCGAATTGATTTTTAGTAAAAAGTGGGGGAAAAACAATACAGGAACTATTTTTGCTCAGATTGCCGGTTCCCTCGGTTCCTATCTGAATTCTTCCATGTTTCTGGTTAAAATTTATAATCTTTCCGGAATACTCGACAAAAGAACTGGCTATATTAAAAGCATCAAAAATGAAAAAGTTCTTGAAGACATGCTGATTTATGCAGAAAAAAATGCAAGGATAAATGCTGCTGTTGCCAAAAAGGAACTTGGAGATATTCCAACCATGGCAAAAGTGTTTTATCAGATTGGTCTGGCCATGATGGAGATGCCCCTTTCCCTCAAGGTTAAATCCTTGGAAATGTTCTGGCGATCGTCAATGGAATGTCAATTGTCCGAGTTGATCAACAGAAAATGAGTGCCCTGGTTGCACTTGAAGAAAATCAGTTTGAAAATTTAAAGTTTCAATATCCAAAAAAAAGGAATTTTCATGAATACCAAAGCAAAACTCGATAAAATCAGAAAGTTGATGGCTGAACGCAATCTGCAGGCCTACCTTGTTCCGGGCACCGATCCCCATGGAAGTGAATATCTTCCAAATATCTGGAAACGCAGGCAGTGGCTGAGTGGTTTTACAGGTTCCGCTGGCGATCTGGTCATTACAATGGATAAAGCAGGTCTGTGGACGGATAGTCGATATTTTATCCAGGCAGACAAACAATTGGCTGATAGCGGGATAATTTTGTTTAAAGTCGGAATGCCCGATACTCCCGATTTAATTTCCTGGCTCAGCAAGCAACTGGGGGCTGGAGATAAAGTGGGTGTAGATTCCAGTCTGCATCTCCATCGGGAATTACAATCTTTTCGGAGTAAACTCGATTCTGAACAGATCAAATTGATCAATGTTTACCCAAATTTGGTTGATATGTTGAGGGAACAGCCTCTTAAACTGCCAGCAGAAGCCATTTCAATCAGAGGTGATGAATTTTCAGGGGAAAGTTTTCAGGAAAAATTGCAAAAATTAAGAACTGTCATGAAAGAGCAGGGGGCACACTTGCTGGTTGTCAGAAAACTCGATGAAATAGCCTGGCTTTTCAATATCAGAAGCAAAGATGTTCTTTATAATCCCGTGGTAATAGCTTATGCGATTATTACTCCCGATGACAGTTATCTTTATCTTTCCCTCAACAAAGTCAATGATGAGGTTCTTGCTTATTTTGGTGATCAGGTGAAGTTGTTGGAATATGAAAAATTCAAAGACGACCTTCCTGCTTTGGCCAGAAACAGAAATGTCTGGCTTGATCCCGACAGCACTTCCGGCTGGATGCATCAACTCACCGAAAACAGTGCCAAACTCATACTTGAACGTTCTCCTGTAGTCCAGTTTAAAGCCGTCAAAAATAAAGCAGAGTTGGAAGGAATGGTTAGTTGCCATCTGCGCGACGGAATTGCCTTGACCAAGTTTTTATATTGGCTTGACAACAATCATGAAGGAGCAACTGAAGTTGGTGCAGCCCGCAAGCTGCTGGAATTTCGTCAGGAACAGATGTTTTTCAAGGGGCAGAGTTTTGAAACTATTTCATCTTTTGGTCCCAACGGAGCCATTGTCCATTATACACCCCAAAAAGACCCGGAAATCAAATTCAAACCAAGGGGACTTTATCTTGTTGATTCAGGTGGTCAATATCTCGATGGCACCACCGATTTAACCAGAACAATCTGTTTCGGCGAGCCTCTGTCCAAGGAAAAAAAGATGTTTACAACAGTTCTCAAGGGATTTATTGATCTGGCAACACTCTCTTTCCCTCAGGGAACTTCTGGAAAACAACTGGATACTGTTGCCCGGCTGCCTTTGTGGAAAATGGGTTTAAATTATGGTCATGGTACCGGTCATGGGGTTGGTTCTTATCTGAATGTACATGAAGGTCCTCATGCTATTTCCTATTACAGATGCCAGGGAGATCCTCTGGTTCCCGGGATGGTTACTTCCATAGAACCCGGATTTTATGCCGAAGATGAATTTGGCATAAGAATAGAAAATCTTTTTTATGTTGTAGAAGATAAAGAACTATCTTGCGGAGATGATCGTTTTTGCCGCTTTGAGAATCTATCCATCTGCCCCCTGGATTCCAAATTGGTGGAACCTGATCTGCTGTACGAGGAACAGAAAATATTTTTCAACAATTATCAACAGTTGTGTTATCTCAAGTTATCTCCATATTTGAATGAGGCAGAAAAAACCTGGCTCAGAAAAAAAACTGAATCCATCTAAAAAACAGAACATACGGGGAAAAAATGACTGAAAACAGACTCAATATCAATTTTATTTCAGAACAGACCGATGACACGGGATTTAATCCTCTGAGCCTTCCCAACAAGGCCGGTATTGATTTTTCCCAGATTGAAGGAGCCGCGATCCAACATGGCCAACTGGATTTTGAAGTTGCCTTCAATCCCGGAACCTATGAATATCCAATCCTGGGAGAGGAGTCCCTTCAGGTTAAAATCTCCCGGGATACCAAAGCTCGGATCGGAGTTACTTTGAATAAAGTGATGCGGGATCATCACAAGCACACCATAATTACAGATTTCAGGATTGATTTTTCCAAACCTCTGATTCTGGACAATCTGATGGGAACTCTGACCAAATTCCCCATGCTGTTTGAAGATTACGATGTTCAGGTTTTTAAACATTTTTTTGATACTCTGGGTTTGCCCTGGGTTTTTTCCGAAGCAAACAAAGCAAAAGATGTTCTCCGAAAAAAAATAGATGATAAATTCACCAGGATGCTTGATTCCAATTCATTTTTGAAGGACAGATTTGCTCAATTGAAAGATCGTTTCAATACCAGTACCAGTTTCATAAAATCAGAGTTGGCACATTATCTTAAAAAGCTGCCCCGAATCAGACTTGATTCCATTACAGGTTCTCCTCAAGCCCGCAAAGAAAATTGGGAACTGGAATTCGCTTTCACCGGAGAGATGGCTTATCCCGATAGAACTATAAAACCATTTGATAAAGTGGTTTTGCCTTACATTATTATTCCTGCTCTTCATGCTGATGTGGACAGATTGTTTTCCACCGAGCCTCTGGCTTCTGCCACTATCGAAAAAAGTAGTTATGATCTTGATGCTTTGATGGGAGAATTTGCCAAAACCATCGGCGCTTTTTCAGGTGATTTTCATCTGGAAGGCAAGATTCCGCCTCTTCGAATTACGGGAAATATTTATGATGGAGGCACTTTTGCTCTGGATATGGAAAGTCTTGATGAAAGTGCAATCACCGGATCCTTCAGAGGGGAAAGTTCCAAGGAAAGGCTGATATGTGTTGCAGACGACCTCAAATTGATCGTAAAAGATGATGTTATTGCCACTCAATTTAAAATGGAGGTTGTTTCGGTTGGTGATGAGCACCACAAATTTCCGGTAACAACTCTGGTTGATAATATGATTGCCGGTAGTTGGGATTCCCCTGATGATGAACTTCAATTGGAGTTTAAAATCCTCGAGGGCGGACGGTTGTCTCAGAGCAGATTTGCTCTGGAAATGCAACATCCTGTTGTTGCCGATCATCTCAAAACCAGTTTTGCTCTTGAGGGTTTGGATTTTTCCTCCAATTTGCGGGCGGTGTCGGATGCAACCACTCAAACCATCTTCACGGAGAACTTTGAATTATTTTTCAGTGCCGATTTTCAACTGACTGATGATTATTTATTTCAATCTCCAACCAGCAGATTGAAATGTTTGGAATTAAAGGGCAAAGGCGAAGGCAAGATCTTCTGGAACCAGAATCAGGGAGGAGGGGTCAGTCTTAATCTCAACAATAGTTTCAGCCTGGATTTGCATTCCCGGGTGCCTCATATTCCCGAACTTGGAGTTTCCGATGCACCCCTCGAAGCTATTGTAAACGGACATTCCAGTATGCGGTTGAAACTCAAATCTCTTCTTCCTAAAGGTGCACCTGTGCTCCTTGATCTTACTGACAGCCGGGTGAATGTTCTTGTTGACCAGCTTTTTGGCAAGCTGGGACAGATTGGTTTCAAATTGCCGGCTGACTCCACTTTCAGGTTCAAGGTCAAAGAAGGATGGCTCGATTCCACCGGAGAAGGGATTGGAGTTTTTGAAACAGGCTGGGATCTGGGTGGACAATCACCTCAACTTTCACGAGGTGAGCAAAAAGTAGAAATATTTGTTGAAGAGTTGAGAAAGCAAAGTCTTGAGATCAGTGTTGATAAATTGGGCGGAGTTGATATTCGAGGCAACAGAACCGGACTTTATGATGCACACTTTTTCAATGCTCTACTCAATCCAGCGGATGAAATGCAAAAGTGGCTGGAAATTTTTAAAGATGAAAAGGCTGTAACTTATCTAATCAAAAGTGCTGAATTGTTTAATCCTTTTCTGGCAAAATTGATTGGCAGAAGCAAGGCCTTGAGTGACAAGATAATTCACTATTTTGAAGAAAAAGGAATTGAGCAGCCGGGAGACCTGCTTCCTGGTAAAAGACTCGGGCACTTTTTTTCCTGGTTGCTGGTGGGGACTGACGAATATCAGGATGAATTCCATGAAATAATCAAGCAGGTTACTGACGGAAAGGGTTTTGATGTCCGTCGCACCAGATATTTGCTGGATAAATCACTGCCGGAACATGAATATTTTGTCGAAATCGACCAATTGCTCAATTGGCTCAAAATTGTTCTGGATCCAGGAGAAAAAATCCAAAAAAACAAAGAGCAAAAACTGCCTCCTTACCCCTTGGATGAAGAACATGCCCAAAAACTTGCAAATGTTTTATCAGCCGGGGAAATTTATGAATATTGTTCCCAAACTGAAGGGAATCCGGGAGATCTGGCTGAGTTTGAAGAAAAACTGGAGAAAATCATCCCTTGGCTTTCACTGGAACAGATAAACTGGTTGTTGACCAGAAAATTTCCCTTTACAACCAAAATCAAGGCAAAATTGCATTATATTCTCGAAATCAAGAGAAGAGCAGTGGATATCAGTGAACATTTCGGTTCCATCAAATATCTCTTTCAGCAAAATGCCATCAGTTTTTTTCTGAATGATATTTTCATGGAAAGAGAACCGGACACCCATTATCTGGTCAGGGGCAAGCCCGGACCTCATGAAACCGCAAAATTGTTGCGCTCTGTCCTTTTTTCGATTTTTGATACAAGAACTGTACAGATCAACCTCTATCAACTTCTTGAATATATTAATCGTCAGGATTCCGATTTTTTGCGCTATACTCTGATAGAAAGCTGTGATCGCAGTCCCAGGGTTTTGACAGGGGTGCTTTTTGCTCTCTTTGAATTATCCCAGGATCTGCTTAAAACCAAGCTGGATCGAGTTGACTTGGTTCAGAACAAGTTGAATCTCGAGATTCCGCGTCGTTCAGATTATATGGCTGGAGGCAAATATGCCCGCAAAAGCTATTTCAAAGCCCTTTCCGCCATTTCTGAACAAATTCTGGCAACAGCTGATGATTATTGGGCTCTCAAATACCACATCCAGAATCATTATCCCGATTTATCTTCCAAAGCAGTCATAAATAAGGAAGATGATTATCAGAACTTGGAAAAAGAAGCGATTAAAGCCATTGCCAAAGCTGACAAGTTGGGGGCAAAATGTTCTTTTTCACCCAGGGAGAAAGTTAGACAGAAAAAGGCTCGAGCTGCATATGAACAGGCTTTTTCTTTGTGTAAGGAATTATTCAGGCGGAACAACAATATTATTCATCTGTCCTGGTTCAAAAAATTCTGGTCTCGCAACTTTGAGGCACTTACTGTTTATTCAGTAGTGGACAATTACAGACAAGATATTGATCAGGTAAGAAAATGGCTTCATATCAGGAGCGGTAAATCAGAATTTTCCACGGAACAGGATTTACTTGAAGCTGTCTGCAAAGCTTTATACTTTTACCCCCGGGATCAGAAGCATATCTTTTCAGATCCCTTGGTGCGCCTGTTAATTGAGCCACCTCGAGCCAACTACAATTTTTCAGTAGTAAGTTGCATGGGGGTGGTAACGGATGGAAAAAGAGGAAAAGAACTGGAAGCGGCTTATCAAAGACTTGAATCCACCAGGGGAGTAAAAGTTGTCAGAGCTGATACCAAAACCGCCAGAACCCTTGAATTTAATGCCGACAAAATATTAGAAGAGATTATCAAACTCAATACACCCTGGGGTTATATCGGTTATTCCCAGGGATGTGCCAATGCCTTGAAAGCCGAGTCAATATTGGCTTCAGGAACTCCGGAGCAGCAAAAAATTATCGGAGGATTGAGAAGCCGAAATCTGCTGTTCAGTGCCATAAACGGTTCGGGTCATGGTACCTGCGGAGACAAAAAATTTCTCGAAGCTATCAGCAAAGGGGATTATTATCTTAAATATTATCAGGGTATTCTCTCAAAAAGTGCTGTTGATTTCTTTCTCAAGAATATTGCCCTGTTGCTTGATTCACAATTTTTCATTCATCTCATGGGCGGGATTGAATCTCTTTCCCACCACGGCGTTGTTGATTTAGCTCGCAGCGGAGTATTTAAGGATGGAGTTCCCACTACCTGCCTCAAAGGAATTGTAGATACCAAAACTCTGCCAGAAGCTTTGGAATTCCTGAGCAATGTTCTTACCCAACAACTGGGAAAATCCAGTCATGATACCCAGGTTGAAATCAGTGAAGCTGTGGGTCATTTTGTCAAGGTTGCAAATCAATACAACCAGGTTCTGAAAAATTGCGAAATGGAGAGTACTGCTCAGGCTACCCATCACTGGTCCCCCCTCAAAAAAGCAACTGAATTCCTGGAAACTGAAAAAGACCAGAAGAAAGCCATTTACGATACTCCCAAAGACAGGCATGTCTTCCCCTGGATCGACGTCAACGGGCGTTTTGGCGTAATCGATGAGAAATAAAATCAAGAATCTGAATTCAAATATTCCAGGTGGAAATATAGTCTCAGTTCTGTTTAACTGAATCTTCAGAAAACACCAGTCCCCCTTGCTGATTAATAGCAAATCAGCTTGACCACCCCCGGGTAAAATGATTTAGTATCTTTTTTTTATCCTAATTTTCAGTTTTGAGTTTCAGGTATTTGTTCAATGTCAAATTTCCATATTGGTATAATAGCCATTTTGTTAAGCTCAGTAATCTGGGCCCTGGCGATTATATTTTTCAGGTTGAGCAGCGAAAAACTCACAAATTTTGCTGTTAATACAGGTAAGAATGTTGTTGGATTTACTGCCTTCAGTCTCACTTTGTTAATTCTGGGCAAAAGATTTTTCCCTGATATTCCTCCCAATCATTATTATCTCCTGCTTGTTTCCGGTTTTATAGGTATCGGGCTTGGAGATCTGCTGTTTATTCGATCTCTTGCTATTTTAGGAGCGGGACTCAATGCCATTGTCGGTTGCCTGTATACACCTTTTTTAATAATAGGAGCTGTTCTCTTTCTGGGAGAATCGATTTCCGTGCTTTTAATAATTGGTGGAATTCTGGTGATTGGAGGAATAGTGATTTCCTCACTGGATAAAATTGAATATCTCCCGGATAAATTGTGGTTGGGTATTTTTCTGGGTGCAATGGGGATGGGCTTGACAGTTGTCGGTGTTATTATTATCAAACATCTACTCTCTCAATATAACCTTTTCTGGATAAACTGGATCCGTTTTATTGGAGGATTGTTTTTCTATCTCATTTATATAGGTGTGGTCAGAGATAAAAAAGCATTGTTCAGAGGTTTGCGCAACCGACACAATCTCAAAGTATTGTTTGTTGGCGGTTTTCTGGGAGCTTATCTGGCAATAATCATGTGGACTCTCAGTCTGGCGCTGCTTGATGCATCCTTGGTGGCTGTTGTCAATCAACTCACCGTTATTGTGATCATTGCCCTGGCTTATTTTATTTTGAAGGAACCCATTACCCTCAAAAAAACAACTGCAGTTTTTCTGGCAATATCCGGAGCTGTGCTAGCTGTTTTCAGTTGAATTGCACCGAGGATTTTAGTGGTTGTCTCCATAAATTTTCAAACATCTTTGTAGAGGAATTCCATGCAGTTAAAACATCTTATTTCCAAAACCTGTGTTAAATGCAGTACCGAATATCCTGCCGACAGTAATATTATGACTTGTCCCAACTGCGGGATTGAAGGCATCCTGGATTTTCAATATGATTACGAATATGTAAAGAAGCAATGGAAACCCTTTCTCCATAGTTATCCGGGTGAAGATGTTTTTCGATTTTCCCTTCTCTATCCTCTTGATCCCCATGGAGAAAAACCGCGGATGCAAGTTGGACCTTCTCCTCTGGTGAGAGCACCCAGACTTGAAAAAAAAATGAATTTGCAGGGAATTTTTCTCAAAGACGACGGCAGGCTGCCTTCAGCTTCTTTCAAGGACAGAGCTTCAATTGTTGCTATTGCCGATGCCCTTTCTCGTAAAAAACAACTAATCACCGCGGCATCCACAGGTAATGCTGCTTCTTCACTGGCCTGTCTTTGTGCAGCTCAGGGCATTAAAACTGTCATTTTTGTGCCGGCATCGGCTCCCCCGGCCAAACTTTCCCAGTTGCTCACTTTCGGGGCCAGAGTTTTTGCAGTGGAAGGAACCTACGATGATGCCTTCGAGTTGAGTTTGCAGGCAGCCAAGCATTTTAACTGGTACTCCAGATCAACAGCGGTAAATCCTGTACTTTCAGAAGGTAAGAAAAGTGGAATTTTTGAACTTTACTACCAACTTGAGGCAAATGATTTTCCCGATCATATTTTTGTTTCCGTAGGAGATGGTTGTATTGTCGGGGCTCTGGCAAAAGGCTTGCTTGAATTGAAAGAGTTGGGCATGATCAATTCCATCCCTCACCTCAATGGAGTTCAATCCACCGGCTCTCAAGTCATTTATCAGGCCTGGAAGCAGGGCAGGGAACAGATTGAGCCGGTTGCTGCCACCACCAGGGCTGATTCGATTTCGGTGGCTTTTCCCCGGGATCATATCAAGGCAATCCGTAATCTCAAAAAATGCGGAGGTTCTTTTATGACAGTTGAAGATGAGGAAGTTTTTGAAGCAGGTTATGTTTTGGGCTGCAATACCGGCATATTTGCCGAACCTGCCGCAGCTGCAGCCTTTGCGGGTTTGTTGAAAAGACACAGCCGGGGCGAAATCGGATCAACTCAAAAAGCAGCTGTATTTATTACCGGTTCAGGATTAAAAGATGTTGCCGGAGCAGCCAAAGCTGCCTCAACTTCTATCAGATTAAACAAAGGCCCTCAGGTTTTGGAAACTGTAGGTGAGGCTCTCTCTGATTGGATATAAACAGATATGAACGTTAAGTTGAATTTATTGGCCGGAAATGTATTTTTCAGGGTGGTTTTTGTTTTGATTCAACTTATTTTTGTTTCGTGTTCTTCCGTTTCTTCTTCCAACAATGGAAGCCAGGCAAAAAGGCCTACTGTTTTCACAGTCAGGAAAACCTCTTATTTTCAGTATTCCAATTTGAACTACACTCCTTTGCAACTATATTCCAGACACAATTTGCTTCCTGCTTACATCGAAAAAATTCAACTTTACAAAAGGACCCTGGAACGGCAAAGATATAAAACTGCTATTTATGGTGGGGAAAAGGCTTTGATTGCCAGATTTCATCTGGCTGTTCTGTTGTGGAGAATGTCAACCAATCTTCTGGGAGCTCTTCCCCCTAAACCTGCTGCTGATGCTGCTCCAGATGCAATTTTGAAGTATAGAAAAGCAAAGAAAAAGATCAGAGATTTCAGGATGGAAGCTCTTTTTCATTTGGATTATCTGGTTGATAGAAATTTTAATTCCCGGAAGATCTTGGAAAGATATGCTTATTACAGTTCCAGAATCAACCCCGCCAAATCAATCTCTCTTTTTTATAAATTATTTGCCAAAACAAAGGGTAAAAAACAAGAGAAATATATTAACGACTTTGGTTCTCTTCTTCTTCATCAGCAGCGGTGCAGTGAGGCGGAGACTATCCTTGGCAAAAAAGTAAGCCCCGGATCCAGAGAACGCAATCTTTTTTTGAGAGCATTAACCTGGTTTTGCAAGCCTGCCAAATTCCAGAAAGAAGACAATAAATTCTGGTTGAAAAGCTGCAACCAGACGGGAAAGAAAAAAATAGGCGAATTCCTGCCCCTTCTTGCTAAAGCGGCAATTCTCAAAAAATTAATTTCCGGAGATAATTTGCTTGATCTACTTGCTTCCAAGTGCAAACATTTTGCTTCCAGAATCAATAAAAAACGATTTGGGTATATTTATGATGAATATCTGGCAAAATGGAAACTCGGTTCTCTTGAAATTAGCAAATTCAATATCAGAATCAACCACTTGGGCAGTTCTAAATGGAAAGAAATGCTCAGGAAATATCAAAAACAACTGCAACCTTTTTTGAAATTTATTTATAAACTTGTATCTGTTAAAACCAGACTGGAATTGAATTTCTGGATGAAAAGCTCCCGGAAAATTACTCCCGTTTTCAATAAGGGAAGTCATCTGTACAAGATATTGAATTCTTTGCATGTTGATTATGGAAGAGCCAGATCCCCCGGATTAAGAATCAGTTTTATAGCCAAACCAACATCCTGAACTTTATTTTTCAGTTTTCTATTTTATTTGGGATGTTTTATTTAAAGTTTCAGTTTCAGGGCAAAAAGCTATTTTCTCTAACTGCATGGAAATAAAAAACAAACAAAGACAATTCTTCCTGTATGCTGCAAATAATCCCGAAAAATACAACTTAGGTCTGGAATTCAACTGAAAAATCAGTACAATAAATTCTCATTGGAGGATATATTGTGGAAAAAACTTTAGAAGAAAACAATTTACCTAATTTTGAAGTTCTATCTTTTGCTCAGCAGGCAATTCCCGAAAAAACCTTTAATCCCAGTAACAAAGAAATTCTGGTTTTATTGTCAGGTAAGGTGAACATTGAAGTTGACAACTGTTTTGATCTGCCCATTCCCCAAAACAAACCGGTGATAATCGAAAAACCCTACAAGTTGAGAGCCGGTAACAAAAAAGAAAATAATCGTCTCTGGCGCATAAGCTTCAATAAAAACAAAGAAAATATTCTCTCCATTGCATCTGTTTTTTCCAAAACCAAAAAAACAGGAAAATTATTTGAAATATAAATCCTGTTGGGTTAATTTTAGCAAAATTTAAGGGAGGAAACTCAATTTTGAGAATAATAAGCGGCTCCAAAACCGAGCCAAAAAATAAAAATCAAATAAGATTTATCAGAGAAGACAGTGTTTCGCCCGACTGGGCACTTGCTGCCGGCAAGCATCTTTTCACTTCGTTTCAAAACAGTAATGTCGAAGTAAGACCCACTTTGATAATTTCCCAAATCAATTCCCCGGCAATAGTAATCGGCCAATTTCAAAATTCATTAAAGGTGTTAAAAGATGAAGCTTGGGATAAATATCCTGTTTATCGCAGAATAACCGGTGGGGGAGCTGCATTTTTCAACAAAGGTGTCGTTCATATTGCCTTTGTTGTTCCTGACTACCAGCAATTTCTCGGAGTTTCAGCTCTCAAGTCGATTCCTAAAAAATTAAACAACATTCTCCTTTCCACCCTCCGTGAAGAGGGGTTGTCTCTTTCTTTGCAGACAGCTGATGTTTTAACCAAAAAAGGTTTTAAAGTCGGTGGTATTGGTTTTGAGTGCCAGAACTCCGTTGCTTTTTTTGAATGCTGGCTAGGGATTGAACAATCAATCGACATCCCCGATAATCTTTACGGGTATCCCAAACTTTCTGATGATACTTACAGTTGGAAATCCAAATCAGTTGCGGAGCTTGTCAGTGATGAATCTCTCATCCCGGCCTGGGACAGTGAATTTGCCCATAAAGTATCTTTCAACATGGAAAGCCCTGAGCTCGAGGTGGATGAGGTTGAGTGGAAATGGCTCGACAAAGAAAGAATAAACGGTCTGCGCCAAAAACAATGGTTGCAGAAAGCTTCCGAAACCCTTGATGATAAATTTTCCATTTCAAAACTGGTCGAAGATTACAGCGGTTTTATCCATGCGGCAGTTTCAGTACCTGACGGTAATATCATCCAAAAAGTTAAATTATTTGGTGATTTTCAGGCAGATGCAGACGGCATCAGAGAATTGGAAGAAAAGCTGGAATGGACTTCTGTAAAAAAACGCTCAATAGCTTTAATAATAGATGATGTACTGGTGGGCTCCAGAAATCACATTATCCTGGGAATAAAAAGGCTCGGATCAATTCTCGAAGCCATTATGGATGGCGTTGTCAAAGAAAAATCAAAATAGTTGAACCCCGTATCTATATCTGAAACTTATCTGCATATTATTGCCAGAGGAAGAGGTGGGTCCATGGAATATTTTCCCGAAGAATTTGTGAAAACTGCTCTGGAACAAAGTGAGACGCCTCTGTATCTTTACGATAAAAAACTGATCAGGGAAAATTGCCGGCTTTTTCAACAGATAGACTATGATAATCTTCTGGTTACTTTTGCTTCCATGGCAAATGCCAATCCTGAATTTCTCAAACTGGTTAAAAATGAAGGACTGGGGATTTTTGTCAATTCTTCCGGGCATCTTAAAATAGCTCTTGAGGTTGGTTTTAAACCTGAACAAATCGTGTTTACATCTTCAGCCATGAACAACAGATTGATGCAGCTTGCTGCGAAGCATGATTTGATTTTGAATCTGGATTCTCCAGGACAACTCAAGCGCTGGTGGAATCTATTCCCGGAGCGATCTGTGGGAATACGCTGTAATATAGGGGATCGAGTCGAAGCCAGAAAAACCAGAGGCGGTTATTTTCTCGGTAAAAATTCCAGACTGGGACTAACCGGCTCTGAAATTGAAGAACTGGAAGGTTCCCCCTTAATCTGTGGACTTCACCTTTATCTGGGTACTGACATCATTGATGTTGCATATTTTGAAGAGTGTTATTCCCATATCTGTGCCCTTGCCGATCTTTTCCCCAACCTCGAATATCTCGATTTCGGCGGTGGTTTCGGTGTTACCACTTCCGATGGCAGAACCTTTGATATTAAAGCCTATGGCAAAGCTGTAACCCGGTTGATGAACAAGGTAAGTCAAAGAAGAAACCGCAAGATTCAACTTATTTTGGAACCGGGCAGAATTATTGGTGGGGAAGCGGGCTGGTTTGTTGCCAAAGTTGTAGACATCAAAATTCGTGGAAAAAAACAATATGTTGGAATTGATGCTTCCACAGCCCAATTCTCTCGCCCCCTCATGTATCCTGACAGTGCCTACCATCCTCTTTCAGTTCTGGATAAAGATATTTGCAATTCAGACAAAGAATTTGAAACTTCTGTTTATGGGTGCTCCACCTATTCTCGCGATTTTTTCGTGCAGGATATACCCCTTCCTCGGCTCAAGCAGGATGATATTGTCGTTTTTGCTCATGCCGGCAGTTATTCTGCTTCATCTTTCACCACCTTTCTTGGTTTTGAAGAACCTGAGGAAATTTTTCTATGATTTATCTGTGCCAGGTCAGAACTAAAAAAGAATGATCCCTTTTTCATGGTTTACCCCATAAAATTTACCTGGACAATCCCCATTATCGCAATACAGAATCCGATATCCTCAAGCTTCTCATCGGTGGCAATTCAGCCTTTCATCAACATGCAACCGTTATTCCCTTTCTCATCTTGGATGGAGGAGTCTGTGCCGGTCGTTTTGCCTTGATCAAGGATGAAAAGCTCAATGATTATGTTCAAGTTGCTTTTTTTGAAGCTGACTGGGGTCTTGAAAATCTCTCAACAGCCATCAAAATGAAAGCCCGCCAGCTTTTTACGGAAGCGACAAAAATTGTAGTAGGGGTTTGCGGGCACCTCAACTATGCCGCCGGGTTTCTGGCCAACAAGTTCAGAGAACCTCCTGTGTTTGGCCTTCCCTACAATCCTCCCTATTATCTTGAATATTTCCAAGAGATGGATGAAAGGGAACTGGTTTCTTTCCGTTTTTCCAACCAACAATTTTTTGATTTGAGAAAACAGGGGAAGTTAATGCCCGATATCGGCAAGATCCGACTCAGACATCTGGATAAAAGCAATTTGAAGCGGGATGTAGAAATCTATACCAAACTGAACAATCAATGTTTCCCGGAACATCCCTACTGGTCTGATCGCACCAGTGAAGAAGATTATGAACTTTTTCATCCTTTCAGATGGCTACTCAAAGAAGAAAACTTGATTATAGCCGAAGATCAGGGACGTCCCGTTGGCTTTTTACTCTGGTACCCGGATTTCAATCAACTGGTTGAGGGCGGACAAGAGTTGTCCATCAGCCAAGTACTCAAGTATCATCTGCTCAATCCGGTTGATACTGTCAGATTGACCGAAATTGCGGTAATTCCCGAATACAGAAGAAAAGGCGTAGTGCAGGCGATGGTAGCTGACATGACAGACAGCCTGGCAAGAGGAAATTACAAATATACCGAAGGCGGCTTTATTTTCAGCGAAAACAAAGCCAGTATTGGTATAACCTCCCTGCTTCTCCAGAAAGCCTTCGGCAAACCGGTCAAACCCTATCGTCGGTTTGTTGTTTTTGACGGAAACCTTAGTTAGTTAGTCAGGATCACTTATTCAGAAATGGAATCTAATGGGATACTTTTTACATAAAGTTGAAAATCCGGATAATATTTCCCGGCAGTGGAATCAGTTAGCTGCAGATTACTTTCAGACCACCGATTTCCTGGTTCATTGTCAGCAATACAATTATTGTTTTCAAAGATATTACGAGCTTTATTCCGGCACTCATCTACTGGCAGGAGCCTGTGTTTATTCTTTGCGGCTTGATTTAGGCACCTATGCCGGAATCAAATCTCCCGTCAAGATGAATATTGTTGGAATTCCTGCATCTGTTGCTTCTATGGGACTTGTGGGTAATCCCAAAATGGCCCGGAAGCTTTTAAATCAGGTTATCAAACTCGAAAAGGGGTTTGTGCTGGCTCTCAATCTCGATTGGAAACCTCAAAATCCCAAATTTATCACCGGTTTTACCTTGCCTAATCTGGTAGTTTCCAAAAAGTTCAAAGATTTCAACGCCTATAAAAATTCTCTGCGTTCAAATTATCGGAGAAGATTGCAGCAATTGCAAAGTTCCTTTGGCGGGATCAGACGTAAAGAAAGCAGTTGCAAAGTATTCGGTTCTGAACATTACAACCAGTATCTTCAAGTTTATAACCGCAGCGATGCCAAATTGGAACAATTAAGCCTGCAGTTTTTTTCCAACCTGGGAGCTTCATTCAGGCTGGTTTCCTTCTATCAGGAAGAACAACTGCTAGGTTGGCACATTTATCTGGCTTGGCAGGACGAGCTTAATTTCTTCCTGGGAGGGCTCGATTATCAATTCAACCACAAATACAATACATATTTCAATCTCATCAACGATCTGCTGCAAGTTCATGCCGGTCTTTCAACTTCCAGACTGATCCTTGGACAAACAGCCGAAGAACCAAAGTTGAGAGCAGGTTCTCAAATAATTCCAAAATACATGACTCTCTATCATCGCAGCAAACTGATCAGGTTTGTGGCGGGGAAATTAGCTCCTTATCTGGAGTACAATTTCGATTTTAAAGAACACCACGTTTTCAACGCAAAAGGCAGGTAGATATGAAAATTCTTCTGGTTCGTCCAGCTCCCGAAAAGGAAACTATTGGATTACAACACGTAATGTTGGTGGAACCCCTTGAACTCGAGGTTCTCGCTACTGTCGTCGAGGACAATCATGATCCGGTTGTTGTGGATATGATTCTGGAAAAAGCTCCCCTTGAATATTTCCTGGAGAAATATCAGCCCGATCTTTTTTGTGTCACCGGCTATATCACCAATGTCAAAACAATGATCGAATATTGCGCCAGAGCAAAAAAATTTGCTCCACAGATTGTCACTGTAGCCGGCGGGGTTCATGTTGAAGTTGTCCCCGAAGATTTGCATCACATAGCTGTTGATTACAGGGTTGTTCGCAATGCTACCACCGTTTTTACCGGGTTGATTTCATATCTTGAGGGCCAGGGAGAAAAACCGAAAGCCGCTCTGGCTTACGGTGAAAACCCCGGCAGAGCAAACTGGCCTTCCTTCGATTTTACTTTCCCCCGGGTCAACCGCACCTATACCGGCAAATATAGAGATGAATATTTTTATATCTTTCACAACAAAGTCGCCTTGGTCAAAACAGCTTTTGGTTGTCCCTACAATTGCAACTTCTGTTTTTGCCGATCAATCACCGATGACAATTTTGCCCAGCGTCCCCTTGAGGACATAATATCTGAAATCAAAGACCTGGAAGAAAAGGAAATCTATATTGTTGACGATGATTTTCTGGTTTCTCCCTCCCGCTTGGGCAAATTTCTTGATGCTCTGGAAAAAGAAAACATTGAGAAGAATTTCCTTATTTACGGCAGGTCTGATTTTATTGTGGAACAGGTGGAACTTATCAAGAGATTCAGGCGTTTGGGACTCAAAACCATTATCGTGGGGCTAGAATCTTTCAACAAGGAAGAATTGGATCGATACAACAAAAATAACAGTCCCGCCACCAATGAAAAGGCAATCAAGTTGATGAACAGTCTGGGCATCGATTGTTTTGCAACGGTTATCATACCTCCCCACTGGAAAGCAGAAGATTTTGATCAATTGGGAGATAAACTGATTGAACTTGATATTAAATATGTAAATTTGCAGCCGCTGACTCCGATTCCGGGAACAGGATTCGAGGTAGAACCTGAAAAACTGTTGATCCATCGTAGTGATTATGCCAGCTGGGATTTAGCTCATGTTGCCATCAGGCCTGAACATCTCAGTGTAAGTGAATTTTACCGTCAGATAATCAAATTATACGAAAGAATTTTGTTTCGACCTGCTGTTTTACTCAGCCATCTCAAATATCCGCCCTCCATGTTGTGGAAAATGCTTAAGGGAAGTTATCTGGTCCATCGTCAATATCTGAAAAAAATGAAGGAGGCCGGAAATGCCTAAAATCCTGTTTATCCAGCCCACTCAATACTATGAAAACGGCACTGCTTTGTGCAAACAACGCAAAATCAATCTGCCCGGACTGGTTTTCCCTCTGCTGGCTGCCATGACTCCCGAACACTGGGAGGTGGAAGTTGTAATAGAGGTTGTTGATGAAGTGGATTTTGATTGCGATGCCGATTTGGTAGGAATAGGCACCATGGGTCATGCAATTTTCAGGGGTCTGGAAATTGCCAGGGAATTCAAAAAGAGGGGAAAAACGGTATTTTTTGGTGGTTATATGGCTTCCATGGTGCCGGAAAAAGTTCTGGAAATGGGAGTTGACAGTGTAGTCGTGGGGGATGCCGAGAAATCCTATCCTCAACTTTTGCGAGATTATGAAAAAGATGGAAAAATCAAAAAAATCTATGATCTGCCCATCAGCGAACTTAAAAATCTGCCTCTGCCCAGATATGAACTGCTGCTGGACAAACCCCTGGGAAATATGTTGCCTGTTCAGGCAGGAAGAGGATGTCCTCATCTTTGCAGTTTTTGCTCCGTTTCTTGTATCTACAAGGGAAAATATCTGGTAAGGCCTATCCCCGAAGTTATGAGAGATATCAAAAGGGTAAAAGAGCTTGGTTTCAGCGGGTTTTATCTCATCGACGATAATATTGTCGGTAATCCGGGATATTTATCGGAATTGGCTCGGCAGATCAAACCTCTCAACCTCCATTGGGCCAGTCAATGTTCCCTCAATCTCGCCCGCAATGAAAAGTTACTCCAGGAGGTAGCTGATTCCGGATGCAGAATTTTGAGTTTCGGTCTGGAGAGCATTACCCAGGAAGGCCTTGACAAGTTGAATAAGAGCTGGGTCAAGGTAACCGAGCACGAGAAGTTGCTGCGAAGAATCGAAAAGGTTGGGATAATGCCCAGCTCCGAGATGATGGTAGGCCTGGACAGTGATACAGAGGAATCTTTGCGAGCCACTCTGGATTTTGTCAATCGAGCCCGC
This sequence comes from Deltaproteobacteria bacterium, assembly GCA_027858615.1. Lineage (GTDB taxonomy): Bacteria > Myxococcota_A > Polyangia > HGW-17 > HGW-17 > JAQICJ01. The sequence goes on from JAQICJ010000035.1 coordinate 20,727, forward strand.
ATTCCTATTCCCCGTTTTTATATTCTTACTCCCATGCCCGGCTCCGAACTTTATGAACAGTTCAAACGTGAAGGCAGGCTTTTGCACGAAGATTATAAAAAATACGACGGTACCCAGGCGGTTCATACTCCCGAGAATATTTCTCCCGAAAAACTGACTGAGATGTATTGGTGGCTTAATCGGCGAGTATTTTCCCTTTCATCCATTCTGCGAAGAACCATCTTACACAAAAATGCCCTCAAACATCCTCTCTCACATCTTTTTGCCCTGGGTGTCAACCTGCATTATCGTCACTATATAAAAAAGGGAGTTACCCCCAACATTTTCTGATTATTCTGCTGATCCCCGTATGGAAATAATATTTTAAAATTCAATTTAAAAAAATAATATTCTGTGTTAATTTATATTGTCGAGTGCTAAACATATTAGATTGGCTCTTTGGATAAAATCTAAAATTTGTAGAAGATTTAATTTTCGTATGCAAAATCCTGAAGGGGATAAGATTTTTATGAAAAACAACCTGGTTATAATTAATTTGATCAGTAATTCTGAAATGGCAGAACAATTGGAATTTCATCTTGGCAATACTGGTTTCTATAAATTTTCTGTGCATTTTGTTGAGAACTGGAAGCAGTTTAAACAAAAAATAGACGCAATCAAACCGGATCTTATCTTCGTAGAAAATTCAATTCTGGGTACTGATCCTGCTGCTTATGTACAAAAAATCCGCAAAAAAACGGGGATCAAGCCGGTAGTTATTATTTCCGACAAAACAGACAGCAAAAGAGTTCTGGAATTGTTCAAGGCTGATATCGACGACGAAATCAACCTGGCCAATTTCAATTGCACCACCCTGAAAAAAACAATCATCAATTCTGTTTCGCGCTATAAACTGCGCAAAGAACTGGAAAAATACAAGAATCATTATTTTAAAAAAGAAAAACTGGGTACCACCAAATCTCTCGCCGGGGGAGTAGCCGATTATTTTTCCTATATAGCTGAACAGGCAGAGGAGGGATTTGATTTTCTGACTGACAAGATCACAGATGTAAAGTTGCTTGAAGAAGTGGAAATGCTCAGAAACAACAACACCCACCTTAAAAAGATGATCAGCCATCTGCACCATTTCAGCGGTCGCGGGCCCAAACAGTACAAAAATATTCCCATCTTACCCATTCTTGAATCAACCTGCGAAATCCTCAAAAAAACCATTCCCGACAATATTACCCTGAAAAAGAATTTTGAAGCCAACAATCCCTTGTTCAAGGGAAGTGAAAAACTGGTTTCCCAGGTTTTGTTCAGACTTGTTAATAATGCAGTTGAAGCCATGACCAAAGGTGGAATTGTTGAAATAGAATTTAAAACAATTCTATCAGACAGTGCATATTTGTTGGAAAATCCCGAATTACAGTATGGTAAATATGCACTTATCGAAGTCAAAGATCAAGGGGAAGGTATCGACTGGGAACTCAGGGAACAAATTTTTAAACCGTTTTTTACAACAAGATCAACTGCCAACAATGTTGGTTTGGGACTTTCTCTGGTCAGACAGAATATCCATGCTCTTCACGGCACCATCGAATATATTCCCCAGTCCAATGGTTCCATTTTCAGGATTCTGATTCCCATCACTCGTATAACTGCTGAAATGGAAGCATTGCACGAAGACAAAGGGGTTGATAAGCTCAAAAAAGAAAAAGCAATCTTGATTGTAGACGATGAAAAGCTCATTCTCAAAATTACCGAGCGTATTTTGACTCAAATGGGATATCGGGTTTTTACCGCAAAAAACGGACAGGACGCAATTGAAACATTTAATCAGCATCGACAGCAGATTGGTGGAATTATTCTGGACTTGAATATGCCGGTTCTTGATGGTAGGGAATGTATCAGACGCCTCAAAACCAGGCATGGTCTAAATGTTCCGGTTCTGATTTCCAGTGGAGACGGGACTGCGGTTGATATTGACGATCTCAAAGCCTACGGAGTTGTTGGCATGATCTCCAAACCCTACGGGGTTAAGAATCTCGTTTCCAGAGTTAATGCCCTTTTTGAGATAGGATAGATTTAAGCTATGAAAATTAAAAAATTAAAAGAAACTAAAATCATGAAAAATGCACATGAAGTTGATGCCCGCAATCTCTACAACACCAAAGATGCAATGGTTACAATCATAACTCTTCAGCCGGGACAAGCATTGAGACCCCATATTACTCCGGTGGATGTGGCTTTTTATCTGCTTGAAGGTGAAGGAGTGGTTCAAATTGGTGAAGAAAAGCAAAAGCTCGGACCGGATACATTGATTGAGAGCCCGGCAGATATTCTCCACTGCTGGTTCAACGAAAGTGATTCTCCCTTGAAGTTCATGGTTATCAAAGCACCCAAACCCACCAAACCGACAATCTTCATGGATGCCAGCAACTAATTCCCTTTCTAATTTCTATTATTCTAATCTTTATTCCACAATTATTATTATTTCAAAATCAGGGGCAGATTGCTGATAGTCTAAATTACAAATATATAAAGTTTTATCACAGATATGGTTGAAAATATATAAAGTCACAGGAAAGTAATTCAGATGAAGTTTGATTGTGGGGGATTGTGGGCATAGGTAGAGTTGAACTACCGACCTCACGCTTATCAGGCGTGCGCTCTAACCAACTGAGCTATATGCCCCGACGGTTTGATTGTGTATCTGAATTATATTTTCAAGTCAAGACAATTTTTTCTTTTTTCTGGAGAATTTTGTTGAAAGGAACTATTTATAAAGATATCAAAAAGAAATGAGCTCAAACTTTTTTTCCAAAATTGCAATTCTTTTAATTTTTATTCAGTTTCCCAACTGCAGTTCTTCTTCAGTTTCAACCAAATCCGCCAAAAACAATTTAAACAAATCTGAAAAAAGTATTTTTCAGGCAGTTCCTGCCGGGGCGGTATCATTGTTTTATCTGGATTATCAAGCAATTCCCCAACAGGGAAAGTTGATAGTCAGAGAATCTTTTTCCCAGGTTTTTTTATCCTCGAAAATTGGAAATGATTTAAAGTTTTTCCTACATGTTCAGGATGATTCCCAGAGCAATCTCCAAATAAGAGGGTTCGCCTCTGTGAATCCCCCCCCAAAAAGCAAATACCGCAGTTTTAATATAGTTGAAAGAAAAAATGGCTTTCTGGTACTTGCCGGCCAGAAACATATTTACCAGGGAGACTCCAATCTGGTTAAGCAGGCGGTGGATCTTTATTCCAATAAGGAGGGCAATAACATTTACGCCGACAAGGAAACCGCCGGAATTTTGGCTTCTTTGGCAGAAAAAGGTACAGAACCCGGCATATTGTTTCTTTTTAAAAATTTACAAAACAAATATCTCAAATTTTTCAGGTTTAACCAGCAAAAATTGATTCCTC